>CAYQDX010000219.1:0-6994 GCA_964416345.1 uncultured Ectothiorhodospiraceae bacterium
GCGCTGCACCCGTCCGTCGAAGTCCGCCCGCAGCTCCTGCTGCAGATCCCGATAGAACTGCTTCTCCTCGCTCTGATCCAGCTCCCCCTCCCGCCAGCGCCGCCCGGCCTCGGTATCCCACCAGCGCTCCTCGGCATAGCCCCCGGCGGCCATGAACAGGGCCCACTCGGCGTTGGTCACCGGGAATTGGCCCAGCTGGAAGCCCGCCAGCTCCACCCAGTGCGGGCGCTCGTCCGCGTCCCCCTCCTCGCTGCCCATGGGGTAGCGCCCGGCCGGGATGTCCACGAACGGCGGCAGCAGATAGGCACCATGGGGACCCTGGCGGCGCTCGAAACGCGGATCCCCCAGCTCCCCCAGGGCACGGCCGGCGTCGATCCGAGCCCGCGGATCCGCCTCCCGCTCCCGGCTGCGCGTGATGAGCCGCTGCTTGAGCGCGTCCTTGGAGGCATCGTCCAGCACCACCTCGGGCTGGGCCGCGCAGCGCCCGGCCAGGGGCAGGTTGAGCTCGGCCACCCGGCCCACGAAGGCTTTCTCCTCCGGTGCCAAGGCGGCCGCTACCTCGGCGGTGCGCTCCCAGCCGGTGGTCGCCAGCAGCGGCAGCGGCTCGGAGACCGGCAGGCTGGCTCGCTTCTCCGCCAGGGGCTCGGGCATGTCCTCGAGGCGCCAGGGCGCCCCCAGGCGCTCCAGCTCGCCGGGGGCCTCCGCCAGGCGGCGGGCGGCGAAGTACTCCTGGAACAGCTGGTGCATGTAGTACAGCTCCTCGCTGCCCCAGTCTTCGGCCAGCAGGTTGAGGGCCTCGCCGGCTCGCACCAAGGCCTTCTCGATGGGGGGCTCCCCGCTGCCAGGAGTCTCCCCACCCGCGCCCCGCAGCAGCGCACAGGCCTGCCCGTAGCCCACCCGCTCCTCGACGCCCTGGGCTTGCATGCCGAAGGCCAGCGCCGTCATGGCCGGGAACAGTCTGCCCTCCCCCGGCAGCCGATGCACCGCCCGGCGCCATTCTCCTGCCACCCGCTGGCGGTCCCGCTCCGTGAGCAGCCGGAGGTCCCCCAGCACGGCGTTGTGCTTCGCAAGCTCCCGAGCCAAGGCTTGCCAGCAGAAGCCGCTGAAGAGCTCCGCCGGCCCCCGGGGCGGGCCACCCCGGAAGGTGTACTGCTCGGTCTCCAGCTTGAGGAAGAAGGGCGTGCGCTCATATTCCAGGCGTGGGGAGTCCTTCAGATCCGCCCACAGATCCTCCCAGCCCCGTGGCAAATACTTCTGCAGGAACTCCTGGAGCCGCCCGTCGCCCAGCGCCTGGAACTGCGCCTGGGGCACTCGGCAGGCGTCGCTGGACAGCGGTGCGCTGTAGTCCAGGCTGCGGCAGGTGAATACCGCCCGGTGACCGCCGCCGCGCTCGGCCAGCTCTGCCAGCCAGACCGCCCAGCGCTCCACCAGGGCCCCGTAGTGGGGGCGCGGCATCTCGTTCAGCGCATCGAGCAGCAGATAGAGCCGGTGGCCGGCCATCACCTCCGCCAGGGGCGCGAGCGCAGGGTGCTGCTGGGCCCAGCGCTGCGCCAGCCATGCCTGTGGGGGCAGCGGCAGGCCGCCGTCCGCCCCCCGGTAGGCGTTCAGGGGCACCAGCCAGGTGAGCGGCGTTGACGCGTCTCCGGAGAGCAGCGCCTCCCGGGCCAGGTCATACTCCAGGCGCCGCAGCAGGGTGCTCTTGCCGCAGCCCGGCGGGCCCAGTAGCACGAAGGCCGGCTCATCGCGCGCCGCGAGCAGGTCGCTGGGGTCGTCGAAGCTCCCCTCCTGGCGCTTGAAGCGCTCCCCCTCCGCCTGCTCGCCCTGGTCCAGCAGCAGGGTCATGGTCACGAAGCGCCGGTCCACCGCGTGCTGGGAGGCCGTCCAGACAGTCAGGCGCCGGTAGCGGTACTCCGCGATGCTGCGCGGCGGGTGATCGCGCACCTCTCGGAGCAGCTTGTCGTCGGGAGCGGCCTCGCCGCGCAGCAGCTCCAGCAGGCGGCGGTGGGGATCCGGGAGAGGCGCGGCGGGCGAGCGCATTTGCACCGCCGAGCTGCGTGGCGGATCGAGCCGGCTTCGCAGCCAACCCTCAAGCACCTTCTCGAAGTAGTGCGGAAAGTCCGCGCTGCACTCATAGCCCATCACTCCCCGCTGAAACACACCGTCCGGGGTCCTGCGGGCATCGATGAAGGCATCCACCCGATCCTTCTGGGCTCTGCGCTCGCGCTTCTGCTCGGCGCTCAGGCCACGGGGCTCGGCATAGTCCTCCTCGCAGTAGAAGACCCACACCTCCGGCCGCTTGCCGCCGACGGATTCCACCTCGGCGATCTCCCACTCGGTGCCCGAGCCGTAGGGCTTGCCATCGGGCTTGGTGTCCCAGGTGGGCGGCAGGGGCGAGCCGAGCCGATGCTTGAGCACCGCCACCACCAGATCGCACTGCGACGGCCGGTGCTTGTATTGGACCACACTGGCCTGTGGGGTCTCGCCATAGCTGAAGGGCGCCGGCGCGTAGGGATCGTCCCAGGACACCTCCTCGAAGCTCACCCGGCCCGCGAGCAGAGGCGATCTCGGCAGCTCCTGCAGGCACCTGCGAATGGCCTCGCGCTCCGCTTGCACATCTCCGGGCGAGGCCAGGAATATCCGAACATGCTGCGGCTTGGACTCCGTGGACATGGGATTTCCCTGGAATTCTAGGCTCAACTGCCCTGGCGTAGTTTGCGCAGCCGGCTCTGGTCTCGCAACTTCTCCCGGAGCTCATCGCGGCCGCCCGGGCTTATTCGACAAGGCACCCACCTGGCGGTAGATAGCGCTGCTCCTCTACGCCGGCGCAATTTGGGACGCCTATTCTTCTCCGCGGCACGACACAGGACCCGTGCCAGTTGCAATGGCCGCTGACTGTACGCCACAATCCCCGGCGCGCCACCACGCAGCGGGCAGCCGAGCCGCGCGCAATCGAAAGCCGTCGCGCAGCCCTTCCTCACTCAAGTAGTCAAGCGTGCGATTCATCGACCTCGATGCCCAATACCGTCTGATCGCGGCGGATCTGGCGGAGCGCTTCCAGCGCGTGCATCGCCACGGCCGCTACGTCCTGGGACCCGAGGTGGAAGAGCTCGAAGCCACGCTGGCCCGGCGGGTCGGCATCCGGGCCTGCGTGACGGTGTCCAGCGGCACGGACGCGCTGCTGCTGGCTCTGATGGCCCTCGGTATCGGCGCCGGCGACGAGGTCATCACCAGCCCCTTCTCCTTCGCGGCGCCGGCCGAGGCGGTGGCGCTGCTAGGGGCCCAGGTAGTCTTCGCCGACATCGATCCTCGCTCTTACAACCTGGACCCCGAAGCGGTAGAGGAGGTCATCACCCCACGCTCCCGGGCGATCATCGCGGTCTCCCTATTCGGCCAGTGTGCCGAATTCGACCGCCTCGGCGCCATCGCGGAGCGCCACGGTCTGACGCTGATCGAGGACGCCGCACAGAGCCTGGGGGCCACCTACCGCGGCCGGCAAGCCGGTGGCCTGGCACACGTGGGATGCACCAGCTTCTATCCCTCCAAGCCCCTGGGCTGCTACGGGGACGGCGGGGCCTGTTTCACCGCCGACCCGGTATTGGCCGAGCGGCTGCGCCGCCTGCGCAGCCACGGCCAGGAGCGGCCTTTTCGCCATGTGCAGCTGGGCATCAACTGCCGGCTGGACTCCCTGCAGGCCGCCGTGCTGCTGGCCAAGCTGCCACTGTTGGAGCAGGAGGCCCAGACGCGGGCAGGCGTCGCCCAGCACTACTCGGGCGCCCTGGCCGAGCTGGTGACCGTGCCCTGGATCGCGCCCTGGAACGCCAGCGCCCATTCCTGCTACACCATCGCCACTCCGGAGCGCGAGGCATTACGGGAGTGGCTGGGTCGACTCGACATCCCGCACACGGTCTACTACCCGGAGCCTCTTCATCACCAGCCGGCGCTGGCGGCCTACACCGACCCGCTCGCCCAGCTGCCGCATGCCGAGCAGTGCTGCCGAGAGGTGCTGAGTCTGCCCATCCATCCCTACCTGGACAGGGCGGATCAGGACCGGGTCATCGCCGCGGTGCGCCGGTTCTTTGCTGATCGGTCCGTCTCGGTCGATGGCTGAGGTCGATCCCAGCGCCCGACTGGTCGGCAAGGTGGAGCTGGCCGACGATGTGGAGATCGGCTCGGGCTGCATGCTGGCGGGACCCGTGCACATCGGCGCCGGCTCGCGCCTCCTCGGCCGGGTGTAGCTGCAGGGACCACTGCACATGGGGCCGGCAACCTATGCTACCCGGGCGTGTGCCTCGGCTTCGCGCCCCAGATCTCCGGCTGAGCCTTCGACGCTCCGACTGCGGGCGTGACCATCGGCGATCGCAACGTGCTCCGCGAGGGCGTCACCGTCCACGCCGCCAGCCAGACGGAGACGCCCACCCGTGTCGGCCACGACAACGATGCCCGTCGCACCTGGGTTTTTCGCTGTTAGAGTGCGTCAATCGCGGTTCAGGGCAAGGCATCGTGACGAGTCATAGTGAGTATGGCGAGGAGCGATAACGCCGCCATGGGGCGGGAGAGGCGTGCTCCGGGGCGGAAAACCCAGGTGTGACCGGTATGTCTCATGGTGAACAGCCACCTGGGTCAGGACTGCCGGGTGAGCGACGCCTGCGCGCTCGCCAACGGCACCCAGCTCGGCGGCCACGCCCGCCTGTACGACCACGTGATGACCGGGGGCAACTCTGCCGTCCACCAACACTGCCAGGTGGGACGGGGCGCCCTGCTGTCCGGGGCGGCGGCCATCAGCCGCGACCTACCGCCGTTCTGCATCGCGACCGGCATCAACGTCGTTGGCTCCATCAATCTGGGGGGCATGCGCCGCGGCGTTTTGTCGCAGGCGGACAGCGCCAGGGTGCGCTGTATCTACCGCGTGCTCTACCGGCCGGGACTGGGGCCGGCGACGGCCCGCGCCCGTCTGGCCGAGCGCGCCGAGCAGCCCCTGGTCGCGGAGTATCTGGCATTTATCGCTCAGTCCCGTCGCGGCCTGTGCGCGGGGGTGGCGGACGCCCGCCGCTGCAAATGATCCGCCGGCCCAGCCCGGCGCAGCAAGGGCTCGATCTCGGCCATGGTGCAGGCCACGGCCTGGCGTCGCGTGGCGACGGCCCGGCGGGCCCGCTCTCCCATCGCCGTACGGCGCTGCGCATCCGTCAGGAGGCTCAGGCAGGCGGCCTGCAGCTCGCGTCCGTTCCGGACCTGCCAGGCGCCGCCCTCGGCCACCAGGGCCTCGGCCAGGGCGGCGAAGCTCTGCATCGCGGGACCAAAGACCAGGGCGCAGCCCCAGGCCGCCGGCTCGGCCGGGTTCTGACCTCCACCGACGCTGAAGGACTTGCCCACCAGCACCAGATCCGCCGCCGCGTACGCCGCCGGCAGCTCGCCCAGGGTGTCGAGCAGCACGATCTCCGGCGCCGCCGAGGACGGCAGCCTGGAGCGCAGCGCCCACGCCCGGCCGCGCCGGCTCAGCCGGCGGCCCAGACCAGGCACCCGCACCGGATGCCGCGGCGCCAGCAGCAGGCGTAGCGGCAGGCCGGCAGCGCGGGCGGCATCCAGCACCTCCAGCAGCATGTCTTCCTCGCCCTCATGAGTGGATCCGCCCACCAGCAGCAGATCCCCACCCCCCAATCCCAGCAGCGCCCGCCAGCGGCAGCGAAGCTCGGGATCGGGCGCAGCTGGGGTGGCATCGACCTTCAGGTTGCCGCACACCCGCAGCCCGCCGGGTCGCGCGCCGAGCCTGGCGAATTGCCCGGCGGCCTCTGGGGACTCGGCGAGTATGCGCTCGTAGCGGCCCAGGACGGGCGCGAACAGGAAACGCCAGCGCCGGTAGCCGCGATAGCTGGCGTCGTCGATGCGGCCGTTGGCGAGCACCACGGGCACGCCTCGACGGTGACAGGCGCTCACCAGATTGGGCCAGATCTCGGTCTCCAGCAGGATCAGCAGGCGCGGCCGCAGCCGCTCGAGCGCCAATCGGCAGCACGGCGGCGCATCCAGGGGCAGCCACCCGACCGCGGCCGCCAGCCTTAGACCCTCGGCGACCACCCATCCTGCCCGGGTGCCGACGGAGAGCCACACGGCGGGCCGGGGCCCGCCCGCCTGGAGATGCTCCAACAGCGGCTTGGCGGCCTGCACCTCGCCGGCCGACACCGCGTGCACCCACACGACCTCGCTGCCTGCCAGCGGCGCCAGATCGGCCGCACTGGCCCAGCCCAGTGTCTGGCGCAGGCGGCGCCATTCGCCTCTGCCGCCGTGCCAGAGCAGCAGGAGCGCGGCCGCCCAGGGCAGCACGAGCCAACCGAGCAGCGCCCACAGCGCCAGCACCCCGCCATCCTGCAGCCATGCTCGGACCCGTCTAGCCCACATATCAATCATTGCGAAAGTCCTTGCATGGGGTCGAGGCGACCGTCGGCGGGAGGGAGCCCGCCGTCGAGCTTACAGGGATGTACTCGCAGCGTGTCGCGGAGGCCCCATGCAAGGACTTTCGGGACGACTAATATCTCAACTGGTCGCCGCCTCCATGTCGGCGACCTCCATTGGCCCCGTTCCCATTGGTGATGGATGCGGATGTCTGCTCACGCGCCGTGGGATCCGGCTCGATCGGGCACGGCGTCCAGCAGACAGCGCCAGATCTCCGCCGCCGCCCGCTCGGCAGCACCCGGCGGCCCGAGCCGCTCGCGGAGCTCCGCGTAGCCCCGCAGCTGCGCCGCGCGCTCGGGGGAATCCTCGGCCAGCAGAGGCATGGCCGCGGCCGCCACGGCTTGCGGCGTCGCCCGGTAAAGCAGCTCCGGCACCACCCGGCGTCCGAGCACGTGGTTGACCAGCACGAAGTTGGCGATGTCCGCCTCGGTCAGACGCAGCAGGTGGCGAGCGACCCAGAGGGAGCCGGCGCCCAGGCGGTAGACCGCCACCTGGGGCACGCCCCGCAGGGCGACCTCGACCGTAGCGCTGCCGGATTTGCTCAGCGCAA
>CAYQDX010000220.1:0-6992 GCA_964416345.1 uncultured Ectothiorhodospiraceae bacterium
CAACTCACTGCGGCCCGGATCCTGGCTCACGCAGTCCGCCAGCTTGCCCGGCAGAGCCGGACCGCTGGTGATACGCTTGCGCACGACCTGGCGACCGGCCCGCAGCCGCAGCTGGGCACTGGAGATGGCAAGCTCGGCAATGCGAGTGCCCATCTCCACGTGCTGGTTGAGCCACAGGCTGAAGGCATCCTTGATCACACCGGAGACGAAGGCCGCACACTCCCGGGAGGACAGGCGCTCCTTGGTCTGACCGGAGAACTGCGGCTCACGCAGCTTGGCGGAAAGCACGCAGCTCAGGTGGTCCCAAACGTCGTCGGGCGCAACCTTGATGCCTCTGGGCAGCAGATTGCGCAGCTCGCAGAACTCGCGCATGGCCTCGGTGAGCCCGGTGCGCATTCCGTTCACGTGGGTGCCGCCGAGCGGCGTGGGAATCAGGTTGACGTAGCTCTCGATGACCGGCTCGCCGCCCTCCGGCAGCCACAGGACAGCCCAGTCCACGGCTTCCTCGTTGCCCTGCATGTGGCCGACGAAGGGCTCCTCGGGCAGGGTCGGGACCTCCCGCAGGGCATCGCGCAGATAGTCCGCCAGGCCGTCCTCGTAGCACCATTCCTGGTGCCCGGCGCCAGGCTCCTCGGTGAAGCTCACCCGCAGGCCCGGACACAGCACCGCCTTGGCCCGCAGGGTATGCTTGAGCCGGGACACCGAGAACTTCACCGTATCGAAGTACTTGGGGTCCGGCCAGAACCGCAGCGTGGTGCCGGTGTTGCGCTGGCCGACCTTGCCCACGGCTTCCAGCGCGGAGACCTTGGCGCCGCCGGCGAAGGCCATGTTGTACTCCACTCCGCCGCGCCTGACCCACACCTCCAGATGCCTGGACAGCGCGTTGACCACCGAGACCCCCACACCGTGCAGGCCACCGGAAAAGCGGTAGGTCTTGTCGGAGAACTTGCCGCCGGCATGCAGCCGTGTGAGGATGACCTCCACCCCGGGCACGCCTTCCTCCGGATGCAGGTCGACCGGCATGCCGCGACCGTCGTCCCGCACGGACAGCGACCCGTCCTCGTGCAGTATCACCTCGATGGTCTTGGCATGACCGGCGACGGCCTCATCGACGGCGTTGTCGATGACTTCGTGGGCCAGATGATTGGGACGGGTGGTGTCGGTATACATGCCGGGGCGCTTACGCACCGGCTCCAATCCGGTCAGGACCTCGATGGCGGACGCGTCATAGGCAATGGTCATATGGGCTACAACCCCGGCCCCTCGTCGGACTCGCGGCCTCGGATCCGACTCAGGATCTCATTCCGGGGCAGGACGTGCCAGTAGGCGTCACACAGATAATGTGTATGTAGCACTCGGCGAAACCGGTAGGGACCCTGCTCGACTAGCTCCACGGCCTTCCAGGCCGGCCGCTCCATGGGCTGCCAGCGGTGCTCGCCACCATAGGCGTATATCTTGTATTTCCGATCGCTGCAGCGCAGCCCTTCGTAGAAGACGTTGCGCACTCCGTCCTCGGAGCTCATGGCGGCGGCATAGCGCACCACACCGTCGTTGCCCACGTCGAGCTCGCTGGGATCCAGATAGTAGCGATAGCCACCGGCATCGCCTCCCAGGTCCAGCTCCACCCAGTCGCCTTCCGCGGGAAAGGCAGGCAGCACGGCCTTCAGCTCCTGCCAGGGTTTGCTGTCGTCCTGGTACTCGAAATGGCCGGCCGGATCGATTATCCGGTCGATCTTGTCTGCCGAGGCCGGTCCAGCAAGCAAGAGCGCGGCCACCAGGCCCGGCAGTTTGAGCATGGAGACTCCCCATATGCACGACGACCTTGGGCCAGACGCAAGGCGTCCAGCCGGCCCCGGACCTCCGGGGCCGGGGCAAGTCTACCGTGTCGCAGTCCCGCAGGCGAGTCCCGGCGGCAGGTTGTTTCAGTCTAGATCCGCCACCAGCGAGGCGCGAACCTCGGGCGGGATGACCTCCAGCGCGTCCTGACACTCCGGGTGGTCGATGCCCATGGCGAGCTCGGCGCCGCCCTTGGCGGCGGCGACCATCTGCGGCGTGAGCTCGAATCGCAGGAAGTGTACCGAAGAGGTCTTGGTCTCGTCCTCGCGCTCCATGTCCTCATCGGCAATGGCCCAGACCCTCTCATGGCCCTGAACCCGCACCCAGACCCTGTCCTCTATGCCGATGAGCTTGGCCAGCATGTGCTTGCGCTCCTCGGCGTCGGGATATTCCACCATGAAGGTGGCCTTCCAGTTGCTGCCGTCGGGAATCAGCGGATTGTAGGCAGCCAGCTCGTCGTCGATGCCCGAGCGCTCGAAGATGCGCTCGGCACGCAGCATTTCCTGCACCTGGTAGAGCATGGTCAGCCGGTCTTCGAAGTACAGCCCGGCGTGCTCGCCCAGCCGCACCTGGCGGCTCTTCTTGTGCGCCATGACCTGTTGGCGCAGCTCTGCACGCTTCTCGGCGTAATCCTCCAGGCTATAGAGGTCGTCTCGGGTGAGCTTTCTCATCAGATGTCATATTCCATAGGCGTAGCGCAGCAGGCTCAGCGGGTGCTCCGGCGCCTTGCCGTTGCGCAGACCGTTCTCGATCTGGTGGCCGGCCATCGGGCAGTCGCTGGAGTAGTGATCGGCGGCAAGCTTCTCGACTCGGCTCACCACCGGCTTGGCCAGCTTCATCGAGATCTCGTGATACTCGCTCTTCACCGCATAGGTGCCGTCGTGCCCCGAGCAGCGCTCGATCATGTCGAGCTGAGTGTCCGGCACGAGCTGCAGCACATCGCGAGTCTTGGGACCCAGATTCTGCACCCGCAGGTGACAAGGCACGTGGTAGGCCACCTTGCCCAGGGAGCTCTTGAACTCGGTGCGCAGCTTGCCCGCCTTGTGTCTCAGCATGAGATATTCGAAGGGGTCGAACATGGCGGCGCGCACCTTGGCCACCTCGGGGTCGTCCGGAAACATCAGCGGCAGCTCCTGCTTGAACATCAGCACGCAGGAGGGCACCGGCGCCATGATGTCCCAGCCCTCGTCCACCAACCGCGCCAGCACCGGGATGTTGGCCTCCTTGGCGCGAGCCACGGCCTCCAAGTCCCCCAGCTCCAGCTTGGGCATGCCGCAGCACTGCTCCTTGTCCACCATCCGAACCGGGATGTCGTTGTGCTCCAGGACGGCCACCAAGTCCTCGCCGATGTGCGGCTCGTTGTAGTTGCCATAGCAGGTGGCAAAAAGAGCCACCCTACCCTGGGTCCCCTCGGTGGGCTCGCCTTTCAGCGCCCGCGGCGTGCGCCGCTTCATGCGCTTGCGCAATGTGTCGCTGTGGTAGTCCGGCAGCACCGCCTGCGGATGCACCCCCAGCACCTCGTGAAGCACCTTGCGCGCCCCGGAAGAGCGGTTGGCGGTGTTGACCAGGCTCACCACCACCGGGATACCGGCCAGTCTGCCTACGGTATCGGTCGAGGTCAGGATCTTGTCTCGTCCCTTGGTCTGGCCGCTGCGATATTTGACCGCCTTGGCCCGCAGCATCAGATGAGGGAAGTCGATGTTCCACGGATGGGGTGGCACATACGGGCACTTGGTCATGAAGCACATGTCGCAGAGGTAGCAGTGATCCACCACTTCCCAATAAACGGAGCGTGGCACGGCGTCCAGCTCCATGGACTCCGAGGCGTCTATGGCGTCGAACAAGGTCGGAAACGCATGGCACAAATTGAAGCAGCGGCGACAGCCGTGACACAGGTCGTAGACCCGTTCCAGCTCCCTGAAGAGCGCAGCCTGGTCATAGAACTCCTCGCTCTTCCAGTCCAACGGGTGACGCGTGGGTGCATCGCCACGCTGTGTGCCGGCTGCTTCAGGTTGATCGGACGCTGACATGACGCCTCCCCGTTTGAGGCCCAGCTGCCTGGGCTTGCGTGCGGCTCGCTGAGGCAGGCCTGTGATCGGCCGCAGCTCGCGATGGGGCTCCCGGCCCGAGAACGGCTACGCCACGCCGGGAGCGGCAGGCGGGACGGCTCTCACCGCCCCACCCGGGCGCGAGATCAGCCTTCCAGATTGTCCAGGGCCTTCTGGAATCGGTTGGCGTGAGAGCGCTCGGCCTTCGCCAGCGTCTCGAACCAGTCGGCGATCTCGTCGAAGCCCTCGTCGCGGGCCTCCTTGGCCATGCCTGGGTACATATCGGTGTACTCGTGGGTCTCACCCGCGATAGCGGCCTTGAGATTCTCCGAGGTGCCACCCATCGGCAGGCCGGTGGCGGGGTCGCCGCTGGCCTCCAGATACTCCAGGTGGCCGTGCGCGTGCCCGGTCTCGCCGTCTGCGGTGGAGCGGAACACGGCTGCCACGTCGTTGTAGCCCTCGACATCTGCCTTCTGGGCGAAATACAGGTAGCGGCGGTTCGCCTGGGATTCCCCGGCAAATGCTGCCTTCAGATTCTCCTCGGTCTTGGTATCTTTCAGTGACACGACGATATCCTCCTGAATACTGTCTGGTAGGACCTGCGCAGCAGGCGGTGAAGATTTAGATTAAGTCTAAATCCTGAGCTAACTCTATATGCAGACTGGCTTAGATGTCAACTGTGGGCAGACCTGGAGCACCTACCCCAACGCATTGTAGGGCAGCTTGCACGGCGCGAGGTTGATCCTGCGCAGCAAAGTCTGCCGCACGGCCGCGGTCGCCCTCTGTTTGCCCTCTCCGATTGACCCTCGGGCCGGCCGTGGGCTAACTTAGCCAATGGCCTTGCGAGTCGGCGAGTATGTCCAACAAGAAGACCCCACCTCTGAATTTCGAGAGTGCCATGCAGGAGCTCGAGGCGCTGGTGGAGCGTATGGAAAAGAGCGAGCTCTCCCTGGAAGATTCGTTGCGGGATTTCGAGCGTGGAGTTGAGCTCACCCGCCTGTGCCAGCAGGCGCTGCGAGACGCCGAGCTCAAGGTCCAGATGCTGGTGGACAAGGACGATGAGCCGCAGACGGCGGACCTCGACTCCGCCGGGGAGTCCTGAGTCATGCCCCTAGCCGATCTGCTGAGCGAGGCGCAAGTGCGGGTGGAGCAATCCCTGGAGCGCTGGCTGCCTGGCGCCGAGATTCATCCATCCGACCTCCATCGGGCGATGCGCTATGCCGCCATGGCTGGAGGGAAGCGCATTCGACCCACGCTGGTCTACGCCACGGGTGCCGCCCTGGGCGCGAGGAGCGCGGCACTGGACGGCCCCGCCTGTGCGGTGGAGATGATCCACACTTATTCGCTGATACACGACGACTTGCCGGCCCTGGACGATGACGACCTACGCCGCGGCGTGCCCACCTGCCACAAGGTGCATGGCGAGGCCATCGCGTTGCTGGCAGGCGACGCCCTGCAATCACTGGCATTCTATGTGCTCGCCCATGACCCGGACATCGCCGTCGATGCCGGCAGACGCCTGCTCATGGTCGAGCAGCTGGCGGCAGCCAGCGGCTCCCGAGGGATGGCCGGCGGTCAGGCCATAGACCTGGGCGCAGTGGGCAGAACCCTGAACATCGTGGCGCTGGAGGACATGCACATCCACAAGACCGGGGCGCTCATTCGTGCCAGCGTGCACCTGGGCGCGCTGAGCGCGAATTGCGCCGACGCGCGCACCCTGGAGTATCTGGACCACTATGCCAAGTGTATCGGGCTGGCCTTCCAGATTCAGGACGACGTCCTGGATGTGGCGGGGGACACTCAGACGCTGGGCAAGACCCAGGGTGCAGATGAGGCCCGCAACAAGCCTACCTATCCGGCCCTGCTCGGACTCGCGGCGGCCAGGGCCCGGGCGTTGGAGCTACACGACGAGGCCCTGGCCGCGCTCGAGGGGCTAGGGCCGGCGGGAGACCCACTGCGCTGGATAGCGCGCCACATCATCGAGCGGGTCCGTTGAGGCTGCCTTGATCGACCCCGCGCCAGCGTGGGTAGTCTGCCTGCCAAGGGCGAAAAGCCCTGCCCGTGCCGTATCATCTTGCCTGGGATTGTCCAACTGCATTAGAGTCCGAGCGCGTCTGGCAAACTCAATATGGCCGCCTGCTACACACTGCGCGTCGTTTCAGACTTCGCCTCCGCTCATACGCTGCGCGACTACCCCGGCCAGTGCAGTCGCATGCACGGCCACAACTGGAAGCTGGAGGTAGAGGTGCGCGCGCGGGTGCTCGACGGCTTGGGCATGGCGGTGGACTTCAAGGTGGTGAAACGGGCGGCCAAGTCCCTGACCGACCAGCTCGACCATCGGTATCTCAACGACATTTCACCGTTCGACGTGCAGAACCCTACGGCGGAGAACATTGCGGCCTGGCTGTTTCACGGGCTGGCGCGGAACCTGAACAACGATCAGGTGGCGGTCACCGCAGTCACCCTGTGGGAGACCGAGCGCGCCTGCGTGCGCTACACCGAGGACGCGGCGGACTGATCCGACGGTCCGGAAGCCCGGC
Source organism: uncultured Ectothiorhodospiraceae bacterium (assembly GCA_964416345.1). Taxonomy (GTDB): domain Bacteria; phylum Pseudomonadota; class Gammaproteobacteria; order CAYQDX01; family CAYQDX01; genus CAYQDX01. The sequence goes on from CAYQDX010000220.1 coordinate 6,425, forward strand.
GGCGTGCGGGGCGGCCCGCGCGACCGACCCCCCGAGGCTTGCTGCAAGAGGATTCCCGAGAATGAGCGAGATTTCCGCATCCATCGCCGACGTGCAGGGCTCTCCCGATCTGCGCCGCCTGCCCATCGACAAGGTCGGCATCAAGGAAATCCGCCATCCGGTGCGGGTGAGCGACCGCACCGGCGGCGAGCAGCACACCATTGCCACGTTCAACATGTACGTGGATCTGCCCCACAACTTCAAGGGCACCCACATGTCGCGCTTCGTAGAGATCCTGAACAAGCACGAGCGCGAGATCACAGTGAAGTCATTCAAGGACATGCTGGCAGAGATGACCGAGCGGCTAGAGGCACAGTCGGGACACATCGAGATGTCGTTCCCCTACTTCGTGACCAAGCAGGCGCCGGTATCCGGGGTGAGCAGCCTCATGGACTACGAAGTGTGCTTCCTCGGCGAGCGCATCAGCGGTCGCAGCAAGATCTCGATCAAGGTCGTAGTGCCGGTGACCAGCCTATGCCCTTGCTCCAAGGAGATCTCCGAGTACGGCGCCCACAATCAGCGCTCCCAC
>CAYQDX010000221.1:0-6852 GCA_964416345.1 uncultured Ectothiorhodospiraceae bacterium
CTCGCCGGGAAGCCCCCCTCAGCCCCCCAGCCCCAGCGACCCTCCTTGCGCACGCCGGTGGTGATCGCGTCTCACAGGGGCTCGAAGTAGTCTCGAACCCGGGCGGCGAGCGCCGCCTCCTGTGCCGGCCGACCGGGCCAGTCGAAGTGCCCGGCATCCAGCACGTAGAGCTCCTGCCCATGCGTCAGGGCATTGTAGATGGCGAATTGTCCCGGCGGGGGAACCGCGGGGTCGAACAGAGCGGCGGCCACGAGCATGGGAATCCGTATGTACTCGGCGGCGACGGCAGCATCATAGTAGGCCAGTGTTGCCAGGATATTGCGGTGATGCCGGCCATAGAGACGCACCGCCTCCGAGCTCCCTACACTGGGTAGCGTGAGCCGCAGGGGATGATGGCCGAAGGTCGGCACCGTGAGCGCGCCGCGCGCCACACGATCTTCCCAGGGCAGGGCGAGCGCGCCGATGCCGCCGCCGAAGCTGATGCCGGCGTAGCCCACCCGCCCCTGCACCTGAGGGTGCAGCTCCAGCAGGGCCGACACGGCCAGCCACAGATCCTCCACGCAGCCGCCGATGACGTAGTGCCTGCGGTCCTGTATCTCGTGCAGCACGTGCTGGTCCGGGTCGGCCGGGATGGATGCGCAGGCACTGCGTGAAAGGCCCCGGAAGCAAGGGAAGACCAGGGCCATGCCTGGACTGGTCAGGCTGAATTCGGGCCCGTCGCAGCCGCCGTAGCCGTGTCCCAGGACCAGAGCGCGCTCCACGGGGCCCTCCACCGGCTCGGCCAGCCAGCCGCGAATGGTGAGCCCACCGCTCGAGCGGTAGGCAAAGTCTCGCACCCACCAGTCCGCTGGACCCTCCCGTGGCGGGCCGAGCGCCGGCTCGGGACGCAGCTCGCGCACCGTCCCGTAGCGGTCTTCCCAGAAGGCGCGAAAATCCCGTGGCGGCCGCGGCGGACGAATGCGCCGCAGTGCCGCCAGGGAATAGCCATAGCTCGGGTCGAAGGGGTAGTCGTGGGTGAATGCCGGCATGCGATGCTCTGTCTAGCATAGGGGTTGCGGCGAGCCGCCGTCGTGCTTTCCCCAGAGTACGCGAGTCACTGCCCATGTCGCCATGCGCGGGCTGCCCGTGAGCGCGGCCTGGCTCGCAATGCCCATCGAATTCGCGGGCGAGCCCGCTCCCACCACGGACATCTATCCCAGGCGAGGGATTGCCGGTTACCCTAGCGGACCATGGGCAACAGCGCTGCCACGGCCGCATCCTGCGCTTCCGGGAGTCTCTCTGTGTCTGGAGCGGCGAGGAGCAGCCACCGGTCATGAGCTGGGAGGCGTCTTCAGGATAGCCGGCGCGCCTGGCGGCGGTCCTGAGCTGGAACCAGGCAGTCTGTCCCATGGCGTCCAGCCGGGGACATCAACCGGCGGTGTGGTCGCAGGCTATCACAGACGAGGCTCCAGCCCTGTCCCCCGTCGATGGGCGCGGAGTGAGTGAGGGAATCGCACGCATGACGACGATGAAGCAGCGCGCCGAATCGGCCCTTTTGAGATCGATAGGCACCGCCCGGAAGTACAAGCCTCTAAGACGCCTGCTCAACAGGGTCGCCTATCTGCTGGACAAGGGCGCGGTGCAGACCATGACGCTCTCGCCCAAGCTTCCCGAAGGCCTCTCCTGGCGCGAGCTGGATCGCGTCTACAGCTTCTGCCGACGACTGCTACAGACCCAGGCGGAATGGCGCTACGGGCCCGCCCGGGTGCACGATGTCGCGAGGGAAGGATTCGAGGCCCTCAGCCCATATACCCGATTGCAGGAAAAGGTCTATTGTGACCTGGGATGCGGCACCTACCATCCCTACGGCATCGCCACGGTGATGTATCTCAACGGCGCCGCCTCGACGTACTCCCTCGATCTGCGTGCCGGCAACCGCCAGCGTGCCGCGGAGGCGCTGGCGGATCTGCTGTGCGACTGCTGCAGCTGCCCGGACAAGTGGCGCTGGTCCGGCATCGACAAATGGGAATTCCTGGGCCGAGCCCTGCGCTTCGATATCCAGGCGCTCCGGGAGGGACGCCTGGACGACGGTCTGGCAGAGCTTCCCCTGCAGCACATCGTCACCGACATCCACGGCCCGGCCCTCGCGGAGGACAGCATCGACATCATGACCTCACGGGCGGTGCTGGAGCATTTCCTGGACTTCGAGGTTGCCGTCCGGCGCTTGTTTGCGCTGATGCGCAAGGGCGGAATCGCCAGCCATCACATCGATCTCGTCGACCACCGCTCATACGTCAGCTCGAAGTATCATCACTGGTCCTTCCTGGCCGAAGGCGACGACTGGTCCGACGGTCTGGTCAATCGGCTGCGCTCATGCGAGATCAGGCCCTACTTCGAGCGTGCTGGCTTCGAGATCCTGCGCTATGAGAATCGAATCGGAAAGATGCCGGAAGGATTCATGCAGCGGGTCGCCGGCCGCTTCAAGGAGATGACCGAAGAGGAGCTCAGCGTCACCGGCGTGCTCTGCGTGCTGAGAAAGCCCTGAGCCCAAGCGGCCTGCGGCGCCGGGAATCCCGGCAGTCTCGCGCGGCGCGAGCCCACTGCCTGGGGACGGGATCGGATGCCTCGGCGCCTCAGCCAATCACACCAGTTGAAGTCCAGGGGTCGCAGCCAAAGCGGGATCTGGAAGATCTTCTCCAGGTAGTCCAGGACACCCGCCTTGCCTTTCTCCCGGGCGAATCGCGCGGAGAGCTGCTCGCGATAGAAACGCGACGGGGACTGTTCCAGCCAGCGGGCGTCCACGCCGACGATGACGACGAATTATTTGCCTCTCCACTCTGCTGGTCCATCAGCACCATCTGCTGGACCTTGGCGGAGGACTCGCGTTGAAGGCCTGGCTGCACCTACGGGATTCTTCAGGGCTAGCCAGGTTGAGCGGCAGTGGTTAACCTTGGCGAAAAGAATGGCGCCGGCTCACATTGCCGGTTCGCATTATTGGTCGCGCTATTCGTTGCGGAAAGGGGGATCACCATGCGCATTATCTCAGTCCTGTTCTTGTTCTGCTTTCTAACACCGACTCTGGCGGCTGAAGAGGACACGCACGCGGCAGACCACGAACAGCTCCGTGGGCTGTTGCGCGAGGCCACACGTGCCCTGAACGAATACGACCTGGACGCCCTAGCCCCTCTGCTTGCCCCAGGCTTCTTTGTGGTCATGGCCGATCAGACGGTGATTACGGATTTTGAAAACCTTAAGGCCTATTTTCAAGCAAATTTCCGGGCGGAGGATGCGCCCCTGCGCGGCCTTAGAATTGAACCTGAGGCGTTAGCGCTGAGCCAATTCATCGACGGCCAAGTCGCCGTCGACTACGGCATGTCCACTGACACCTATTCGCTGCCGGGGGGCGCGACCATGGAGATGGAGTCCCGCTGGACTGCCACTCTAGTGCAGAACGACGGGCGTTGGCAGATTAAGACCCTGCACGCCGGAGTGAACATGGTGGACAACCCGATCCTCACCGCCGCGCGCCAGGGGTCTTATCTCTGGGCCGTTGGTGGTCTCGTGGTCGGCGCCCTGCTTGGTTGGATTGGCGGGCGCGGGCGGCGCCGACGCTCCGGGTGAGCCGACCCAGCCCATTGCAGCGCTTGGGAGGGGGCGGTTGTCCCCACTCGCAAGATTTGGTTAGCAGGGCGCGTCCAGCCGGACCTTGCGCCCCTCTTTCCAGCCGGTGAAGGGAGGCAAGAGCCGGTTGGCGGGGAGCGTCTCCCCGGCGAACACCCGGCAGCCCGGCCCAAGGCCAGCACGGATACCGACGATGGCACCTGGCTCCACAACCACTCGGGCGACGGTCAGACGGAGCTGGCCGTCCCCGTCTCGATTCACCACGTGCCCTGCCAGACCCGAGTAGGCACCGAAGAGCGCTCCATGGCCCACCTGCACCAGATAACGCTCGGAGATCAGCACGCTCCGGGACCAGAAAGCAAAGGGGCTCACCGAAGAGCCCCAGAGGTTGAGCCAGAGGGCATAGAGACCGGGGACCAGACGCAAGACCTCCTCCAGAAATCCAAGGCGGTTGAAAGGCATCTGCAGTTGGGTTAGGAGCCACCAACGCAGATAGACAGGATGGTCCGGGGTGCAGGAGGTCGTCTCGGGCACGCCGAACAGAAGCAGCAATAGTCGGCACAGCAGGGGCGGTAACAGATAGAGCCAGGCCAGCGCTAGCGCGAAGGACTGCGCCCACCAGGCCAGCAGGCCGCCGCCAGCCAAGAATATCAGGGGAAAATAGCCCAGCGCGACCAGGCGAAACGGTGGTGACTCGGCCGAGGATAATCGGTTACTCTGCGGCATAACTTCGACCCTGTGCAGCCGTCGTGAACGGAAGGTCAGAAATGCCCCCAGACACACGCGGCGAGGCCATTCCCGCCCGCCTGAACTTGGCTCTGTCGGCGGGCGTCTTTGTCACCGCCATCGCCCTACTGGCCCTGGCGGCGCGCCTGCAGTACCCGTGGCTTCTGGCGGTCGGGCTAGTCTACGCCTTCCTGCTACTCACCAACTACGCTCTGCTGCACGAAGCCAGCCACAACCTCCTGCATCCAGACCCGCGCGTCAACGACGGCGTTGGCATGCTGCTGGGCTGGTTGTTCCCGGTGTCCTTCACCCTGCTAAAGATCACCCACGTCGTGCATCATTGCTGTAACCGTACCGATCACGAGATGTTCGACTGCTACTACCCGCGCGACAACCGTCTCGTCAAGACGCTGCAATGGTACGGAGTGCTGACAGGGCTCTGGTGGCTGCTCATCCCGTTGGGCAGTCTGCTGCTCGCACTCCGCCCGGATTGGCTGCGGAGCTCCCCGTTTCGCCAGGCCCGCACCACCGCCGTGCTTTTCGATGACTTCGGCCCGAACGAGACACGCCGGGCGCGCCTTGAAGTGCTGCTGGGAATCGGATTCTGGGGCCTTCTCTGTGTCGCTGTGGGGCTCGGGTGGCAGGCCTTGCTCTCCGTCTATCTCTGCTTCGCCGTCAACTGGTCCACCCGCCAGTACGTCACACACGCCTTCAGTCCGCGGGACGTGCGGGACGGCGCCTGGAACTTGCGAGTAAGCCGCCCGATGGGCTTGCTGCTGCTCAACGGGCAGTGGGACCGGATTCACCACCAGCACCCGCATGTCTCCTGGATCCGGCTGCCCCGCCTGGCGGCCGGATTGAGCTATGACCGGGACTACTGGCGGCAGTACCTAAGCCTGTGGGGCGGGCCTCGCCCCTGCCGGGAGCCGGGCCCAATGCCGCTATCCCGGGCCGGGTACGCGGAGTTCGGCTGATGCAGCGCCCGAGCCTACCGGTGCTGCGTGCGGCCAGCGAGCGCCGCCAGACCCGATTGAGACCCCAGCGGACTGAGGCCATCGATCTGGATCGCCCACTGGTGCCCGAGCACTTTACCCAGCTCTACCACACGTCCTGGTACCAGCGACTCGATCACGCCCAGCGCCTGCGCTACAACCAGCTCTACGGTTTGCGCAGCAACGAGCTTTTCATGCTGTTCGAGCAGGGCTTCACCTGCCGAGTGGTGGAACGGCTCCGCGACCACTGCCTCGAGCGCGGCAAGCGGGAGCTGGCGGACTGCCTGGAGATGATGCTGCGGGAGGAAGAGCGGCACCACGCGATGTTCCATGACTTCAACCGCCGCTACTTCCCCGGCGGGTATGACCACAGCGCTAGCCTGTTCACACCTTCCGCGGCCCAGGAAAAGGGTTGGATGGGCTGGCTAATGAGTGCCTCGCTGTTGTGGCCCACGCTGGTCTGGCTGATCCTGGTACTGGAGGAATTTTCTACTGCCTTTTCTCGCATGCTCCTTCGCACTAGGTCTGCGGGCGAGCTGGGACCCTTGGAGGCAAGCTACGTGGAGCTTCACCGGCTGCACCTGATGGACGAAGCCGGACACGTGCACTTGGACGTCTACGTGATTGAAGAACTCTTGAGTCCCCCCGGCAGACCCCGAGAACGCGCCGGAGGCTGGCTTTTCCGCAGGCTGTTCCGTGAGCTCCTGGCGCCCAAGCACTCCGGCGCACGAGTGCTCGGCCAGCTGGTGCGCGAGTTTCCGGACTTGGCTCTTAACATCGAACCCATGCTGGCGGAGGTCCGCGCTCTGGGACAGGATCGGGGCATGGTCACCCTGCTAGAAGATCCGGGCAAAATGCCTATTGCCACGGCCCTGTTGCAAAGGTATCCCGGATTCCGCTGGAGCGCCGACCGCGCCTGAACAAAATCTTCGCGCTGCCTTTCAAAATCAGACCGAGACTCGCACTGCTGCGTCATCGACGGCGTATGCGAACGGGTCGACAACGTTCAGTGGTCGGTGAGATCGTCGCGTTCGATGGCTTAGGGCCGCGGTCAATGGCGAGCTGCATAGCTTCCTGCGCAGCATCGAGGCGGCGCTGCGCGCGCACAGTCCGGGTGCTGGGCCCCAGGCACGCATTGACGCGGTGAGCTTCCTGCACCGCTGCGGCTCCGCACTCAACGCGCACCTGCACTGCTGCGTGCGCAATGGGGTGTTCGAGGCCTGGCCTGATGCAGAGGCCGAGGTGCGGTTCCGCGAGGCCGTCGGGCTGTCAGCCCAGGCGTTGGCGGCGGTGCAGGGCCAGGTGCGACGTCGGCTGCTGCGCGGGCTCCTGCGCCGCGGCTGGCTCACGAACGAGGACCGCCAGGCGACGCAAGGCTGGGCACATGGCGGGGGCTTCTCGGTCGATGCCGAGGTCCGCACTGTGGCGCCGAGATGCGCATCATCGCCTTTGTCACCGAGACCGCCTCGGTGACTCGCACAGTCTGCGCTTCGCCATCCGGCTTCGCTTGGCTGTCCGGGGCACGCCTTCCCTG
>CAYQDX010000222.1:0-6851 GCA_964416345.1 uncultured Ectothiorhodospiraceae bacterium
GCTCATCGGAGCTCTCATGGGCATGGGCTCGACAGTAGATAACGTGCAGGCTGCCCACGATGCGCTCGATCAGGTCGTCGCGCAGGGAATAGTAGACTCTTTGGCCTCGCCGGCTGGCGCGGACGAGCTTGTGCAGGCGCAGGTAGGCCAAATGCTGCGACACCGAGGGCTGGCGCAGGGCCACCGCCGCCGTAAGCTCGCCGACGGTCCGCTCGCCGTGCAGCAGCTCACAAAGGATGACAAACCGGTGCTTGTGGCACATTGGACGCAGCAATGCTGCGACCGCGTCGTAAGGGGGCCCAACCATTGCCTGTCTCCGGGGTTGGAGCGCGCCCGCGACCAGAACCTGGCCGGACGTACTGAAGATTAGGTCGTTTGGTCACGTCGCCTGCGGCACATAGCCGGAGACCAAGGTCACGCACGGTTGGGCCGCAAGATTGCCGGTCACCCTGATGCATATACCAGACCAATCTGTGGCTACATGACTGACCACCTGTATCGGGGAGAGGTGAAATTCGGAGTCCTGAATATTCAATATTCTACTATTCAGTTGCTTACAGAAGTCCACCGAGCACCCTCGAGGACTATCAATGAAGATGGCTGGAGTGCTACCTGTCCCGTTGAGCGAGAAAAGCGGGACGGCGACTGCCAATTATGGCATTATGGACTGGCTGATCTGTCATTGGCGGCACACCGGCGGCTCCATGTCCTTGCTTCAATCCCCACCCAGCGTGCCAGATATCAGTGCCATCCTGGAGTGCTTTCCCGCACCTGCCGTCCTGCTGCGAGCGGACTACCGGATTCTGGCGGTCAACCGGGCGTACGGTGCGGCATATTCCGATGGAAAGGAGACCACGGGGCAGCACTGCTACCGGGTGTCACACGGCTATCGCGTCCCATGCGATCAAGCCGGAGAGGACTGTCCGCTGCGCAGCGTGGTGAATGGTGGCGAGGCCCGGCGAGTTCTCCATCTACACCACACGCCACGCGGCTTGGAGCATGTTGATATCGAGGCTATGCCGGTGCGGGACGAGCATGGCAGGGTCATCGCAATCCTCGAGCTGCTGCACCTACTCCGAGGCGTCGGCGGGCGCTCCGCGCAGCTTTCACTGGTGGGCCGCTCCGCTGCGTTCACCCGGGTGCTGGAGCTGGTTCGTCGCGTTGCAGGCAGTGAGGCGGCCGTGGTGCTGCTGGGCGAATCCGGTACCGGCAAGGAGCTGGTCGCCCAGGCAATTCATGAATCCAGCCCGCGGGCACAGGGTCCCTTCGTCCCGCTGGAGTGCTCGGGCCTGACCGAGACCCTGTTCGAGAGCGAGCTGTTCGGCTATGAGAAGGGCGCATTCAGTGGGGCCCAAAGCCGAAAGATCGGCTTGGTGGAGGCCGCCCGGGGTGGAACGCTGTTCCTGGACGAGGTTGGCGACATACCTCTGAGCCTGCAGGTCAAGCTGCTGCGTTTGCTGGAGACCGGCAGCTTCAGGCGCGTCGGCGGTGTGGAGTCGCAGCGCGCGGACTTTCGCCTGGTGTGCGCCACCCACCGAAACTTGAAGGCCATGGTGGCGGACGGTGGCTTCCGCCAGGACCTCTACTATCGAATAGACACCTTTCCCATTGAGCTGCCCCCGCTACGTGAGCGGGGGGAGGATCTGCCCATCCTGGTGCAGACCCTGCTGCGGCGGGTCGCCGGCGGGCGCTCCATGCGCCTGCATGCAGACGCCATGGAGTGCCTGCGACGCTATTCCTTTCCAGGCAACATCCGGGAGCTGCGTAACGTGCTCGAGCGGGCGAGCCTGCTGGCGGCCGGAGATGTGATCCTGCCTGAGCACGTGAGTGAAGTCTGTGCAGGCACCGGTGCCCCCGGGCTGCCGGCTCGGTTCCAGGAGGTCCTGCCGTTGCGAGAGGTGGAGACACGCTACCTGCGCTGGGCGGCCGCCGCCTTCCCGGGCAACCGCCGCAGTCTCGCGGCGGCGCTGGGTCTCAGCGAGCGCACCCTGTACCGCAAGCTCCGGCCGAGCAGCGATCACGAATCCCGCTAGGGGTCCGCGTGACCTCGCTGGTCATGGAACTGCCAAACGCCTAGAATCCGGCGTAGGGCATTGAGAAGAAGGCACGCAGCCCTGCGGCACTATAGAAATTTGGGGTGGTGGCGCCAGCGGCGCGGCCGAGACCAGGAATCGCTATGGGGAGTCGTTATGGACGCCAATGAATCCGAGCTTGGCGCGTTGCAGCAGCGCATTGACACCCTAATGGCGGAGACCCAGAAGCGGCTGGAGCGCCAGGAGCGCTTTCGCGCCCAGGAAATGCGGCTCATGGGCCTGGGATCCCTGGCGGCCCTGGTGCAGCAGCTGGTCTACCGTATCCGCAGCGTCCTGGGGCTAGACGCTGCGAGCCTGTTCCTCAGCGATCCATCCCGTGAGATTCTCCACCTGCTGCAGTCCGACGGTGCGGACGTTACGGGCTCCGCCGGATTGGTGATGAACGTCCCCAGCGGGCTGCACGACGAGATCAAGGCGGCAGAATCCGGTCCCATCATCTGTGACTTCGATCCGGCCCGACACGGCCGCCTGTTCTTGGACGAGGCGGAGAGACCGGCGCGCATCGCACTGATACCGCTTGTTCGGCGGGGGGAGCTGCTCGGCAGCTTGAATTTCGGTTGCCGCCATTCCACGCATTTCGAGCAGACCCTGGACCCGGCCGAGCTGGCTCACCTGGGGGCCGTCGCGGCCTTGTGCCTGGAAAACGCGCTAAACCGGGCGAGACTGAAGTACACGGGCCTGAAGGACCCCTTGACCCAGGTCAGCAACCGCCGCCTGTTCGATCAGCGCTATTTCGAGGAGGTGGCTCGTGCGCTGCGTCAGCTGGAGCCCCTATCATGCACCGTGGTCGACATCGACGCCCTGTCGGCGCTCAACGAGGAGCACGGCTTCCATGCCGGCGACTACGTGCTGCGGGAGACGGCCCGGAGGCTGAAGGAGGCCCTGCGCAACAGCGACGTCATCGCCCGTTACGGCGGCGACGAGCTCATCGTCCTGCTGCCAAACACGGCCGGTGACGAGGCCCTGGTCATTGCCGAGCGCATCCGCGTGCTGATCTCCGAGACGTGCTACACCGCCCCAGATTCCGCACCGGTCCAGATCACCGCCGCCGTCGGGGTGGCAACGTTCCTGCCGGCCGCCCAGCTCAACGGCCTCGAGTCCGGCAGCGCCAATCTGGTGGAGACGGCGTACTCCGCCTTAGCCATCGCCCAGAAACGGGGCGGAAATGCGGTGATCGCCGCTGGCGAGTAGCCGTTCCCGTTGCCCGCTGCAGTCCGCGACGCTGATCGCTCTGCCCTTGGCGGGCGTGGGTCACCTATTCGTAGCGCAGCACGGCCGCCGGACGGATTCGTGCCGCGCGCCAGGCCGGATAGATCGTCGCGACCACGGCCAGCGCCAGCGTGATGCCGGTTACCTGCAGCACGTCCATCCACTCGAGTCGGGCCGGGAGCTCGGCCAGCGGATAGACGTCCGGCGAGAGAAAGCGCCAGCCCAGCAGGCGTTCGATCCACGGCAGCAAGCGCGTGAGATTGGCGGCAAGTGCGATGCCGCCCAACGCTCCGAGTGCAGTGCCCAGCAGGCCGATCAGGGTGCCCTGCACCATGAACACCGCCATCACCCGTGCGGGCCTCAGGCCCAGGGTGCGCAGGATTGCGATGTCAGACCCCTTGTTCATCACCACCACCACCAGGGTACTGACGATATTGAACGCAGCTACCGCAACGATCAGAGCGAAGACCAGGAACATCATGGACTTCTGCTGACTCAACGCGCGGAAGAAGGTGCTGTGGCGTCGGGTCCAATCGCTCACGAGCGCGGGTCCCACCAGGGTCTGCGCCAGAGCACGAGCGACCGTCGGGGCCTGCCAGGGATCCCTCAGGCGCAGTCGCACGCCGCTCGCCCCACTTCGCACGTCCAGCAGGTCTGCCGCATTTTGCAGGCTCATCAAGGCCAAGGTCCGGTCGTACTCATAGAGGCCGGTGCTCAAAATGCCAGTCACCGTGTATCGGCGCATCCTCGGCTCGGCCCGGGCGGCTGCGCCAGCCGGCGCCGCGTACGCCCGAATGGACTGTCCCATCGCCACACCCAGGGATTCCGCCAGGGTCTTACCCAAGATCACTGCAGCCCCTGCGTCCAGGGACTGGAAGTGTCCCGCACTCACGCTGGCAGGGAGATCCGAGACGCCGCCCTCTGCAGCGACCGAGACGCCCTCAATCTGCGCCCCCGTGACCCGTCCCCCATGACTCAGCATCGCCTGACCGGTGACGTAAGGAGCCGCCCCCACCACCGCGCCAATTCGCCTCGCAATTTGCAGCACCGTCTCCCAGTCCTGCAAGAAACCACCGGCGTCCGCGATGGTTGCGTGCGCCAGGACGCCTATGACTCGGTCCCGAACCTCTCGCTCGAAACCGTTCATCACCGACAGCACCGTTATAAGCACGGCCACGCCGAGGGCCACGCCCGCCACTGAGACGCTGGCGATGAGAGACAGAAAGCCCTGGCGACGCCGCGGCCGCGTATACCGTTGCCCTAGAAATAGCGAGAGAGGGTGAAACATGCCGGCGCCTCGTGTTTGGGTCGCTGACACAATCTACTCCATGGGCCGAGCAGGGGCACGATGTTTGCCTGATCATCTACGGGTTTGGTTGTAATGGGGGAGTGTCCCTCCCCCGAGAGAGCTCGGTGCGCCTCCCTCAGCCTGGGTTGGCGGCGGGGCAACGGCAATGCGCAGTTTCGGAGAGTCGACCCTTGCAGATGGGAATCCTGAACAGCCTGGGCTTCGGCATGGATATGAAATTCTCGATCACATGGCTGCGCCTGTTGCGGTCTGCCCAACGGCCGATATTGCGCACCGTCGCGGATTTTCGCCCGCGCAAGCTCAAGCAATGGATCGCACAGCTGCCGCTGGGCAACATTGGCGAGACCTCGAGGCTGCTCTATGGCGTCCTCGGCGAGCTCAACGACGCGCGTCTGAGTCCGACGATGCGCTTCGAGAATCTGGAGCTGCTGCGTCCGGCCGTGGATCATGCCTGCACGGCCTTGCGCAAGCATTTCTTGGGGATCTCCCTGCCGCTGCCGGAAAAGCAGCGCATGATCGCTCGCTTGGAGCAAACACTCAATCTGCAGCTGGCCGAGGGGTACCGCCTGGTCGCCCGTGCGCTAGAATCCGGGCGCCGCCGGGGCTTTGGCAAGAGTCTTCTCACCGCCAGCCTGTCGCGCGCCCTGGAGAGCTCGGCGCAGGCGTTGATCAACGCGTATCAGGTCTATGCTCCGCTCCCCGAGGACCTCTGGCAGGCGGTGCATTGGTGCTTCCGGACGGCCGCCCGCCACCGAGTGCAGGGCCGGCCGGTGCACGGCGGCAGAGAGGAGGGTGTAGCGACGTCCACGGTGGACATCTACAAGCGGCTGCTGCTGCTGGATGCCGCCGATCCATATCGCCTGCGCCAGGGCGAAGTGGAGATAGTCTATGCGGCGGTGGGCTCTTGGACCTCCATGGTTCACGTCCACGCGGCGACTGGAGCAAGGCGCGAGCGCGGCAAGATCTATGTCAATTTCGAGGTGGACGCCCCACCTTCGAGCCGCACACAGGGAGAGCTGGCAGCAACGCAAGCCCACGCGGTGGTGGATCTGAGCCTTCTCGCGGCCCGCCTGCGCGAAGAGCTCTCCGGCGGCCGGCGCACTCTGAGGCGCCACAATTCTGTGGACTCGGACTTGACGCGCAGGCTGCTGCTCGCTTGGGCGAGCCCGAGCAGACGCCGCAAGGTGCGGGCGAGACAATCCAAGACGGTAAATGTCGCCATCGGCTTGCGGGCCATACACCACTTCCTGAGCGTCAGCGAGTCGCTGCAGCCGCCCATACCGAGTCGACCGTTGCCTGAGACCGGGCACAACGGGGCGGACACCAAGGCTGCGCTGGCGCTGGCGACGAACAGCGGCCAGTGGACCTTCGGCGAGCAGGCCATGGAGATCGAGCACGTCGAGCTCACCCAGACGTCTGCCTGGGGCGCGGTCAACGTGCAGCTCAGCCTAGAGCCATGGCGCACGTTGAATGTGAGCCATGGAGGATATGGCTTGCTTTGGGACAAGGACACGCCCTCCAAAGCTCACGTGGGAGAGCTGGTCGGAATCCTCGACGCTGGCCAGGGCAATGAAGAGCAGTGGCTGCTGGGCGTCATTCGTCGCATGCGCTCCCTGCCCAGGCGCGGGCTCGAGGTCGGAGTCGAGATACTGGCCACCGCGCCCCTCCCGGTGAGCTTCAGCGCAATACAGGCAGATGAATCGATGGGCGTCGCGACCGACGGTCTGCTGCTGCCGGAGTCGACCGACCACGGCCGCCCGGCCGCTTTGATCGCGCCGCTACTGAGCTGCCGTAACGGCGAGCGCGTGGCAATTATCCATGGCCGGGAGCAGACCGCGGCCAGGCTCGTCAGGCTCATCACGGCCTCCGGGGCGTTCGTCCAGCTCGAGATGCGGGCGCTGCCCGGAGCACGTGCCCTCGCTGAGCGGCCGGCCCCAGCCCCGCCGCCGGCAATCGAGTCCGCTGCGGGACCACCCACACCGAGGGAATTCGACAACTTGTGGGACGAGCTGTAGGGCAGCTTGAGAATGACAGCCGGTGCTCCGGCGCCGCCCCGGACGCGGCGCCGCGGACACCGGCTAGGCCTCGACGAGATCTGGCGGCAGCACCCAGATCACGCTCCATGCTCCCGTGTCGGGTGCGCGCTCCAGACCGACGAGCGTGCCGGGCCGGGTGTAGCTCACGACGGTGGCGGTGGCCGCGCCGGTCACCAGCAGCCCCACCAGAGCTGACAGATGAGG
>CAYQDX010000223.1:0-3477 GCA_964416345.1 uncultured Ectothiorhodospiraceae bacterium
GTCAAAAGCGTACCGAGGGTTCGAATCCCTCCCTCTCCGCCATGCGAATTGGAGAAGCCCCTGATACACGGGGCTTTTTCTTTGTAGACATGTACTTTGGTCCCCCAAACAGTCCCCCCAAATCTGATTTGCTTGCGCTGCCCGTCGGCCCCTTTTCTGGGTGCCAAATGGCTTAGTGCTGGCGCCGACCATGCGCTTGCTCGCGGGCAGGCCTCCGCAGCCAGGACAAGGGCCGCAGCGCTGGCGCCCATGTCAGCGCAATCAGTGCCACAGCTATACATAGCTCGGATGTACATAGTGGCCGCTATGTATAGCTCTACATAGCGACCCAAAGCGGGCATTGGGAGGTCGGCTCGAAAGGCTTTTTCTCGACCTGCTTTCGATACCCGGGTCCTACGCTGCCGCAGCGGAATTCCCTACGAGGTCGTTGCCGCTTCTGAGGTCCTCCGGCATAGAATCGCCCGCGGTGCTGCGTGCTACACTCGCCGCGAACCGAGATAGGAGCAGCGGCGCACAACATGGTTTCGGCCCATGATGGAATCCCGAGGGTATTCGTATCCTCCACCGACGCCGATCTCAAAGAATACCGGGTGGCGGCTCGGGACGCGGCCCTGGGCGCCGATTGCAAGCCGGAGCTGCACGACTATTGGACGGCCAAGGACAATCCGCCGCTGGATGAATGCCTGGCCCAGGTAGCCAAGTCCGCGGCCCTGGTAGTGATCGTGGCCCACCGCCATGGCTGGGTGCCGAAAGATGCCGGGCGCAACCCCGATGGAAAGAGCATTACGCGGTTGGAGTGCGAGCAGGCGGTGGAGCTGGGCATTCCGGTGTTTGCCTTCCTGCTGGACGATGGGGCGGATTGGCCAGAAGAGCGCAGGGAAGCGTATGCGCTTACCAAGGCCATGGAGAACGGGAATGCGACGCCAGAGCTCCTTGCCCAGGTCCAAGCGCGAATCGACGGACTCAAGGCATTCAAGTCCTGGCTCAACGACCGGGCCATCCGCAAGACCTTCACCGATCCCAAGGACCTGAAGGGCAAGGTGGAGGCCACTTTACGGCAGTGGCGCGCCTCCCCGACCCAAGGCCCGGCGGGACATCCCCCGCCGGTGCAATCCTTGAGCGTACCCGAAGCCTACCGCGACTGGCTGCGCGGCGAATGCATCGATCTCACCGTCTCCGCCTTGCACCTCAAGCAGGGCCAGGCCCTGCGCCTGAGCCATGTCTATGTCCCAGCCATTGTGGCCGCCGCTCCGGGACAGGCAGCGGAGCCGCCGGACCGGGTGGACATCCGCGGCAAGGATGACGACAAACCGCGACTCCTGCTGTCCCTGCTCGACTTGAATTCCCTTTATGTGCCCGGTGCCCCGGGCTCCGGCAAGTCGGTGTTCTGCCGTTGGCTGGCCCTGGCCACCGTGGAGGGCCGCGTGCCGGCGCACCCGGTCGAGGCGCCAGAGGACTACCGCGAGACCCTGCCTGAGACCTTGGCCGGGCGCCTGCCCCTATGGCTGCCCCTGCGCAGCTTCTGGCCCAGCCTGCCGGCCCAAGCCGGCGAGCTGACCCGGGGCGACCTGGAAAAGGCGCTTTACCGCTGGCTGGAGGCCGAGCATGCCGGCCGCCTGGCGCCGGCCACCGCTCAAGCCTATCTGGAGCAAGGCCGGGCCCTGCTGATCCTCGACGGTGTGGACGAGGTCCCCCGCAGCCACCAAGCGGACGACACCAATTGGCACCCCCGGGCGGCCCTGCTGTCGGGCCTGGCCAAGGCCCTGCCGGCCTGGCGCCGGGCCGGTAACCGCGTGCTGCTCACCAGCCGTCCCTACGGCCTGGAGGGGCCTGAGCTGCAACGGCTCAAGCTGGCCCAGGCCCAGCTCGCCCCGCTCAACGACGATCTCCAAGCCCTGTTCGCCCGCCGCTGGTACACCGCCCTCGATGGATCCGAGGCGGGCCAGGCCAAGGCCGGCGAGCTCGAGCGCCATGTCAGCGTCCGGAGTGACATCGGCGAGCTGCTGGAGAGCCCCATGCTGCTGACCGCCGTATGCGTGCTGTTCGGCGACGGCGGCCGGCTACCCGAAGATAAGCTCGAGCTCTACGACCGCCTAGTCGATTACGTGCTGTACAACCGCTACCCCGAATCCGCCGGCGACCGGCGCCGGATACGCGAGCGCCTGGGCTACATCGCTTCCGGCATGCACACCGGCCAGGGCTTGGACGAAGCACGACAGAGCCCCGAGCCCGAGGCCAGCCAGGCGCAGCTGGAGCAACTGCTGCGCGCCTTCGCCCAAGAGAGCCCGTCCACCGAGCGTGGGGTGCTCGACAGCGCCGCACACCTGGAGGAGCTGCTCTCCCACACCGGGCTACTATTGCCCGCGGGGCGCAAGCGGGCCGCCTTCTATCACTTCTCGTTCCAGGAGTTTCTGGCCGCAGAGCGCTTGGCGGTGCTGGCGGCGGACGAAGGGTCCGAGGCCTGGTACGGCCTGTTCCTGCGCTGGGGCAACGGCAAGGAATGGCGCTACACCCTGGATTTCCTGTTCGGCGCCTACCTGTTTCGCCACGCCAGCACCCAGGCCGGCATCCGCCTGCTGGGCCGGCTGATCGATACCCTGTCCTTGGACAAGATGGCCGGCCAGGCCAACCTGGCCTGGACCCTGGCCGACTGCCTGGACATCGCCCTGGCCAAGGGCGCCCTGCTGCCCGAGGAGAAGCTGGATCGTTTCCGCCAGGTCTGCCTGGCCGCCGTCGAGCAGGAGATCCGCCTGCAACCCCGCCAAGCCCTGGGCTTGAGCTTGGGTCGCATCGGCGACCCGCGTATCCTCGCCCCCCGAGACCCGCGAGGCTACGTCATCATCCCCGCCGGCCGTTACCCCTTCCAGGACGGCTGGATCGAGGTCGAGGAGGCCTTTGCCCTGTCCCGTTACCCGGTCACCAACGGCCAGTTCCAGCGCTTCGTCGAAGCGGGCGGTTACCAGCGGCGGGAATATTGGTCGGAGGGGGGCTTGGCCTGGCTGGAAGAGGAGAAGGCGAGCGCGCCTAGGTCTGTTGGCGATCACCGTTTCGGTGCCCCCAACCAGCCGGTGGTGGGTGTCTCCTGGTGGGAGGCCGAGGCCTATTGCCACTGGGCCGGCGGGCGCCTGCCCAGCGAGCGGGAATGGGAGGCCGCGGCCCGGGGCTCCAAGCCCAGGGAATACCCCTGGGAGGGCGACTGGGAGGAAGGCATCTGCAACAGCCTCGAGGCCGGTCTTGGCCGGACGTCTCCGGTTGGGCTGTTCCCGCGGGCCCGGCAGGCGGACTTCGGCCTGGAGGACATGGCGGGCAACGCATGGGAGTGGTGTGCGGATGTGTTGCCCGAGGACGAGCTGCCGGACTTCCTCAAAGGCGAGCCGGGCGGAGCCCGGGTGTTGCGGGGCGGCGGCTGGAGCTACCCTGCCGACGTGCTGCAGGCCTCTCTCCGCCACAGGCTCCCGGCCAGGTACCGCTACAACG
>CAYQDX010000223.1:3487-6840 GCA_964416345.1 uncultured Ectothiorhodospiraceae bacterium
GAGCGCGGGGCTATCCTGGCCTCGGGTGGCTCCGATACCCCGCTGAGGCCTTCTGTCATGCACCCCACGGGGCGGCGGCTGGAACAACCCTGCCGACAAGCTGCAGGCCACTAACCGCAACAGGAACCCGGCCAGGAACCGCAACAACGACATCGGCTTCCGTGTTGCCGTCGCCCCCGCGAACACGCTGGCCCGCGCACATGTGCCCATGCCACCGTGCAGGAGCCTTCCGGGCGCCATGCGCCGAAACCTCCCCGCCCACCCGTTCTGGTAGGCCCTGGGCCGAAGGTCCGGGCGGGCACCCATTGTCGGCCCGGCGCCGGCGATGACACGCCACGGCGGCCTGTTCGAGGGCCTGATCTCGCTGGAGAACCTCTGGCGCGCCTGGCGGGCGTTCCAGCGCGGCAAGCGCCACCGGCCCTCGGTGTGCGCCTTCGAGCGCGGGGTGGACCGGCGCCTGGCCGAGCTGCATAGGGCGCTGGCCGAGGGGCGCTACCGGCCCCAAGGCTATCGGCTGATGCTGATCCACGAGCCCAAGCGGCGCCTGATTGCCGCCGCCGGGGTGCGCGACCGGGTGGTGCACCATGCAGTGCACCAGGTGCTCTCGCCCCTGCTCGACCCGGGGTTGATCGACACCACCTACGCCTGCCTGGAAGGCCGGGGCAGCCACCGGGCAGTGCTCGCCTTCCAGCAGGGCCTGCGGCGCTATCCCTTCGTGCTGGTGCTCGACATCCGCCATTACTTCCTGAGCATCGACCAGGGGATACTGCTCGATCTCATGGCCCGCCGGCTCAAGGACCGCCCCCTGCTGGAGCTCCTGGGCCGGATCGCCGCCAGCGGCGACGGCCTCTACCGGCACCCCGGCGTGCCCGAGCTGCTGGGCCTGGAGCCCGGGTTCCCCGCTCCCGGAGTCGGCCTGCCCATCGGCAATCTCACCTCCCAATGGTAACGACAAATTTACACACGCCAGGGGCTCCGCCCCTGGACCCCAATGCTCAAGAGCCAAGGCTCGCGGGGGCGACGGCAACACGGAAGCCGATGTCGTTGTTGCGGTCCCTGGCCGGGTGCCAGTGGCGGTCAGTGGCCTGCAGCTCGCCGGCAGGGGCGCCCCAGCCGCCGCCCCGCAGCACCCGCCGCTCCCGGTCGCCGGTGGTGACCACCGGGTCCAGAGGCTCCGCGCCGGCTCGCTTGCGGTAGGCGGTCTCGTCCCAGACATCCAGGCACCACTCCCAGACATTGCCCGCCTGATCCAGGGTGCCGAAGGGCCCCCGGCCCGCCGGATGATTGCCCACCGGATTGGGCTTGCCTTTTCCCCAGTCCTGATCGAAGCAGGCCAGCTCGGGGGTCGGGGGTTGGCTCCCCCAGGGGTAGGTGCGCCCGTCCTCACCCCGGGCCGCGAGCTCCCACTGCGCCTCGCTAGGCAGGGTCACCGCCAGCCCGCTGTGTTTCGCCAGCCAGGCGCAGAAGGCCTGGGCGTCGTCCCAGCTCACCCCCACCACCGGCTGCTCCGGGTCGGAGAAGCGCCGGTCGCGCCAGTACGCGGGCTCCTTATGGCTGGT
Source organism: uncultured Ectothiorhodospiraceae bacterium (assembly GCA_964416345.1). GTDB lineage: Bacteria > Pseudomonadota > Gammaproteobacteria > CAYQDX01 > CAYQDX01 > CAYQDX01. The sequence goes on from CAYQDX010000223.1 coordinate 5,047, forward strand.
GGCCTCCAGGAACAGGGCGTACTGGCGGTTGGTGACCGGAGTCTCGGCCAGTCGGAACGGGGAGATGCGGACCCGGTGGATGGGTTTTTCGTCTTCGCTGATCTGATCGCTGCCCATGGCGAAGGACCCGCCGGGTATCCACAGCAGGCGGAGGCCGGTGTGGGGCTCGGTGTAGGGCTCCCCCGGTCGCGGACCGGTGACCACCGATTCCAGGGGCCGGAGCTCTCCTCTGCTCCGGATCTGAGCCCGCGGCCGGTCCGCCAGGCGAGCGGCCAAGACCTCGGGGAGCCTTCGGTCATCCGCCAACCAAGCGGAGGCAGGCAACAGACTGGCCGGGGCGCCGGCGGCCTGGCCAGTGCCGAGCAGGGAGATCTTCCGCTCGGCGAACAGTTGCAGGGCGTCCAAGGTCTCCTGGTCTTCCCAGGGGCGGCCGGCCTGGGCCAGCACCAGCACCGGGAGCGCCAATTTCAGCAGCTCCTGCAGCACCCGGGTGTCCTGCCAGGTGCGACCCTCGGCCAGGCGCTCTGCGGCAAGCCAGGGGCGCAGCCCGGCGCTGCGCAGCTCGCCGCCCAGCCGGGCGGCGGCGGTCTGGTCCTCGGGCGTGTGGAGCAGGAGCAGGTCCCAGCCGCCTTCGGCCGCTGCCGGTATCTGGCGTTGCAACAGCCGCTGGGCGAGCTGGGCGATCCGCGAGTCGGCGCTCTCGGCCAGGGTCCGGGCCCGCTCCAACAGCTCCGGGTCCGTGCGGCCCGCCAGCAGCTCCAGCACCAGGGCCTGGGTGGCCGGGCCGGGCGCGCCGTCCAAGACCGCGAGGAAGGGGCTGAGGTCCAGGGCCGGACTCTCGACCAGGCAGGCCCGCAGCAGGTCCTTGCGCGCTGCGCCGGGCGCGAGCAAGGGGGCGACCAGCCTGGCGAAGGGAGCCGGGTCCGGCAGGCTCGCCAGCAGCAGGATCACCTCCCGCCACCAGTCCAGGCCGGTGACGTCGGCGAGCTGGTCCAGCAGTGAGTCGAGCCAGGCCGTATCCGCGGCCTCGAAGGACTCCGCGCACAGGTATTCCTGGAAACCCAGGTGCATGAAGCCGTAGCGGCGCGGGGCGTACTCGCTCAGCACGCCGGCCTCTTTATGCAGCCATTCCAGCAGCGGGGCGCTGCGGTCCTGCAGCCCTCGGGGCTTGAGCACGCGGTCGGCCAGGGCGATGAACTGGGCCGGGGCGAGGTCGTATTTGCGCCGCTCCGAATGCAGCTTGCGGGCCAGGGGCCGCAGCACCGCCAGTACCAGCCCGTCTTCGGGCAGCGGACAGGGGCGGCGGCCCTGACCCTGGCCCCAGGTGGTGAGCAGGGCATCCAGGCAGCGGCGGTAGAATTCGCCCCGGTTGTGGGGCAGGCGCCCGCCCTTGAGCACCACCAGGCACAGCAGGGTGAGCATCAGGGGGTTGCTGACCAGGGTCTTGAGCTGTTGGCTGGCGTATTCCTTGCCCTTGAGCGCACTGACCAGTTGCCCGGTCTGGCGCTCGGCGTCCAGCCGGGCGAGCTTGGGGCCGGTGCCGCGCACCCGGTGGGCCTCGCCCAGCCAGGCGTCCACGAAGCGCTCGATGCGCGGGTCGTCCAGGGGCTGCACGTCCAGGGGCAGGAAGCCGGGCAGACGCACCGCGCCGCCGTAGCTGTCGATGCGGCAGGCGACCAGGGCGCGGATGCCGCGGCCGCCGGCGCTGGTGAGTGCCTTGACCAGATAGGCGGCCACCTGGGCCCGCTCGCCTTCGTCGGCGACCTCATCCAGGCCGTCCAGCAGGAGCAGCAG
>CAYQDX010000224.1:0-6835 GCA_964416345.1 uncultured Ectothiorhodospiraceae bacterium
GCTAGCGCGTCTACCAATTCCGCCACCTCGGCGTCGAGGCCCACCGCCCGCGGGGCGACCGCAACGTGAAGTCGCGGACTTTACCGGGAGTCAGAATTCTTGTCAACGAGAAAGACCCAGAAGAAACAAGCCCGGGAGACGGGGCAGGATCCCTACGCCGAGCGCGAGGCCAACAAGTACAGCCGGCCCATTCCCAGCCGGGAATTCATCATGCACCACCTGGAGTCCAGGGGCGTGCCGCTCGCCATGTCGCAGCTCGCCCGAGAGCTGGGCCTGAAGGACAACGTGGACCAGGAGGCCCTGCGTCGGCGACTCAATGCCATGGAGCGTGACGGTCAGCTGCTGCGCAATCGGCGTGGAGGTTACGGACTGGTCAGCAAAATGGATATGGTGCGCGGTCGCGTGGTTGGGCACCCAGATGGCTTCGGGTTTCTGGATCCCGACGAAGGCGGAGACGGCGTGTTTCTGGGTCCGCGCGAGATGCGCAGCCTGATGCACGGCGATCGGGCCATGGCGCGGGTCTGCGGGGTGGACGCCCGCGGGCGCCGCGAGGGTACGGTGGTGGACGTGTTGGAGCGCAACACCCAGCAGGTGGTCGGCCGCTTCCATCGGGAGAGCGGCCAGGGATTCGTGGTGCCAGACAACAAGCGCATTGCCCACGACATCGTGGTGCCGGCGGCGCTCGACGGGGAGGCCGGCCACGGCCAGATCGTGGTGGTGGACCTCATGGAGCAGCCGAGTCGGCATTCCCGCCCCGTAGGCCGGGTGGCCGAGATCCTCGGCGATCACCTGGCCCCGGGCATGGAGATCGACATCGCGCTGCGCGCTCACGAGGTCCCCCACCAGTGGCCCGTTGAGCTGGAGGCTGAGGTCCAGAGCCTGAGTCCCGAAGTATCGGAGGCTGCCAAGGCGGGGCGCGTGGACCTGCGGCGCCTGCCCCTGGTGACCATAGACGGCCCGGACGCCAGGGATTTCGACGATGCGGTGTACTGTGAGACCAAGCCCAAGGGCGGCTGGCGGCTGTGGGTCGCCATCGCCGACGTGTCACACTACGTGCGGACCGAGACCGCCCTGGACCGGGAGGCGCTCAGGCGCGGCAACTCCGTGTATTTTCCCGACCGCGTCATTCCGATGCTGCCGGAGGTGCTGTCCAACGGCCTGTGCTCGCTCAATCCCCAGGTGGATCGGCTGTGCATGGTCTGCGAGATGACCCTGGGTGCCAAGGGCAAGGTCAGCGGCTATCGCTTCTATCGCGCCGTCATGCGCTCCGCGGCCCGCCTCACCTATGATACGGTGGCGGCCATCCTGGTGGATGGCGACCCGGCGCTGCGGCGTGACCACGCGCATCTGCTCACCCCGCTGGAGACCATGTACGCCGCCTACCGCGCCATGCAGGGCGCCCGGGCGGTGCGCGGCGCAATAGACTTCGATACTACCGAGACCCGAATCGAGTTCGGCGCCGGGAAGAAGATCGAGCGCATCGTGCCCCTGTACCGCAACGACGCCCACCGCTTGATAGAGGAGCTCATGGTGGCCGCCAACACCTGTGCCGCCGGCTTTCTGCTCAAGGAGGAGATGCCCACCCTGTATCGGGTGCATGGCGGACCGGGGGGCGAGAAGCTCACCGAGCTGCGGGAGTTTCTCGCCGAGCTGGGTTTGCGCCTGCGCGGGGCCGGCAGTCCTTCCGCCCGGGATTTCGCCGAGGTGCTGGAGCAGGTCCGCGACCGGCCGGATCGCCACCTCATCGAGACGGTGATGCTGCGCAGCCTCAGCCAGGCGGTCTACAGTCCGGAGAACATCGGTCACTTCGGCCTCGCCCTGAAGGCCTACGCCCACTACACCTCTCCAATCCGACGCTATCCGGATCTGCTGGTGCATCGGGCCATCGGCCACCGTCTCGACGGCTGCGCGCCCCAGCTGTTCACCTACGGGGTGTCCCAGATGGAGGTCCTGGGGGACCATTGCTCCGGCACCGAGCGACGCGCTGACGAGGCGACTCGCGACGCCATCGACTGGCTGAAGTGCGAGTACATGCTGGACAAGGTGGGCGAGGTGCTCACCGGCACCGTCTCGGCCGTCACCAGCTTCGGGCTCTTTGTGGAGCTCGACGAGATCTATGTCGAGGGGCTGGTCCACGTGACCGCGCTGAGCAACGACTACTACCACTTCGATCCCACCAAGCACCGCCTCACCGGCGAGCGCACCCGCACCGTCTACCGTCTCGCCGATCGCCTGACGGTCAGAGTCGTGCGGGTAGATCTGGACGAGCGCAAGATTGACTTCGAGCTGGCCGAGGTGGAGGTGGGGCCCCCGCGCCGGCGGGTGCGCCGCACCCGCCAGGGCAAGCGGTGACGAGCGACACCCTCATCTACGGCCTGCATGCGGTACATGCGGCGCTGTCGGGGCGCGGCGGCAAGGTGACGGCGCTGTGGGTGGATCGCAAGCGTCAGGATGAGCGCACTACGGCGCTGCTTGCGCTAGCAGCCAGCGCCGGTATCGCGGTGCGGCGGGTCGGGGCGGAGGCACTGGACCGGCTTGTGCGACAGCAGGTGCGGCACCAGGGGGTCGTGGCTGCCTGCGCGGCCGTTGCGGAGCGTGGCGAGGCGAGCCTGGAGCAGCTGCTGGAAGCGCAGGCCGCCGCGCCTCCCCTGCTGCTGCTGCTGGACGGCGTGCAGGACCCGCACAATCTGGGCGCCTGCCTGCGTACCGCGGACGGAGCCGGCACTACCGCCGTGATCGCTCCCCGGGACCGTGCCGCGGGCCTGACACCCGCCGTGCGCAAGGTGGCCTGCGGCGCCGCCGATAGCGTGCCCTTCGTCCAGGTGACCAATATCGCTCGCACCCTCCGGGAGCTGGGCGAGCGCGGCCTGTGGCGAGTCGGCACGGCGGGGGAGAGCGCCGTCTCGCTCTACGATGCCGATCTGAGCGGGCCGCTGGTGCTGGTCATTGGCGCCGAGGAGCGTGGCCTCCGACGCCTGACCCGGGAGCATTGCGATCAGCTGGTGCACATTCCCATGCTCGGCGCGGTGGGCAGCCTCAACGTCTCGGTGGCGACGGGCATCTGTCTGTACGAGGCCCTTCGCCAGAGGGAAGCCCGCATCAGACCTTGATGTAGACCCCCCCTGCTGCAGGCGCACGATAATCCGCTCGAGCACAGAGGGTGCAATCTGCGCCTCCGGCACCAGCTTCACGTCCACGCCCTGATCCCGTACCCGCCCTATGGCCTTCCGGCAAGCGAGGAACGACAGGTTGTCATACTGGGCGGCCAGCCGTTGGATGCGCCCGGACTGGGGGCTGAGGGCCGCGGAAAGAAATAATCGTCCCTTCTTGCTGGTCTTTGGGCCCCGCTTCTGCGTTGCGGCAAGAGCTACATAGTCCGGGCTATGCGCCCCCTGCCGCGCCTTGAGTCCGTACCCATATCCGGCGCAATCTTGGTGTGATCAATTCGACCCGCGGCCCTGACATCGGAGCGCAGCAGGTCGAGGCCGCCGGCGTTGCCGATAATCCCCATTTTCGCCGGGCATTGGACATTTGGCCCTGAGCCCTCTGGTTTGCGCCCGGCGGGCGTTTCCCATACAATTCCGCGGCTATGCCCGAGCCGGAATGGCTGCCGGGGCTCTCCTTGCCTCACCGCTGCTGCCGGAGGCATTTATTCCATAAGGAGTCGCAGATGCGTCACTACGAGATCGTGTTCCTGGTCCACCCGGACCAGAGCGAGCAAGTCCCGGCAATGATCGAGCGCTACCGCTCCATCATCGAGTCTTCCGGCGGGGCCATCCATCGCTTGGAGGACTGGGGCCGGCGGCAGCTGGCTTATCCTATCGCCAAAGTTCACAAGGCCCACTACGTGCTCATGAACATCGAGTGTGGCCAGGAGGTCTTGGAGGAGCTCTCCAGCGCGTTCCGCTTCAACGATGCGGTGCTGCGCAATCTCGTCATCCATCGCGACGAGCCCGTCACGGATGCGTCCCCGATGGCCAAGAGCAAGGACGAGCGCCCCGAAGGCCGGCCTGATCGCGAGGGACGCGGCCGCAGCGACCGCGACAGGTCCGGCGATGCCGGTGGCAGCTGGTCCACCGAGGACGAGGAATAGTCAGCCGGGCGCCTGCAACCGTCTCGCCTTGGCGGGACGGGTCTGCAGGCAGCCCGAGACTCGGTATTCCCCCAGCGGTATTCCCATTACGCGGTTCGCGCTCGAGCATCATTCGCAGCAGCAGGAAGCGGGCCTAGCCCGCGACGCCTATTGCCGGATTGAGGTGCTGGCTGCGGGAGAGACCCTGAGCAAGGTTGCTCGTGCCCTCATGCCCGACACACTGGTGCGGGTGGAGGGTTTTCTGGCAGAGCGCCGGACCTCCCAGGGGAGCCGCAGGCTGGTGATTCATGCGCACGCCCTGGAGGCGACCCACTGAACTGGAGACTGAGCATGTCCAGATTTTTCCGCCGTAGAAAGTACTGCCGCTTCACTGCGGAGGGTGTCAAGGAGATAGACTACAAGGACATCGCCACCCTGAAGAACTACATCACGGAGAGCGGCAAGATCGTCCCGAGCCGCATCACGGGCACCAAGTCGCGCTACCAGCGCCAGCTGGCGACGGCCATCAAGCGCGCTCGCTATCTGGCGCTGCTGCCCTACTGCGACCGCCACTGATTCGGCGCTCGGCCTGCGGTGCGGGACGGTGCGGGTTCTGGCCGCATTCATCATGCAGGGGCGCTCCCGCGCGGTGCTGGTGGCTGCGCTGGCCGCAGTTCCCGGCCTGATCCTGGTCCCGCTCCAGTACCTCAGCGGTGCCGCCGTGGGCTTGGTGACCCTGCGTGCCGGTCCTCTAGACGGCCTGCTGGTCGCGACGCTGGCCGGCGTGCTGGTTGGCGTGGCAGGCACGCTGTTGTTGGTCGATCCGGTGCTGGGTGCCGGCCTGGGTATGGGGCTCGCCGGGGGACTGTGGCTGCCCCTGTGGCTGATGGCGTGGGTGCTGCGCCGCACGATATCACTGTCGGCGGCCTTGACCACGGCAGGGCTGCTCGGGGCCGGCTTCGTCGTCGTGATCTTCCTGAGCGTGGACGACATGGCGTCGTTTTGGGGCAGGGTCCTGGATAGCCTTCGCAAGCTGGCCGGTGAGCAGGACGGGAGTGGGCTAAGGGGGCTCGGGCTCGACCTGGAGCATGCCGCGCGCATCGCCACCGGTGCCATCGCCGCCAACATCGTGCTGGGACTCATTCTCAGCCTGATGCTGGCGCGCTGGTGGCAAAGCCTGCTGTACAACCCGGGCGGCTTCCGCGAGGAGTTCCATGCCCTACGTTTCGGACAGGGCACCGCACTTGCGGTCATGGCCGTGCTGGCCCTGACCCTGGTGCCCGGCGAGAGCGTGGGGATTCTGGCGAGCAACCTGAGCTTCGTCGCCGTAGTGCTCTACATGATCAGCGGCCTCGCCCTGGCCCATTGGGCGGTGGCCTCCAGTGGCGCGAGCACCGGCTGGCTGGCCGCCCTCTACGGGCTGATGGTGTTTGCATTGCCGTACGTGGCAGTGATCCTGGCCGTGGTAGGCCTGGCCGACAGCTGGGCAGATCTGCGCCGGCGGCTGCAAGGCCCGAGCAAATGAGTCCGGTCGCGCACCCGCAGAGCCAGGTGCGCGGCAAAGAACCGAGGTATCGAGATGCACGTGATTCTGCTGGAAAAAGTTGCGAACCTGGGTAACCTGGGTGACAAGGTTTCGGTGAGGGCCGGCTATGGCCGGAACTATCTGATACCCTTCGGCAAGGCCGCCGCGGCCACTGCCGAGAACATCGCCGCCTTCGAGGCCCGCCGTGTCGAGCTGGAGCAGCAGGCAGCGGGTGCCTTGGGCGCCGCCGAAGTCCGGCGCGATGCACTGGCGAGCGTGAGCGTGACCATCGCCCGCAAGGCGGGCGCCGAGGGCAAGCTGTTCGGCTCGGTCGGCGCGGCGGATATCGCCGAGGCAGTGACCGCGGAGGGCGTGGATCTGCTCCGCAACGAGGTGCGCCTGCCGGAGGGACCGCTGCGTCACGCCGGCGAGTTCGAGGTCGAAGTGCATCTGCACGCCGACTTGGACGCCAGTGTTAAGGTGGTCATCGTACCGGAAGGCTGAGGGCCAACCCGAAACGTGGCACGGAGCGACGGCTGCAGCTTGCACCGGCAGGCAGCGCCTGCAGGATTCGTGAGCCGGGGGTCTGCGGGGCACGGCGGCCGCCCGGCGCCCGTCGAGTAGGCCTATGTCCGATAGCACGGCTACCGCAGGGACTCGAGACGCGGCCACCGAGGCGCTCAGGGTCCCACCCCACTCCATCGACGCCGAGCAAGCGGTGCTCGGCGGACTCATGCTCGACAACCAGGCGTGGGACCAGGTGGCAGACCGGGTCGGCGAGGGCGACTTCTACCGCCGGGACCACCGCCTGATCTTCCGCGTCATCCGGGAGCTGGCCGAGGCCAGTCAGCCGCTGGATGTGGTAACCGTATCCGACCGGCTCGCCGCCATCGACGAGCTGGACGATGTGGGGGGGCTCGCCTATCTGGGGGCCCTCGCCAAGAACACGCCCAGTGCCGCCAACATCCTCGCTTACGCCCGTATCGTGCGCGAGCGCTCCATCCTGCGCCAGCTCATCCAGGTCGCCACCGAGATCGGGAACATGGCTTTCAGTCCCGAGGGCCGCGGCATGGAAGAGCTGCTCGACACATCCGAGCGCCAGGTCTTCGAGATTGCCGAGCAGGGTGCCCGCGGTCGCAAAGGCTTCGAGGGCATCAAGGACCTGTTGACCAAGGCGGTCGACCGCATCGACATGCTGTTCCAGCGGGACAACCCCATCACCGGCATCGCCAGCGGAT
>CAYQDX010000225.1:0-6780 GCA_964416345.1 uncultured Ectothiorhodospiraceae bacterium
CCGTTGGCAAAAAGTGTTCACCGCCGAGCCCGGCGTCTACGAATACCGGCTGCTGATCGATGGCAAGTGGCAGGCCGACCCGACCAACCCCTGCGAAATACCCAACGACCTCGGCGGCATCAACTCCTTGCTGCAAGTTCCGGTACACCTCTGATGGCCAGTCAACTCAGCCCCGCCTGGCAGCGCAGAGCCCTTTCCTCCGATCACCTGGCAAAAATCAGCGCCGGTTTTCTCAGCGACGGACCGCCCTCCGGGCAGACCGCTGACGGTTGCCAGGTGATTCCTTTTTTGCTCGACAATGTCGGGCAGGAATGGATTGTACGGGATCTGTGCGAGGTACTGACACAGCGCGGACAGCACAGTCACTGGCAGACATTGCGCGACGAACATACGGCTGCTGCCCCAGACACACTGCTGGCAGTGTCGCCGGGAGAGACTGCCGCCAACGGTTTCCACCTGCTGGCAACAACATCGTCGGCAACTGTTGACGACTGTTGTTTCGATCACATCGTACTGCTGGTACCCGCCAGCCTCGACGGCGTAATGACCGCCTACCGGCGTATCAAGCGGCTGGCAGGTGAACATACGCCGGATATCGGCGTTATCGTGATTGGTCCACGCGACCAGCACGCAGCCTGGCGATACTTCCGAAAACTCGCGGTCGGCTCGCTGCGTTATCTGGATGTCCCCTTGCTGAATCTCGGTTTCCTCCCGCAGCAGGTCAGCGCCGCAGAGGGACCTTCCGACCACCACCGGCAGAACTTCCTGGCCCGCATCAGTGAACGCCTGCTGCGCAGTGGTTTCCACAGCCGCTATCCCAAAGGCGCCGTTGCCGGCGAGCAGTAACAGTTGTGAAGCTGCACATACAAGCTGTAGAGGACTACGACCGGGAAACTTTGCGCACGCTGCTGATAGATGCAGCCGATGAACTGGTGGGTCCCGGCAGCAGCGTGCTTGAACCGATGCTGCCCTGGGACGGCCACCCCATCCTGCTGGTTGATGCCGAGTGTCGCCCTGTGCTGGTCAGTTTTGACCGGGACAACAGCCAGGCGGCACTGCTGAGCGGACTACGCGCCAGCGATCAGCTGACCCTGGCACTGCCCTGGGTCAACCAGGTCTACGCTGCCCTGAAACAGCAACAGCAACCACCCCGTCTCATCGTGGTCTCCGCCGAGCCGCCGCCAGGCAACCGGGCGGTGCTCACCGACAGCCAGACCATCACACTGCTCACTTGCAGGGTATTGCGCGTCAACGAGGATACCGGCGTGCTGCTGGAACAAGTCGACCGGGAGCCCCGGCCCGCGGAAGTTGCCACCGCCACGCCCCGCCAACCGCAACTGGTACCGGTTGCGCTTGCCTCCCGCGCACCGGAACCGACAGCGGATCAGGACCTGGCACCACTTAGCGAGCAGGAAACCGCCTATTTTCAACAACTGTGAGGAAGGCACGGGTGCCGGGTCGGTTCACCGGGCATTGCGCGCCGGTGTGTCTTGAGAAAAGGTGAACAAGATCGGTTCCCACCCCCGACGGGCGGGAACCTGGCGGCCCTTCCGGCCGATCTACATCTTGTCTCAGGCCGTTACAGTGTAAAGAGACACCACCAATGCAACCCAGACAACCGATACAACAAACAACGCGGCAATCCTGCGATGATACTGCTGAACGTGGGTCATCACTGCCTCCTCGTACGATAAATTGACACAGTCCGGGCTAAAATGCCTTGCTCGTCCCAACATACCACCCGGTCCATACTCGGCTAAAACGCCGTTATATTATTTCTAACCCAGCTAAAACCTTTGTGCAATGACTGTTTAGAATCGATGATAATTTATGTCTGGATTTGGCGACAGTATGGTGAAAAAACAAGCGACATCTTTGTCGGGTATGGACGACAGTATAGGTACCTGTCAGGCGCACTGAGAAGCAGTACCGGAAAATACTTCGTTTTATCGCGCTGTGTGTCTGTTAATCGCTGTGTGATAAATGCCTGCGTCCTGCCTGGAATAACAGCAGACAATAATGACATCAAAATCGCGCTCATTGGCGCGCATGGCAGACAGGGCGATTTCCGCCGCCTCGACCTTTGGATAGCCGTAAACACCGGTACTGATGGCCGGGAAAGCCAGACTCCTGGCGCCATGGACCCGCGCCAGCCGAAAGCTCTCCCGATAACAACTCTCCAGCAGCGCCGCCTCGCCCCTCGATCCGCCATGCCAGACAGGTCCGACCGTGTGAATGATCCACTTTGCCGGAAGCTGGAAACCAGGCGATATTCTCGCCTCACCGGTCGGACATCCCCCCAGGTCCCGACAATATTCGCCAAGCCGGGGACCGGCAGCCCGGTGTATGGCACCGTCGACACCGCCCCCGCCCAGTAAACCACTGTTGGCGGCGTTAACAATGGCATCAACAGCCAGATCGGTGATATCGGCGACAAGCACCTGAATCACGTGCAGACACCCCTCAATGGCACAACTTATGCAAGGAAATCTATGCGCACATTAAGGCAGTCAATCACTGCGCGCAAAAGGAGTGAAACATGAAGCCCATTCCTCTTCAACTGGTCACCGTTTGCCTGGAAAACGGTCAACAGGGCGTCTTTGTCGGTGTCCCGCTGGTGCCTGTAACGACACCCGCCGACGACCAGGGACAGATAGAAGACATCTGGTTCTCGGATATTCAGGAGGTGCCGGCGCAAATGGAACTGGCCGACCTGATCCGCCTGTTACAGGCACAGTTGTGCCGCTGTCAGTCAATGGTGCAGTAACACCGGCATTGTGACGACGCTGTAACCGCCCGGCCGGATTCGTCGGAAACACATCGTCAGCATGTGATTCCCTGCGCCCTGCGGCTCAAGAAATTTCCCGTTTGCTCGACTACACTAGGTGCAGACAGCGAGGAGCCATCTATTATGCCGACGACCGAAGAGAATATGCCCAGGTGGGACATCGCACTTGCGGCACTTGCCAGCGACGAGTACCGAAAAACAAATCAACCGCTGACGCTGGACGATTTCCACCACCTCGCCAAACAACACGCCATCCGCCTCGACGACATTATGGAAACCATGTTCCTGCTGGTTATCAACGGCGAGTGGATCTACACCGACAGTAACGACCAGCCGCAAGCGCTGGACCAGGATACACTGGACGGCCTGTATGTAAAACGCAGGTTATCGGAAGAGGACTTGAGCGCGTTTGACGGCAACTGGCAGCCTGCATAGACCCTGCCGCGCACTAGGGCTCCACAGCTGAGGTCAATACCAGGTTTGTCGTGGCACTGGCCTTTTCCGCACGGTCGCAAACCGCTGAAAGAAATTCGGTGACAAACTTCTTCTTGTAGGATTGCGTCCAGAGTTCCGGCAGGCCGATGTCGATGGCGGCGAGGTAGTCGATGTGGACCCTGCCATTGACTGTTTCAATACTGATCCGGCCGTGGTTGGCCCGAAGACTGCCATCCACCTGTTTCCAGTAAATGGCGTTACCCTTGTGTTGCACTTCGACGCGCGACCACTGACTGCCAGCCGGCCAGGGGAATGCGAACTTCACCAGATACTCCCGAGCGTTCCTGCCGGTGCTGACCAGGGTTGTCTCCCTGATCCAGTCGTGCAACCGCGGGTACGCCGTGACACCGTTAAAGATCGCGTAGACAGTCGACCGCTCGGCGGGAAACTCGGCCCGGGCGCGAACCAGTTTCTGAGTGACAGCGCTATCGGTTTCGAAACTGACATCGATCTGCGGTGCCGCCCGCAGGACCGTGCCGGGAAACGCCATACTGACTACGAACAGTGCCAGCAGTACAACCCTGTCGACTGCCGTAGCAAAGGAGTGGGTGATCTTTCCGTACATGCGTCTGCCTCGCGTTTCCGGCCGGCCGTGTGGCCGTACCTGACGGGGACAATGGCATGCGCCGTGCCATGAACCGGGAAGCGGGAGGCACGTGCCGATAACTGACTGAACAGCCGCTGATTATTTCTCGACGCCGTGAATCACGGCGAGACGGAAAACACGTATATGCGGGTGAAATGTTGGCCGGCCACCAACATAAAAATCAGGGAGTTGACTGGCAGGAAACAAAGTAATAAAGCTCCCGCCCGGCTTTCACAGCGCGCAGGAATCCACCTTCAGGGGCGCAGGGGCCGGCGATCGATGTTATAGGGCGTCGGGCCGTGGCTGGGCAGAAAAACATGCAACAGCCACACTTTGCTGCCAAAGGATTGCGCCAGGCAACTGGCACGGTCGACGACGGCATCGGTTGTTTCAGACAGATCCACGGGAACCAGGATGTTTCTCATCACAACCCCCATTGCCAGCCTGAAGGGTGGCGCCAGTGCGTGCCTGTCGACACGTGCGCGACATGCCCGATTACTATAGACCGGCTTGCACGCGTCTGCCGGGATTCCACTGCGATTGCGGAAAGTACGTATAAGATTTTTTGTACCACTCCATCCGCCGGGATGTATCAACACAGTTACTGGACCTGTACTACACTTACAACCCCGTGCAAGAAGAGTACGCGTTCGTAGAGACCAGGAGGTTACTGCGATGGTGACACTCGATTTGCTCCATGCAGGGTGCGGCTGTTCGATGCTGCTTGCCGCCCTGCTTTTTTCCAGCGTCGCGACCGCTGCCGACGAAACCACGGGCCTGCCCGATGCCACCTACCCGGTCATCCTCTCCGGCAGCCGCCTCGATGAACTGCTTGGCAAGGAGATTGCACGGATCCGCCTGTTCGCATTTCGGCAAGGCGTGATGCAACCCATTCCCCTGCAAATCGACCAGCGTGACTCGCACGGCAACTGGGTCTGGTCCGACATCCTCAAACAAGTACCCATGCACAGTATGAGCGACGACGTTGAACGGGACCGGGAACTCAGTCACCGGTATGGACGCACTTACGATGATGAAGATCCTGAGGGCGTACCGGTACTGGACGACAACGATAGCCTGGTCTTCATGGCGAAGGACATGGGGGAGCGTGTCGCGAATGCGGCCGGGCAACTGAAGAACGCAGCAATCACCCTGGAGATCGTCACAACAGATCCCGCCAGTGGCGTCAGGGCCTGGGCGTATGCGGCCTACTACGCGTCGGATCCTCCGCCCCTCTCACCGGTGCGCTACGTCCACTACGAACCTGCGGCCCGCACCGTCATCAGCCCGGTCTACGCCATCACCTTTTCCGGCGATCATGTCGGCGTGATAGAGCAACTGACGGTGGCTGGCACCACACTGATGGACCGCACCAGGTTTCGCGGCTGGCTGCGCCTGGGCGGCGAGCACTTTGGAAAAAGCTTCAAGTTCACGGAAAACGACATCAACGGCTATGTGTACGGCTACATCAACGGACCGGTTCGGGTGGTGAGACGAACCGTAGCGTCGTTGCGTTTCGGACTGTTGCTGTCCTCGTCAGCCGTCCGCTGTGACCAGTTGTTCTATCCCTACCATTCAGAGATTCCGGTGCGGCTGCCGGCTAACTTCCTGGTGCATAGCGCTTTGCTGCTGGTCGCAGCGGACTACCATAACAGCCCCTTTCGGCGCGCCTACACCAACGCCAGCAGTGAACCCGTACCACTCCGGGATACATCGTCAGATAAAAACCTCCTGGAAGGAGCAGACGGTGTCCGCTGGGTCGCCCTCGCAGGGGACAGGGCATCCGTTGTCAGCACGTTGACCGTGCCGGAAACCATCAAGCCTTTCATACGCGTAACACCGTGGCTGTTCTATAACCGCCGACGGGCGGATCCCCCGGAAACTTATGTCGGCACGGAACCGGGATCGGGTTACCTGATTGAGACGCGCCGGGGATTGCCCCGAGGTGAGCATCTGCTGACGGGGATTTATCTCTATTTGCCGCGCGCCTTCCAGATGCGCGATGCCCGCCAGATTTTTGAGCTTGCCACCCCGAAGCTGGCGTGCGGGATCACCAATCCCGCTCATACACGCAAAGACTCGACGTTGCTGCCACGACCCGGACTTGTCTCCGGGCGCGAGTAAACGGCCCGGCGGAAAGCGCCGCCTGGAAAATATCACTCCGGCGTTGTTTGAGGGAGCAAAACGCGCGCGGCCGAATTCACCACCCGCAACACGGCAATATCGCTTTCAGTGAAGTAACGAGGCGTATTGCTTGTCTTCGGTAGCTATATGGTCTTTAAGCCATTCCTGCATGAACTTGATGATGCGTGTTCCCAACACCACTCTGCCCGCCTGCAGATCATCATAATATTCGCTGATCTGATCGACGAAACGTTCGTGCAGTTTCACATGACTGTCCATAGCCGGGTAGTTGATCTTTCTCATAAAAGCTTCTTCAGCCCTGAAATGAAATCGCGTGTAGTCCACCATCGCCTTCAACGCATCAGCCTTTTCGCGCACATACTCGTCTGGCCCGGCATTGAGCATGGCATCGTGCAGCCTGTTCAGTATGTCGAACCACCTTTTATGCTGGGCATCCAGCTCATCATTGTGCACGCTATATGACTGGTCCCAATAAATCCTGGACATCTGTACCTCTCCGGGTTCATCAGTGAGCACTTGCCAGAAAGCGAACCACCGGGAGGAGACCTCTACGCAGACAACACCCCTATGCACAGCTAACCCGAACAAATACCACTGAATATGAAACCGTGCCTGTCAGCGGGCCGGTTTCTTTAAAATAGTGTGGCCGGTAACTTAGCAATTCGGGATACGGCACTCAATGGTTGCATGTGCGGCATATTGTCGCAGAAGTCGACCACGGGCCAGGTCAGGCATCGACGCCCCGGCCTCGTATTCCTTCAGGATC
>CAYQDX010000226.1:0-6762 GCA_964416345.1 uncultured Ectothiorhodospiraceae bacterium
CTGCGCGAGCGTCTTGGGCTCACTGACATTGCCCTCCAAGATCTCGCTGCGCTTGGGGAATCCGCTGCCGTCGAGCACCAGCGCCAGGGTCACCGGGGGCCAGTCGCCGCGCTTCTCCTGGGAGTGTCCGCGGGCGGCCTTGGCGTTGCCCTGGGCCAAGCCCTCGAAGTCGATATGGTTCAAATCGTAGAGGGTGATGGTCTCGGTGAGGTCGAGCAGGGTGCGCTCCTGAGCATAGAGCACCGCTTCCAGGGCCGTCTTGTGCGCCCACAACGTGTCGGCGATCCGATACAGGCTCATGAGGCTGTAGCGCTCGAAGTCCACCCCCAGCAGCTCGCCCAGGCCACTGCGTTGACACAGCCACCGGTAGCTCGCCGGCTCACTGCCGGGCATCACCATGCGCGCCACAATGGTGCCGATCGCCAGGCTCACCTGTTTGCGATTCAGGCCCACGGCCTCCAGGGTCCGGTCGAGCGCCAGTTGGCGCAATGTCGACAGAGCCACATGCTCGACCCCCACGCTGCGGGGTCGCAGCACCTCCAGCGTAGCGACATCAACCGTTTGATAATCGGCGCTCGTCGTGGGCATATTCGGGGCGCCTGCCCGGGCATGTAGGAGCTGCGCGGCATAGCGCTGCGCACAGGCCTCGAGCTCCGCGGAGAGCTCCAGCCCGATGGGCTCGCTCTGGGGACCGAGCAGCTGCTCGATGCGCAGCGCCAAGGGCCCCCAGTGCTCCCGGGCGACATCGAAGTGTCGGCCCAGGTTCAACAGGGTGCGTTGGCGAACGCCGGCCTCGGTGCGCTGCGACTCGACCAGGCGATAGGTGTGGTAGGGCTCGCCGCTGTTACGGCTCTTGACCGTGGTGCGTCGGATATACATGCCCGGAGCCTAGCGAGGCGGAGCGGCGGCGTCAATGTCGCTACTGACCTTTCTGGCACTACATTTCACTTCTCTGCGGCCCCTCCCACTCACTTACTGCTTCTAGGTGAATTCAAGGCCATGGAAGAGCCCAAGACGGCCCCAATGGGGGCCAATTGGCGGGGAAAATGTTAAAGATGGGCTAGGGCTGGCCGCCCCCGTATAGTGCGAGACCCACTGCCAGGGGACACAGATCCTGTGGCTGGCTGGAGTCGGCCTCGACCCGCATATACCGTGGTAGCGCTTCCCCGCCGCTGGCTCTCCGGGCGGCTCACTGCCCGCTGCGCGCGCACTGCTCTCCACCCGCAGCATCCACCACGCTCCCATCGATGGTCAGGACAGCGCATTTCTTCCGGCTCTATTGAATTCTGAGTGGGCCGGCCGGCGTGCCACAAGTCCGCCTGCTGCGGGCGTTGGTCTACAGGGGCGGTTAGTCACAGTGCGCGGCTTGCCGGCTATTGCTCAGCGTAACTCTCTGTTTTGCCACGTCAAGGGTTCGCTTCGCCGGGGCGCCGGCCCGAGCGGCCGGCAGCAGGTCGGAGCGTGTGGCGGCATCCCCCTGAGACCCACTCAGAATTCAAGAGAGGCTTTCTCTTCCCCTCACCCCGCCTTATGTCTGCGCAAACCACCTTGCCTGGATGCCCCCTCCATGGTAGCGTCCCCTCAACCGTGGTACGGCTCTACGGTTGGATTTCCGATCCTCAACCGTGGTAGGGTTCTGTGCTTGGATTTCCTATCCTCGGATACGCCCGACGAAGCGGCGCACGCCGTTTCGCATAGTAGATATCCGCCGGTCGGCCGCCGCACGATCGGGGGGCCGCAGCCCCAACGCGGCTTTCGCCCGACCCCGCTTGCCGAGACGATGCGAATGGTTAACCGGGAGACGCTTGTCGTGGTGATGCTCGAAGCGCCCAAGGCAATCGCCAATGCGGAGAAAATGGTGGCGGTGAACGGTGTCGATGTGCTGCTCATCAAGACCAACAATCTCTATGGCAGGGGCGCGCGAACGGGCGAGCACGCTGCTGGCCATCAAGCTCTGACAGATGGCAAGAAAATGGCGATGAGAAATGGTGGTGGTAATGGGTGGTATACGGCCTGCTTCTGATCGCCGATGCTCATCACGCCTCATCACCAATGCTCGTCACCCGTAACGCGCGATCTTTAGTTGTGCAGAGCACACGCCCGCAGGCTCGGGGCCGCATCGGGTGGGCGGATTTGAATCTGTCAAGGGGACGCGGCCGTCGTTTAATCTATAGTCACGGCTGCGCCGGTTTTGTGGTCGCGTTGACGTAAACCACTGTCAACGCCAGCACTGATACGGAAGGGGAATTCATGGCTCAGGTCATAGCGGTGCCAAAAGAGACGGCGGCGGAAGAAAGGCGAGTCGCTACCGTGCCCGAAGTCGTGGAAAAGCTCATCAAGCTGGGCTTCAGCGTTGTGGTGCAATCCGGCGCCGGCGAAGCTGCAAATTTCAGCGATGACGCTTACCGTGCCGCGGGTGCCGAGATTGCCGACAACGCCGCCAAGCTGTGGAGCACATCGGACATCATTTTCAAGGTCCGCGGACCGAGCGCCGAGGAGGTCGGCCTCATGCGCGAAGGCGGGACACTGGTCAGCTTCATCTGGCCTGCCCAGAACCCCGAACTGCTGAAACAGCTCGCGGCGAAGAAGGCTACCGTGCTGGCGATGGACAGCGTGCCGCGCGTCTCGCGGGCGCAGAAGCTGGACGCGCTCTCTTCGATGGCAAACATTGCGGGCTACCGCGCCGTCATCGAGGCGGCGCATCAATTCGGTCGTTTCTTCACCGGCCAGATCACAGCTGCGGGCAAGGTGCCGCCGGCCAAGGTTTTCGTCATTGGTGCGGGGGTCGCGGGTCTGGCTGCAATCGGGACCGCATCGGGGCTGGGCGCCATCGTGCGCGCTAATGACACGCGTCCCGAGGTGGCGGACCAGGTCAAGTCGATGGGCGGCGAGTTCGTGATGGTGGAATATGAGGAGGAGGGCACCGGCGTCGGCGGTTACGCCAAGGTGATGAGCGAGGGCTTCCTCAAGGCCCAAGCCGAGGTTTTTGCCAAGCAGGCAAGAGACGTAGACATCATCATCACCACTGCGCTCATTCCGGGAAAGCCGGCGCCGAAGCTCATCACCGCAGAAATGGTGAAGTCCATGAGAGCAGGCAGCGTGATCGTCGACCTCGCCGCCGAGCAGGGCGGCAACTGCGAGCTGACTGTGCCGCACCAGGTGACGGTGAAACACGGGGTGACCCTCATCGGCTATACGGACCTGCCAAGCCGTCTGGCGAGGCAGTCGAGCACGTTGTACGCTAACAATCTGTTGCGGCTTACCGAGGAGCTGTGCAAGACCAAGGACGGCGCTATCAACGTCAATATGGAAGACGAGGTGATTCGCGGTACCACAGTGGCAAAGGAGGGTAACGTCACGTGGCCGCCGCCGGCGCCGAAGCTTTCGGCTGCGCCGCCCGCGGCGCGGGCCAAGCCGGCCGCGGCTCCACCCGCGGCCAAAGGGCACGGCCACGGAGGGGCCGGGGCGCCCATGTCGGTGAGAGCGACGGCGATCTTCTTGCTCGGGGGGGCGTTGCTTTTCTGGTTCATCGGCGCCTACGCCCCGCCGGCGTTTCTCGCCCATTTCACGGTTTTCGTTCTTGCCTGCTTTGTGGGCTACATGGTGATCTGGAACGTGACACCTGCGCTGCACACGCCGCTCATGAGCGTCACCAACGCGATCAGCAGCATCATCGCCGTCGGCGCGCTGGTGCAGGTGGCGCCGCCCATTTCCGAAACCGCGGGGCGACCCGAGGCCTGGATCCTCGGGCTGGCGCTGCTGAGCATCGCGCTGGTCGCAATCAACATGTTCGGCGGCTTCGCCGTGACCCGGCGCATGCTGGGAATGTTCCGGAAATAAGGGAGACGATCCATGTCCGCAACGCTTGTCACCGTCTCCTACGTCGGCGCGACGATACTGTTCATCCTGAGTCTCGGCGGGCTTTCCCATCCCGAGACGTCACGGCGCGGCAATACCTACGGCATCATCGGCATGGTGATCGCGGTGCTGGCGACGGTCTTCGGCCCGAGGGTCACCACGGAAGGCTATCCGTGGATCATCCTCGCCATGTTAGTGGGCGCAACGATTGGTCTTTATGCTGCACGCATCGTCAAGATGACGCAGATGCCGGAGCTGGTCGCGCTGATGCACAGCCTGGTGGGTCTCGCGGCAGTGCTGATCGGCTTCACGAACTACATCGATCCGGCCGCGGCGGGCGCTCTCGAGGGCGCCGAAAAAACAATCCACGAGCTCGAGATCTACATCGGCGTGCTGATCGGTGCGGTCACGTTCTCCGGATCCGTGATCGCTTTCGGAAAGCTCTCGGCGAAGATCAGCGGCAAGCCCGTGCTGCTCCCGGCGCGGCACTGGCTCAACCTCGCGGGCCTACTGGTCGTCATCTGGTTCGGCTGGCAATTCATCAACACGCACTCCGTGAGCGAAGGCATGCTGCCGCTCATCGTAATGACAGTGGTCGCACTTGCCTTCGGCGTGCATATGGTGATGGCGATCGGCGGAGCCGACATGCCCGTCGTCGTGTCTATGCTGAACAGCTATTCCGGGTGGGCGGCCGCGGCCACCGGATTCATGCTCTCAAATGACCTGCTGATCGTGACCGGAGCACTGGTCGGCTCCAGCGGCGCGATCCTTTCCTACATCATGTGCCGGGCAATGAACCGTCATTTTGTTGCCGTAATCGCGGGCGGGTTCGGCACCGGGGGAAGCGCCCAGACTGCCGCGGGACAGCAGCAGGCGGGCGAGGTTTCACCGATCCTTGCCCCGGAGACAGCGGAGCTGCTGCGCGAGGCGAAGAACGTCATCATCGTGCCGGGCTACGGCATGGCCGTAGCCCAGGCCCAGCACACGGTCTACGAGATCACGCAGCATCTGCGCGAGATGGGCATCAACGTGCGTTTCGGCATCCACCCGGTCGCCGGCCGCATGCCCGGCCACATGAACGTGCTGCTGGCCGAGGCCAAAGTGCCCTATGACATCGTATTCGAAATGGACGAGCTCAATGAGGACTTCCCCAACACCGATGTCGCCATCGTTATCGGAGCCAACGACATCGTCAATCCGGCCGCCCAGGAAGACCCGACAAGCCCCATTGCCGGAATGCCGGTGCTGGAGGTATGGAAGGCCAAGACCTCGATCGTAATGAAGCGCAGCATGGCTTCCGGTTACGCCGGTGTCGACAATCCGCTCTTCTATAAGGAAAACAACCGCATGCTGTTTGGCGACGCCAAGAAGACGTTGGAAGAGGTGATGGTTGCTCTCATGGCCTGACCATTTGCGACGAGTCGTCGCGCGAACCCAACGACGATGGCTCGATGGCGTCTCGGATGCGCTTGCATATTGCCTCCGCCTACGCCACCAATGGCCCACAGATTTTGCTGAAGAGGCAAAAAGCAAAGGAAAGACGCGACCCTGACCCGATCCCGCGCGGCCTGCCCCGGCCGGTGCGGACTACGGGGCCGACACCGAGCACCGCCCTGATGGTCACCCGAACAGGTCCCCTGACGGTAGGGTTTCACGGCGGGGCTTGGGTGGTCGGCCAGCCTTGCCGCGGCTCGCCTTCCGTCCGAGCGCAGCTTCCACTTGCAGCCGGAAGCGCTCGCCGCCGAGCGCGAAGTTACCGTTGGTGGCGAGGCGGACCTCATCGACCGTCTGCGAATCGAGTTGGCTGCGGAACAGCGCCCGATACGCTTCGCGGCGTTCGGCCTCAGAACGGCCAAGCGCGAGGTATTGGGCATGCGGTACCACACACTCGGAAGTCTTGCCTTCGCCGTTCATCCGGTAACTGGACCAGCGGTAATGGCGCGGATGACTGACCATTTGCGCGCGCACGGGATTCAGTTCGATATAGCGGTAACAGGCCAGCACATAGTTCTCTTCCTGCGCCACGCAGGATCGAAAGCGTCCCTCCCACAGCGTCCCGCTGCGCCGATAGGTGCGATTGACGTACTGCACATAGCGCTGGCCCAGGTGCTTCATCAGCAGCGACGCGCTCTCGGCTTTCTGAGGTGTGAGCAACAAGTGCACATGGTTGCTCATCAGCACATAGGCGTGGACCGCGCAGCCGAATCTCGTCGCATTCTCGGCCAAGTGCTCCAAGTAAAGCAGGTAGTCCTCGTCAGCGAAGAAGCAAGCGTCGCGGTTGTGACCGCGTTGGATCAGGTGCAGCGGAACACCGGCGAGCGCAACGCGAGGGCGGCGGGGCATGCGCTCGCCTTCAGAGGTTCTCGGCCTCTGCCGCAAAAGCCTCGGCCGTCAGCCCGGCAGCCCGAGTCAGGCTGCGGAGCGTTCCTTTAGCGACTTCCTTGTGATCGGGCACCGACCGCGTCGCGATATGCTCCGGTTTAACGAGGATGATGTGGCTGCCACGCCGTCGCGCCACAGACCACCCGAGCTTCTCGAACACCAAAACGACCTCGCGCCCGCTGAGGGCGGGCAGGACCGGCATCAGGCGGCAACCTCAATCTGGCGCGTCCCAATGGTCAGGGGGAGCCCCCGCTCGGCCCGCACTTCCAGGCACAGCTTGATCGCCGCGGCGGCATTGGCCAGCGCTTCGTCCTTCGTGGCTCCCTGACTGACGCAGCCGGGAATCGCCGGGCACTCCACGATCCAGACGCCATCTTCGTCTCTGTCGATTGTCACGTTGAACTTCATGGCATCGCACTTCGCAGCATGGGGCGTGGCACTATGCCAGAGTCAACGGGCGCTGGCAAGAGAATAGGGGTCTGTCCCCTATTCATGGAGAATAGGGGTCTGTCCCCTATTCAT
>CAYQDX010000227.1:0-6749 GCA_964416345.1 uncultured Ectothiorhodospiraceae bacterium
CGCCTTTCCGCCCTCCTTCGCGTGGAGGACGCGGACGACGGGCACCGCGATCTCCTGAGGCATGGCCCCGCCGTGGACGAAGCGCGAGCCGCCGACGAAGTGGAAGCGGTTGGCCCCCTTCGGCACCCAGAACTCCATGTCGCCTCCGGCCCCGGCGGTCGTTGCGGTCGAGCCGCGATAGGCATTGTCGTCCTCGGGCAGGTTGCGGCCCAGGAGGTAACGCTTCTTCGCCACCAGAGTTCCTGGCGGCTTGGTCGCCAGGCTGCTCTTGTCGGTCTCCCCGAGGGGCGTCTCCTGAAACAGAAAGCCGTGGTCGGCGGTGATCAGGACGTGGTTGCCGTTCAGGCTGTCGACGACCTTGCCCACCAGGTCGCTCAGCTCCGCGATGGCCTTGCGCACGGCGGCGAAGGTCTGCCCCTCGGTGGACGCCTTGTCGCCGACCGCGTCCACCTGGTCGTGATAGATGTAGACCACCCGGTAGGGTTTGACGAAGGCGCGGCCCTCGTCCTTCTTCATGGCCATGAGGTCCTCGGCCCTGACCGCTACGCCTTGCACCGACTCCAGCACCTTGGACCGCTGCTCCAGGTTGGCACACGGCTGGCCGTCGATCCGGATCGCACCGCTGTCGTTGTACGCCAGCGCCTTATGGGGCAACAGGGCGGCCATACCCAACCCGGTGTAGGACGGCAACACCCCGAGCTGGGCCGACAGCTCGGCATCGATCCGGTACTTGCCGTTGAGCTGCTGGGTCAGCTCCTGCGCGGCCTCGTAGCGGAAGGCGTCGCTGACGATGACGAAGACCCGGCGGTCGGCCCCCTTCGCCAGCACCGAGGCGACCTCACGCTCGAAGAACGCATATTCATTGGGCACGCCGTCGAGGCGCCACAACCCGAGCAGGCCGCCCTCCAGGTGTTTGTTCCAGGCCAGGGCCAGCTCGGCGAGGAAGCCGTTGCCGTAGGCCTGCTCGATCCGCTTGCGCAGAGACTTGAGGACGTCCCAATCGCGGGACGCGGCATAGTCCGCATACTCGCAGAAGTGGCGGTAGCGTTGGTCGAAGCGATACAGGTTGCCGGTGTAGGCGGAGAACTGGGACTTCGCGTCCGGCTGGTGCAGCGCACCGGCCTGCTCGTTGCGCAGCGCGAGGAGGTCGGCCCCAACCTGAAGGGCCTCGTAGACGGCATGTAGGGCGCGGCGGGGGGCGGAAGGGGTGTCCGGCAGTCCGGCAGAGGCCCAGTACCCGTCCTGCCGGCGCGAGGCGATGTCGCGGGTGGTCTCGGGCTTGATGACCTCCGCGGTCTCCAGCACCCGGTCGCGCAGGCGGCTGGCGATGGCCTTCTCCACCAACAGGAAGGTCTTCACGTCCGCCAGGTCCTCGATCTCCAGCGAGCCGAGATGGTTCGCCAGCTTGATCGCCTCGGCCACCGCGGCGGACAGCGCTTCGTAGGACGGCCCGCGGGTACTGCTGTCGCGCCACTGCGCCAGGCACACCACCGCGTTGGCCGTGCCCTGGCGGGAGAGGGTAAGGTGCTTCAGGCCCTCCGGCAGCGGGGCGCGGCAGGCGTGGTCCAGGTCAGACGCCAGAAGCCGGATGAGCAGGTTCTTGAGGGCCGGAGCATCGTCCTGATAACCGAAGTGGTTGGCCACCAGATCCCAGAAGGCTCCCTGCACCCCGTACTTCTCTATCTCCGCCCAGGCGGGAGGCAACTCGTCGAGATTCGCTTCCGGAATGGCGTCGAACAGCGAGATCAGGATATTGAAGAGCTCCGGCTGGTCGGCCTTGGCAAGGACCGCGATGATCTTGCGGTCGATGTCCAACTCGTTGTCCGTGGGACTGATGAGCTTCTTCAGGCGATCGAGACGATCCCGGTTGGCGAAGAACTTGGCGTGCTGGGCGAGGTGCTGGCGCAGCGACTGCTGGGTGAGTCCGAGGTTGGACAGCAGCATCGAGGCCCGGTCCGCGCTGAAGCTCGCGCCGTAGAGGCGCATGTCGAGCAGCCAGTCCTGGTCCGGCGCGGGCACCTCGAAGGGGGCGTAAAGCAGATAACGGCCGGTCGGGTCCTCCTGCTCCAGGCGGACCTTCACCGCCAGCGCAGGGTGCTCGTCGAGACGCAGCACGGTGACGGCCCCTAGGTCCAGGGTCGCGAGGGACTCCTCGAGCTCGCGCTCAGGATCGTGCCAAAAGACGATCCGGTGCCCGTGCGGCCCAAACTGCTCACCGAGCGCGTCTCGAATGCGCTTGCTCTCCATGAGACTTCCTACCAGAGACGGGACACGGGGTAGACATCAATCGCCGGATCAGCGCTGACCAGCGGGATCTGCTCGGAGATCGCCTGGGCGACGAGGAGGCGGTCGAACGGGTCCCGGTGGTGGAACGGCAGATCGGTCAGGATGGCCGTGTGCTTGGGCTCGATTGGCAGAATCTCGAAGGCGTTGGAAGCCAGCTCGCGCTCCATGAAGGTTCCGTAGGGCTCGGGCAAAGCGTACTTGCCAAGACTGATCTTGATGGCGACCCCCCAATAGCACGCCGGGCGGATCTGCACGGTATTTTCCCCGTTGGCGATCAGCGCCTTTGCTGCCTCGGACAACTTCGGATCATCGAGGATGAACCAAAGGAACGCATGGGTGTCGAGGAGCAGTCTCACGGCATGTAGTCCCGGAAGTCCTTCAGGTGCTCGTCGTCTTCGGTCAGCACTGTCAGCTTTCCTCGGGCACTGCCCGGCGTTCTTGACCGGGGCTTGGCAGGGGACGGTCCGAGCAGTCGTGCGACCACACGCTTGCCTTCGACGATAACGACCTCGTCGCCTTCACTGAGGCCGTGCACAATCTCCGGAAGCTTGGCCTGAACCTCGTCAAGGCCAATTTCGATGGGTGTCGACATGATTACCGTCCTCGTTATCGGCTAGTCCGCCGCATAAAGATTCATCTAAGGAACCGCTGATGACGGAGCCTCACGCAACGGCGCGACGAAGTCGACATCCGGCACGGCCTCATTACGGCGCGGCGTGACACAGATCCTTCCAGGTGAACAAACCACTTCTCCATTTCGAACTGCCCATCTCAGAGTACGGACTGGAGGCGCTCTCGAAATGCTACGAAGCTTGGCATATCGATGCGGCCAGCATTCACGGTACCATCGCGAACCCGCTCCGATAGCAGTACTGCGGTCGCCGGCTCACCCAAGGCTCGCACCAACAGCTCTTTGAGAGAATTGGGCGCGTCGTCGTTTCCTGACATCTGTTCAATTCTGGCGCAGTCCTGGTACGGCTGGCTCTGCTTTAGCGCACAGAGTAGCCAGGCCTCAGATTTCGGCTTAGGAATCATCGGAACTCCTGAATAGAACCTCTCATGAGCGAATCCATTCTCCATGGAAGTCCATTTATCCTGCCAATGTCCGCGCCCGGCCGACTGTGTGCCGTCTGCATCGCGAAACAATACCGCGACCACATCGTCACCCGCTTGGCCCGAAAGCTCCACGGCAATTCGCGCGAACGCCCGAGCGTTGCGAAAGTAGTAAGCCGTTTCTTGTTTTCGCTTGCGTCCCGCCAGAGTCGGCGGTCGCAACCCTTTGGCAACCTCAGTAACTCGTTGCTTTGAGACAAACGACAGCAAGCCAAGCTCCAGAAAAGAGAAGTCCAGTCTAGACTCTGCGATCTGGTTCACCAGCCACGCCATCGGCCCGGGCCGGAAAGCGTCGCCCTCGCATGGGTCGGTGGCAACGCAGCTCCCCATATCGCTTGGCCCCTCACCGCTAATGATGATCAACACGGCGCGCCTCCCTGGTAGATTCCGGCATGCCCCCTATCTCTTCAGCGAGTTGCGACAATTGAGTATCTACGAAGGCTTCACCCGGACCCATGACTTCCAGCTTGGCCGCGAGAGACGGAATAGAGAAGAAGGGCACCGAGCGCGTGAAGCCCTGGGGAGTCCTATAGAGATACTGCACACCCTTGCGCGCCACATCGTCGTCCAGATAGTTCAGAATCATCGGGCTGTGCGTTGTGACCAACACTTGCTGCCTTGCGTACACCAGAGTCTCCAGGAGAAACGCGACCAGCTCCGGGTTTATGCCGTTCTCGATTTCGTCGAACAATAGAAATTCATTTTCCGTCGATACCTCGGCCAGAATAGCCATCAAGCGCAGCATTCCGTCGTTAATGTGCTTGGCCTCTGTGTGCAGCCATTTGTCGCGGAAATGTTCTCGGATCCTCAGCTCTTTCCAGCCCGCGCGCAACGAGCGCGTAAGAAAACTCCCTAACTGAGGGTAGACACCTCTTAATTGCTTTTCCAAAGTTCGCCTTTGCTCACTAGACAGCTCATGGAGAAAGGCAGAAAGACGCTCGCCCCCCAAGCCAAGCTCGCCCAGACTTCGGTCGGTCTTTTTTCGGAGTAACTGGGGTGCCAGCAGGTCCAGCGACGCCGTCTTTTGAAGAAAGGTCGTCAACGAAAGCAGTTCTGTCGGAAGAATGTCTTCCTTGAGTTGCGACAAGATGGAGCCCTCGTAGTTGAACGCAATCTTGGTGCGAACAACAGCCGGACTATCTGGAGCTAATCCTCCCAATGAAAAATGTCCTTCTTCCACAGAAAATACGAGCTTGCCATTAAGCTTCACTTTCTCGCGCGTGCATCGTAGTGAAGAGCGGTTGAAACTACCTTGCCAGCTGAAGACTCCCTCTACGGTAGACAGTTCCACGGCCAGGGCAATATTGCTCTTATTTATCAGTCTCGAGTTGAGATCCCCGGGCTTCCATTGCCTCTGCTCAAGCCAACGAGAGACCTGGCCCTTGAATAACCGCGAGATGAAATCCACCGCCTGTAGAACAGTCGACTTGCCCGAGCCATTCAGGCCAATTAGACACGTGAACGGCGCGAGAGGTAGGCTAAAATCTATCAGTGACTTAAGATTATCGACATACAGGGACGTGAGGCGCGAGGAAAAGGGTGAATCGTCTGCTACGATTTCCTTCTCTTGCCGCCTTGAGTCGTCAGTATTCATGTAACGCCTTCTTGAGACTGGAGTTTCATGCGCCATACGACACCACGCGAATGTAACCTCTCTTGCCAAGAACCCAGGACTCCACAGTGACGCCAAACATGGGGTCGCGTCGGCGTAGCGTGAAACACATCATAAGGCGGATCACTCCGGTGTTTTGCCCGTGACCGCCTTCACTTCGGCCAGCAGGTCGCCGAACTTGCCGTAGTTGACCTTCACGCCGTCGTCTAGGTCAAGGGCGATGCGCTGGTCGGCGTAGTGGCGGAGCTGCTCGTCGAAGCGGCGTAACTCGGCGAGCTGCTTGGTGAGCTTGTCGCGCTCCTTCTGCAGGCGCTTGGTCTGGGCGCTGGTGCTGGCGGCCTGGATGTCGTCGCCGAGAGTGTCGATGCGGGCCGTCATCTTGCTCTGCAGAGGGACCACGTACTCCATGCGCATCCGCGCCAGGGTGCCCTCGTTGTAGCGGTGCAGGTAGACCAGGCACTGGAAGGCCTTCTGCTTGCCGCTGGAGAAGCACCAGTAGATCGGGCGCTTCTTGTAGGTCTGCAGGTGGTCCTTGAAGAACCTGTCAGCCAGATAGCGACGAATGGTCTCGCGGCTGGAATCGCCCTTCTTCGGCGAGAGGTTGTCGGCAAGGAACTTGAGGTTCTCTTCCAGGTGGGCCTTGTCCCAGGCCACCGAAATGAGCTCGACGACTCGGTGGGTGGCGTCGTCGTCGAACCAGTCGGTGTCGGTGATCGGGATGATGCCGTCGGCGTCGGGGAGGAAGGGGTTAGAGACTAGGGGCGAGGGACTAGTTTGCGTTGCAGCGAGCTGAGCATCTTGGATAGCTCGACCAGCAGAGAGAGAATTGTCGCGACTTGTTGCTCTGTCACATACCCCAGACGCACGGCGATCAAGGTCTGCGTCTCCACTTCTGCCCTGGAGCCCTGAGCGATGGAGAGAAAGTTCCGATATTCCGCGTTGCTCTGGCGGGCGTGCCCCTCTGCAATGTTCGAGGGAATCGAGACTGCCGCCCGCCGGATTTGATTGCTTAGTCCGTAACGCTCGTCCACTGGAAAGACGTTGGTCATCCGGTAGACTCTCTCCACCAACTCCATCGATTTCTTCCACACGATCAGATCCCGGTAGCTCTTTACTGGCCCCTCGTCCCTCATCCCTATCCCCTCCGTTATAAATTTCCCAAAACCGCTCGTTCCCCGAATGCGCATAGATCAACCCCGGTCGGTCCAACCGATACCGGCCCATGGCGCAGCCGATGGCGTAGGAGACCAGCTCCTGCATCGTGTCTTCGCGGAACCGCTCTTCTAGTTCAGGGTAGAGGGTGTAGGGGTCAGGGGTTAGGGCCGCCTCGTCTCCACTTGTGCCTAACCCCCAAGTTCTGTCCTCTTCTTTACTCGCCCCTCGCCCCTCGCCCCTAACCCCTTTAACCCCATAGCGGTAGGCTGGGTTCACCGTGAGGGTGATTTGTTCGATGGGGACGTCGGGCGTCAGCTCGTCCTGTAGGCCGTAGGCATCGATGAAAAGGCGGTTGTTCTCTTCTTCGAGGCGCTTCATCTCGGCGATGGTGTCGTGGTTCTGGGTGATCCAAATAGCGTAGCTGGATTCGAGCGTGGAGCCGGGTTCTGGGATGGCCCCCAACAGCGGCATGTGTTGAAACTCCCACGACTGTTCGTAGGCGTTCCAATCAAGCTTCTCAAATTGAATCAGCAGGTCCGAATTCGTGACTGCGGTGCGACGAGCATCTGCCGGCAGTTCGAAT
>CAYQDX010000228.1:0-6723 GCA_964416345.1 uncultured Ectothiorhodospiraceae bacterium
CTGCGCCACCAAATCCGCCGTGGCGACGATGTTGGTGACCGTGCGGGCGGGAAACCTCTGCAGCCTAGCCGGCAGGTGCACCGGCTGATGGAACTCGGTGACGCCGATGATGAGCGGCACGAGCTCCACCGCCAGCCGCGGCCAGCCCCGGGACTCCAGATACTGGTGCGCCATCTCCGCGCTGCGGGGCACGTGCGTGAAGGTGTATTTGCCACCGTTGCCGACGGAGTCGCCCTTGTCCTTGATGTACCCGGAATCGTGAAACAGCGCCGCGGCGACGCCGATGAGGAACATGTCGGCACTTAGCCGCTCGCTGCTGTAGTGGGTGCGATTCCAGCCCGCCATCATGCGCGCGCTGGCCAGGGCCACTTCCAGCGCGTGCTCTAGCGTGTGGTAGGTGACTTGGCAGGCCTCATGGTCCGGCCAGCGACCGAAGTACAGATCGCCGGCCTCCACCATCAGGGTGTCCAGCGAAGTCGAGAGCTCCCCATATTCCTCCGAGAAAACGGCGGAGATACGGCTGACGTATTCCTCGAAGCGCTGCTCCATCGGCGGTCGCGGCGGCAATTGGGGAAAATGTTCAGCAGCCGCTCCGTTCTGTAGCCCGGACTTGGTCGCTGTTTCCACCCCGGTGTCGCTTCTCATGAATACCCTAAATCGTACAGCCCAACCAATAACGGGCCCGGAGAAGGCACGTTTCCTCCCCTCGCTCCGGGCGCTATACCGATTAGTGTATACAGCAAGTAACGTTGTGCAAGGAAGCCGCCGGCCCTCGAAATCTTAGCAGCCACCTTCGCGATGAGCCAATCGCCGCCCCACGAAGAGACGCTCCAGCTCTGCCGAGGGTGGCGAGGGGGAAGCCGACGGCCGGACGCGACGCGGCGCCCGGCCGTGCCACCGGCAGTGCTCACCAGCGATGGCGGTGCTCGCGCCGGTCGGGAGGATAGGGTACGTAGTGGGTGTCCGGCTCGTCCCAGAAGCGGTTGTGGCGACGGTGCTCATGATCGCAGCGGGCGATTCCCTTGCGGCAGAGGGTCTCGCGCCACTCGTACTTCAGGAAGATTCGGGCCCTCGGACGCGACTCCGGCCGGAATTTGACGCGGCTGCTAGGCGAATGCTCTTCCTCGCCGAAGCCCGTGCCGGGCTCGGCGCTGCGTCCCAGACTCTCTGCGGGCGCCGCCGGCATGGCCCCGGCTCGCTCGCGGTGGCGGTGCACCACGATGGGCTCGCGCTCCGGAAATACCGCCACCGCGATCACGCCCATGGCCGTGCGGTCCCCCCAGGCTTCGGCATAGGAATCATCGACATCGGTAAAATAGAAGCGGTTGATGCGATCGCGCCCCGTGCGCCAGCCCGAGTAGGTGGCCTCCTCGTGGGGATCGAGCACGTACATGCGCTCGCTGGGGCGTAGATAGGATTTGTCGCCGGACAGGATGTTGCGCCCATCGACGGCGATGACCAGACCCACCCGCCGATTGCTGCGGTTGTGCACGCGCACCCCGTAGCGGGCACCGCGCTTGGCCTCCACATAGGCCCGGTAGGTTGTGGATCTGGACGATGCACCGGCCGAGTAGAGCGGGAAGGCGTCGCCGTCGTCGGCGACGATCTCCACCTCGATATCCCGTGGCCAGGGGGGCTGAAACGCCTGTGCCCCGGCGGCCGCCGCCAGGGCGGCAGCAGCC
The DNA here is from genome assembly GCA_964416345.1 of uncultured Ectothiorhodospiraceae bacterium. Classification (GTDB taxonomy): domain Bacteria; phylum Pseudomonadota; class Gammaproteobacteria; order CAYQDX01; family CAYQDX01; genus CAYQDX01. The sequence goes on from CAYQDX010000228.1 coordinate 1,683, forward strand.
ATGCACAAGACGGCGAGCTTGCGGATAGTGGACTGCATGATGTGGTCTCCTGTGTGGGACTGACAACGGGCGGGGCGGGTACCCTGCCATCGAGCCGTAGCATAGAGGACCACCGCTGAACCGAGGCTTAACGGTCGCCGTGCCCCGGTGAGGGCGCGGCCTCAGCCGCCTGCGGCACGCGCCTCGCGTCGCAGCTCCGCCGCGCCGGGCTCCAGGTGCTCTGCCATGCGGCGGACCAGATCCCTCAAATATTCAACCGAGTCCAGCAGCTGAGGCAGGTCGTTGCAGGCACAGTAGCCGAAGTGCTCGCGCACCCTCGCGGCGTCGACATAGTTGGTGGGCAGGTGCTGGAGGTCCTCGCAGCGCCGCCGAATCGCGTCGATCTCGGTCTGGGAAAGCATGACTCCTCCACGACTATGTCTTTGGTAAACGGTTAATTATCCAGCAATCCGCGCGCGGGGCGAACCGCCCGCTCGGCCCGACAGGTGCTCCATCCCGTCTCCGCCGAATCGCAGCCTTCCTGCACCGCGCGCTTCAGTCTAGGCCCACGCGATCCACCCAGATGAGCTCGCAGGAGCCGCCGCCCGTGTCGTCGCGGCTGAGCGAGCTGCGCCAGTGCCACCCGTCCGATGCCCGCGCCTCCACGAGATAGCCGTCCATCTCGACGACCTCCCCCGGATGCACCGCCAGCAGGCTGCGCTGCACCGAGTCGTCCGCCGGGATCATGTGCATGTTGGCGCTGTGACGCTGGATCTCCCGGGTCGGCACCACGAGATCGTCTGCCCGCCAGTGATACCAGCGGTGGCTCTGGCTGATCTCCAGCGTGTCCAACAGGTTGGAATCGGACATGGGGCCCCAGCCCATGACGAAGTCCACCGGGGAGAGATCGGACTCGCGCCCGAATCGGTAGCGCTCCCGCTCCAGCACCCGGGCCTGGATGTGGAAGCTCGCCAGCGGTGTGATGACGTAGTCTCCTTTGTTCCAGGCACCCACGGTCGTGGGGGCCTGCACGGGGTCCTTGGGGGCCAGCACCCCCGGCGGCTGGTACACCTCACCAGGCTCCCGCAGCAGCAGCCCGAGAAGCGCGAGGGCGATGACTATGAGCAGCCATTTCTTCATCTTGCTCGCCTAGTGCTTGACCGTCGTGGCGCAAATGCACTACCTCGATGGTAGCACGCGCCAGTTGGCGAATGCGGTTCCCCAGTGCTTGCCGGTGGACACGATGCGGGCTAGCTTAATGTTGGGGTGCTAGCCCCGGTAAGTACAGGAGGCGGTGCCATGAAGCTAGAATACGAGGTTGTAGAAGACTCCTTTGACGATACCACCCACATTCGCACTATGACCGAGCAGGCCGTCGCGCCAGGCGAGGGATTTCTGTTGCGCACCACCGTCTATAGCCCACACCACATGGGTGTGAACGTGATCCATGTTCCCGGTGGTGGCAAGGTAAAGGGAGGCTACGATCCCTTGGTGCGCTGAGCCCAAGGGGTGATATATCGCTCTGCTCCGTACGCCTGCTTGAGGTCGTTCGGAGCGGGGTGCCAATCCCGCCGTGAGGCGGGATTCTTTGTTTGATGGTGCAGTATGACCCGGCATCAACCGCTGAATTCGGAGGAGCTCGAGCAGCGTCTGGAGTCGCTGGTGTATCCCGTGCTGACGGTACGGCGCAGCGTGGCGCGTCCGGCGCAGGAGCTGGGCCGCTACGACCGCAGCGTGCAGGAGCGCTTCCTGGCCTCGGTGGCGCTGATCACCAAGACCAGTCACGAGCTCGGGTACAACTTTTGTGCCTTCGCGCCCCCGTCCCTGGCGCTGGTGGACGCCGAGGAATGGCCGGACTGGGTGGAGCACATCGCCGACACCTATGACAGTCGTGGCGTGCTGGCATGCATATCCGCCCTGCAGAAGGTCCCCGACTACGTCGCCCGACGCCGGGCTTCACGCGCCGGCCTGAGCTTTCAGGAGGTCATCCGGGTGCTGGAGCCGTTCGTGCTGGGGCTCAACGGTCGTGCCCTCAAGCTGCAGGCCGCCGCCGAGCACTATACCGACACCGAGGCTTTGTTTCTTCCGGAGAGCCTCGCCCGCTTCGACAGCCGGGAGACCAACTATCGGCTGTATAAGGCCTACGCCGTGCACCAGTGGGCACAGACGTGGTACGGCACTTGGCGGGCGGACCTACTGGAGGTAACGGCGAAGTTTCCGGCGCCCGGGCGTGCCCTGCGACTATTTCACATTCTGGAGACCCTGCGCCTGGACGCCTGCATCGCCCGCGAGCTACCGGGAATCCACCGGGAGATGCAGGAGCTCAGAGCCCGCAGCGAAGCGGCTGCCCTGGCCGGGCCGTGGCGGGACGCAGCCGAGCGTCTGGGCCGGCTCGGGCGAACCGTGGAGCACAGCGTGCACCTGCTGGGCGAGCTCTACGAGCGCCCCGATCCTCCCGCCCCGGTGTGCTATCAGGGGGCGTTGTTTCCCGAGCGCACGGCGCAGGTGCGCGAGCTGCGTCTGGAGCGGGACCGGGACGCACTGCAGGCTCAGCTCGCGATTCTGGCCGACGAGCATCTGCGGCAGGCCGCCGCCACGCATGAGCCGGCGGACGGGGAGGGACCGCACTTCGACGTGGTGGCCAAGCCGGACACCGACTGGCCGGAGGGCTCCAGGACCGTGCTGCGGATGGAGGGCGAGCCGCTGCCGCCGCAGCACGAGGGGCAGCAGCTGGTGGATTCCATCGTCCAGGACCTGGGAGCCATTCCCCCAGAGTATCTGGTGCCCGCGGGGCCGGGCAGATACCGAGCGGCAGAAGGCGCAGCCGGCGGCACCGCGCCCGCGGCCGAGAGCGACCACGGCTACGTCTACGACGAGTGGGACTACACGCGCAAGCACTACCGCAAGGACTGGTGCCTGCTGCGGGAGCGCGACGTGCATCCCCGGCTCGACGACTTCGTGGCGCGGACACTCGCGCGACACAGGGGTCTGCGCAAGCACCTTTATCGCACCTTCGAGGCGCTGCGGGGCGAGGAGCGCCGGCTCAAGCGCCAGCCCCACGGGGACGATCTGGACCTCGACGCCCTGGTGGAGAGCCTGGCCGACCAGCGGGTGGGTCTGGAGGCCAGCGACCGGGTGTTTACCCGGCTGCAGCGGGTGGATCGCAACATCGCCGTGATGTTTATGGTGGACATGAGCGGCTCCACCAAGGGCTGGATCAACGACGTGATGCGCGAGGCCCTGGTGCTGCTGTGCGAGTCGCTGGAGCTGCTGGGCGACCGCTACGCCATCTATGGCTTCTCGGGCTTCACCCACAAGCGTTGCGAGCTGTTCCGCATCAAGCGCTTCGAGGAGCGCTACGGCGAGGAGGTGGAATCGCGCATCAGCGGCATCAGGCCCCAGGACTACACCCGCATGGGCGTGGCCATCCGCCACCTGAGTGCCCAGCTCGCCGCCGTGGAGGCGCGCACCAAGCTGCTGATCACGCTCTCCGACGGCCGGCCGGACGACCACGACGGCTACCGCGGGGTCTACGGCATCGAGGACACCCGACAGGCGCTTTTGGAGGCCAAGCACGCCGGCATCCACAGCTTCTGTATCACCATCGACGATGAGGCCATGGAATACCTGCCACACATGTACGGCCCGGCCAACTTCACCGTCGTCAGCCAGCTCCACCAGCTACCCTATCGAGTCTCCGATATCTACCGCCGCATCACCATGTGATTACGGCATCGCCGCACGGGTGCGGTTGCGGTAGCTTGGGAGACTTCTGGATCCTGGGGGTCCGCGATGATCGATCAACCTTCGGCGCGCTGGCGCCGGCTGCTCTTCATCCCGCCCATACTCATCGGACTTGCCGTTCTGTTCCTCATGGCCAGCGGCAAGGCGCCGCCGCAGAAGGCCCAGCGCGGCGAGCCGGTGCGCAGCGTGCGCATCATCGAGGCGCCGAGCCTAACCGTGGTGCCCGTGGCGGAAGGCTATGGCAGCGTGCAGCCCGCGCGGGTCTGGACCGCGGTGGCTCAGGTGCGGGGACGGGTGGTGGAGACCCATCCGGAGCTCGAGAATGGGGAGATCCTGCCGGTCGGCACCGAGCTGCTGCGCATTGATCCGGTGGACTACGAGCTGGCGCTGGAGCAGGCCCGGGCCGAGCTTGCTGAGCTGGCCGTGCAGGAGCACAACGCCACGGAATCGCTTGCCATCGAGGAGCGCAATCTCAGATTGGCCCGGCAGGAAGTAGAGCGCCAGCACAGCCTGCTCAAGCAGGGCACGACCTCCCAGAGTGCCGCCGACCAGGCCGAGCGCACCATGCTGGGCTCTCGTGCCGCCGTGCAGAGCCTGCGCAATACCCTGGCCCTGATTCCGACCCAGCGCCGCCTGCTGGAATCCAAGCGGGCCCAGGCGGATCGCGATCTTGAGCATACGACCATCCGCGCCCCCTTCAATCTGCGGGTGGCCAATCTGCAGGTAGAGACGCACCAGTTCGTCTCGGTCGGCCAGAGTCTGTTCGAGGGCGACTCGGTGGACCGGGTGGAGGTGGTGGCCCAGGTGGCCATGTCTTCCCTGCGCCGGCTGGTCATGGGGCGGCCGGAGCCCAAGCTGGATGTCGCGCAGCTCAACGAGCAGATAACCGAGATCGCCGGCCTGCGCCCGCACGTGCGGCTGGATCTCGGCAATTACGTGGCCGAGTGGGAAGCCGAGTTCGTCCGTTTCAGCGACAGCGTCGATCCCCAGACCCGCACCATCGGCGTCGTCGTGGCGGTGGACAAGCCCTTCGAGAAGGTCAGGCCCGGCTATAGACCGCCCCTGTCCAAGGGCATGTTCGTGCAAGTGGTGCTGCGCGGGCGTCCTCAGCCCGACCGTCTGGTCGTACCGCGCACGGCGGTGCGCAACGGCGCGGTCTATCTGGTCGATGCGGACGACCGCCTGCGTGCCCAGCCGGTGACCGTGCTCTATGAGCAGGGCGGCCTCAGCGTCATCGCCGCGGGACTCACCCCCGGTGCACGGGTGGTGGTCTCCGACTTGGTGCCGGCGGTGGCGGGCATGCTGCTGCGTCCGGAAG
>CAYQDX010000229.1:0-6718 GCA_964416345.1 uncultured Ectothiorhodospiraceae bacterium
GCGCCTGCGACGACTTTGTCACAGGCGCAGGCACAGAGTGGCTTGCAGTCTGCCATTTCCTGCCAACAACAAGCTTGGCCACCGGCAACGGCCCTCACTGCCGAGCAATCCGCCGCAATCACCCGATGCACCATCCCTCGATGACATCGATGAGCCGCCCGGCGGGTGGCTTTGGCCGGCGGCGCGCCGTGGCTGCGCGAAATCACGCGACCCGTCCAAGGCCACGGTAGGCGGCCTGGAAGCGCGAGCATTCGGCCAGCGAGCTGGCCTCTTACCGGGAGGGAGGCGATTTTCGTTCGGGAGGCGGCACCTCTCGGCGACCGCTTTGGAAGGCACGGTTCGCTTGACCTTCGGCCCAGCAAAACATACGAGTTAGATTCTTGGATTTTCAGCCTTCGGTTGAAGAGGGGCAGCCGGCCACCGTGCACATGCGGAAATCCATAAAACGGAATATCGGATTCTTGCGCGAGGACGCGACTAAGCGTAGCGACCCGCACCGCCCCGGCGCGAGGTCCAGCTGCGACGTTGCGGGAAGTCTATCAAGCATCGCTAGCATAGGCAGCCCCGGGCCCGGCTCTGTGCGAACCGGGTCGTTTCCGGACCGTCTGCGGGGTTAGCGACGCGGCGCTGGCCTGGAGGATGCCCGGCCGAAGGTCTTCGCGGGCGCACGATTCAGGCTCCGCTGCCCATGCGAGCGCAGGCCGTGCACATGATAGCTCGGAGCCACGCGCTGTGCCTGCTTGCTCCGGACAGGCGCCGACTCAGTTCCGCGCCGCTCCACGCGCCGTGTGGCGCGCCGGCTCACCGACTGGGATCGCGAGAGGTTGCGGAGCTCGTGCCGCGAGGCTCGCCGTGCCGGTGCGGCACGTGGGGCCACCCGCACGCTCGAGCGCGATCTCGGAACCTCGACGGCCGGCTCGACACGCCGCAGGCGGCGCAGCAGAGTGGTCGAGTCGCGGCGCTGTGCCGATCGGCTGCCACTGCGCCTGGCGGCCGGCGCGTGTCGCTGGATGACCGGTGCTCGTCGCTCGCTGGCGGCCCGGCGCTGCCGGAAGGTGGATCCATGCCGCTCGGTCCGGGGTCTGATCGTCTCCAGGCCGCGTGGCCTGTGTGGAGAGCTCAGCGGCGCGACCTTGGCGCGCTGGCTGCCGTGCCGTTTGTGCAGCACCTCACCGTCCCGCAGGCGTCTGCCGTTGACGCGGGCGGCCTTGCGGAGCCTGGGCCGGTAGACCTCCAGTCTGTTGCCCCGGATTGCCCTGCCAGCAAACGCCTCATGCTCGCGCCGATCCACGATGCGATGCAACGGAATGGGCCGTTTGAGCACCTTCTCCAGACGATGGTGATCGAAGCTGCTGTTGACCACCCGTCGGTTCACGCGGCTGTACCGGGTCGCGTTGCGGGTGCGGTCGATGAGATCCCGATGGCGCCGGTGGTGCGAGAAATGCCGGTAGATGTGCGGCTCCAAGAACACTGTCTCGGGCACGAAGCAGTAGTAGCTCTCGGGCACCACCAGATCCCGGTGCACGAACACCAGACTCAGGGTGTGGTGCCGCCCCCAGCCGATGTACGGCGGCAGCGGCGCCCAGCCGACCCAACCGTCGCCCTCACGCCAGTCCACCCAGGCCGGCGCCCATTCGCTGCCGGGCACCCACACCCAGCCCCAGCTCGGATCGTGGAGCCAGCGCCCATAGTGGAACGGCGCCCAGCCCCACTCCCAGTCGGAGACCCAGGTCCAGCCATCGTCTGTCAGCACCCAGCGGCCATGCGTATACGGGCGCCAATCCACCGGGGTGCGGTAGGGGCGCCACACCAGACCGTAGTCGCGCGATTCCACCCATTCACCATAGGGCGAGAGCCGGTCGTAGAAGTACTCGACGGGGTCCCCGTAGATGACCTCCGAGCCGCTGTCGTAGCTCACACCGAGCTGCGCGTAGGAGGGCTCGCCGCGCACATAGAAGTTGTCTTCCGCCCATGCCGATGCGACCGCGAGGCTGAGCGGCACCAGCAAGAGCAGCATTCGGCGTGTGTAAACGTTCACTTCTTGGCACCTTGTCGTTGCAGATCATGACGGCGCATGCCGCCGAATCCTGGCAGGCTACCGCTCGCCCGTGTCTTCGACGACACGCGATGCGGCGCCTTTTCCAGCCTTGATCCAACGATACGCCCGCCCGCCTGAACCCCCGCTGAATATCCCGAAGCGGCGCCGGCGCCACCATCGCATTGGCGCAAAGGGACCGCCCCGGCTGGGGCTTCGTGACCAGCGCGCTCACCATAGCGGGCGCGATCCTGACGGCGTGCTGCTTGCCGTCACCGCAGGCGTCGTCAACGTGATGTGGCTGGCATCGGAGCGATGCCTGGACTCGGAGAATGACGGCGGACCGGACTATCCCAAACAGTCCGCCAGAGAGAGTCGCCGAGAGGGCTCGCCCTCTACGGGGAGACCGCCCTCCTCCCGGTGTAGGAGGCCAGCCTCCTGGCCGATTCCTGAACGACCGAGCGCGACCGGGACGGTGCGTCGTGCTCGGGGGCAGCACACCTTCTCATTCGCCCGGAGCATCCAACTTCCGGTAGACCTCCATCCGCCGGCGGAACAGGAACAGCACTCCCGGCCCGAACGAGACCAGCATGACGGCAATCCCCGTCACGATGCCGAAGCCGCTGACGATGGGCGCGGAGCAGTCGTTGCGCTGGCGCACGATGATGTGGCAGGGCACGGCAACGAGCAGCTCCAGCACGCTGCCCCTAAGCACCCAGGACAGCACCTTCTCCAGCATCTCCGAGCTGCGTCTATGGTAGAGCCAGAATGCCACGGCCCACAGTATCCACAGACCAACGCAAGTCCCGATCGCGCCCCAGTCGGTGCCCGGCACCAGCACCGACTGATCGCCGAAGACCGCGGCATCGACGGACCAGACGGCCGCGGCGGTCAGCAGTGCGAGCATCAGCCCGCCGAGCAGCACGGAAAGCAGGACATGCCGGCGGCTGCGGATGAGCCGGCGACTCGTATCGACGGATAGAAACAGCAGCAGCGCCTCGCCACCTACCAGGGCCGCGGCCCACAGCCACAGCAGCCAGGTCGTGTAGAGATTGGCGACGCCGCTCAGGGGAAGGCCGGAGAGCAGCGCCAGCCCCGGACCCAACAGGGCGAGGACGATTACCGCGTAGCCCGCCGTGATGACGATTCCCCAGCGTTTCATCGTTGGCCTCCTCGCGCCGGCTGCACCCGCGCCCAGTGCTCGGCAATCTCCCGCCGGCGACAAATCCACACGCCTTCCCGCTCGGCCGCGTAATCGAGAAACCGGGCGACGCCCGCGGCCCGGCCCGGATGGCCGCTGAAGCGGCCGTGCAGCCCCACGCTCATCATCCGCGGCGCGTCCTCGCCCTCGCGCCACAGCACATCGAAGGCATCCCGCAGCAGCTCGAAGAAATCCGTCCCGCCGGCACAGCCGGGCGCCAGCACGTAGCGGACGTCGTTGCTCACCAATGTATAGGGGACCACCAAGTGGCGGCGACCGCCCGCCTGCAGCCAGTAAGGCAGCTCGTCGTCATAGGCGTCCGAGTCGTAGAGTACGCCGCCGTCCTCCACCAGCAGCCGTCGGGTGTTGGGGCTGACCCGACCCGTGTACCAGCCTACCGGCCGCTGGCCTGTGGTCCGCTCGATGATGTTGCAGGTACGCTCGATGTGCATGCGCTCCGTCTGCTCGTCCACGTAGCGATAGTCCACCCAGCGATAGCCGTGCCCCGCCACCTCGTGCCCCAGCTCCGCCAGCGCGGCGCCGGCCTCGGGATTGAGCTCGAGCGCGCGGCCGCAGGCAAAGGCCGTGAGCGGCAGCCCGCGCTGCTCGAACAGGCGCAGGATGCGCCAGAATCCGACCCTCGCCCCATAATCGTAGAGGCTCTCGGCGCTGAAATTGCGCAGTCCCAGGATGCGCCCGGCAGCGGGGATCTCGGATAGATAATTCTCCGAGCCGGCATCGTCGTTTAGCACCGTGCGCTCGGCCCCCTCCTCCACGTTGAGCACGAGCTGCAAGGCCAGCCGTGCCCCACCCGGCCACTGCGGATGCGGCGGCTCCCTGCCGTAGCCTTTGAGATCCCGGGGATGCCAGGGTGTCACGGCGTCTCGCGAGAGAACGCGCTAGCCCAGCTCGAAGGTCGTCACTCCGAAGATCTCCCGGTCCGGCAGCTTCGGCGCCGGACCGTAGTACATGCGCACGCAGCCAAAGACCTCACGCATGCCATGGCGCTGCGCCAGAGCCATGGCCTCGGCGTTGTGCTCCGGCACGTCGAGATAGATGGGCTCGCCGGGCGCCGAGTCCGCCAGGCCTTGATAGAGTGCCTCGGCGGTATCCGCGTCGGCGGCGAATAAAGGCCCGATCTTGAATCCCTGCCGGCAGGCCCTGATGACGCCGTATCCCCCCAGCGCCGCGCCCTGCACTGCCCCCAGCGCGCGACCGCCCGGCTGGTTGACCCAGGCGTGCAGGAAGCGCTCCCGGGGGGCGGGAAAATGGGCGCTGTCGTAGCGGAGCACCTCGCCCCAGGGCACTTCCCGCAAGTCCACGAGCCCCTCCGCCGGGGGCGCTGCAACGCCGACCCCTTCGAAGCGCAGATCCCGATTGGCCAGCGCGAAGCCGCCTCGGGCATAGAAGCCTTGCATGTTGAACACGCCGTCCATGCCGATCACCGCCGGCGCCTGCAGCCGCGAGATCAGCCGGTCGCGGCGATAGTGCCACAGCTGGGTGCCGAAGCCGCGACCACGGTAATGCGGCCGGACGATGAAGAAGCCCATGAAGCCGAAGCGGCCGTCGTAGGAAACGATGGATCCGCCTCCGACGAGCTCGCCCGCAAGCTCTGCCGCGATGAATCCTTCGGGGTCGGTGTCCCAGAAGATCTGGGCGTCGTTGAGGCCCGGATTCCAACCTTCGCCGGCCGCCCAGTCCACCAGGATGTCCAGCTCGGAGCGGCTCATCTGGCGGATGACAAACTCAGGGTCCATGACATGCCTCCTTCGGCTGCTGCCGGAATTCTGGTCGCTCACCGGCACAGCGCCTGCTCCTTTTCCTGTAGGGCCTTGATGCGCTGTGCCCGCTCGGCGTCCGATACCCAGTGGATCTCTCCGTTCTTTCCCTGCTCGCTGACGCGATAGCCCTCCGCCTCACGGAAAAATTTCAGCTGCGAGCGCACCGCATTGCAGGCCTTCTGGGCGTCCTTGAGCCGGGACCCCGCCTCCTTGCGCGCCTTCTGCCGTTCCAGGCGATCTTCCTCGTAGGCGCGCAGCAGTCTCTCGGTGTGCTCGCGCCGGTCCGGATCCTGCGCCGGACTCGGCGGCGCCGGCCGAGCGATCCTCAGCGACTGGCCGGCCACCCCTGCGGGCGGTCGCGCACCGTAGTGCACGCCGCCCTTCTCGTCGGTCCATTTGAAGACTTGCTGCCCGAGAGCGGCGCCGGTCGCCGACAGCCCCGCCAGCAGCACCCATGCCGTGATGCTTCGCACCGCTGCGTGCTTGTCGAATGTCATCCCGGAGCCGCCGCCGCTCAGGCGTCCCGGTGGACCAAATCCGGCGAGAATGCCGGCAGGCAGACTGCAATGTACTCTGCACCCTCCGGACCCGGTGTGCTGTAGCGCACCCACTCCCCGCGCCCGGCCACCACCGCCTGGCCCGCCAGCACGTCCAGCGTCTGCCCCCGACTCTCCACCCGCAGCATGCCCTGCAGGACCACGGTGTATTCGTCGAATTGCGGTGTCTGACCCGGCTCGACCCAGCCGCTGGGGCTGCGCATTCGGGCGATGCTCACCGCCTCGATGCCGGTATTGACCCGACCGACCAGCTCCTCGATACGCTTGGGCTTGTTGCCGGCGGCTTGCACCACGGTGGGTGCGGCGATGAGCTTGGGCACCGACCTCGCCTCCCTCTGAGCAAATCCAGTAGTGAGCTATCCTACACACTCCCGCCGACGGGATCAGCCGCTCGGCACCCGTGCCAGCACACAAACCGCGGGCAGTGGCTGGAGCGGAAGGCGCTCCTGGTGCACCTGTTCGAGCCTCGCCTCCGCCAGGGCCTGGGCGATGCGCCGGCCCATGGCCTCCGCGTCGCCCGCCGTGGCGCCCCGGTGGCGGGGTTGATAGGTGGTGGCAATGACCGCCCTCGGTGCCATTTGCGCCCTCAGCGCGCGGAATACCGCCGCCTGGTCCGCCCAGAACTGCACCACGTTGACCGAGTAGACCTTGTCGAGCTGCACGCCAAGCTCCGGCAGCGGGTCGACCGAGGCGAGCCGCAGCTCCAGGCGCCCCGCGGCAATGGCGACCCTGTTGCGCCGTCGCGCCTGCGCCAACATGGTCGGCGAGTGATCGATGCCCATCAGCTTGCCACGGGTCGCCCGATCGCTGGCCTTCTGCAGCGCGACCCCGGGACCGAAGCCCACCTCCAGGACGCGATCCTCCGGCCGGAGATCCAGTAAATCCAGGGTCCATACACTGCGGGCCACGTTGGAGCCACGCTGGGCCATGATGAAGCCCGCCAGATGACCCAGAAGTCCTGTTGGACGCGCAAACTGCCGGTAGATGGATACTGCCAACCCCATCATGCACCTCCCAGGCTCGAATGAGCACGAACGAGCGCCCACTCGGCACTGCGAAAATAGAGATTGAGAGCGGCGAGCACCCGCGCCGCGGTCTCCAGCTCCTGCATCGAGACCGTTGGCGCCGCCTGCGCGAGCAAACG
>CAYQDX010000230.1:0-6696 GCA_964416345.1 uncultured Ectothiorhodospiraceae bacterium
GCGGTCCGGATCCTGGAGCAGTATCGCTCTCCGGAGTCGCCTGCCGTCGCGGTCATCCCGCGGGCGGGCATCGGCTACGGCTGCACCGAGGCACCGCGGGGCACCCTGTGGCACCGCTACGAGCTCGACGACAAAGGAGACGTGATCGGGGCGACCATCGTGCCACCCACCAGCCAGAATCAGGCGCGGATCGAGGAAGACCTGCGCCTGGCGCTGGAGGCCTACGGGCTCGGACGTCCGGATGAGGAGCTCCGGCGCTTCAGCGAGACCGTCATCCGTAACTACGACCCCTGCATCTCCTGTGCGACTCACTTCTTGAAGCTCCGCGTGCATCGGACATGATCGCGGTCATCGGCATCGGCTCCCCCTTCGGGTTCGACCGTCTGGGTTGGGACGTGGTCGATCAACTCCGTGCGCGCGCCCTGGGGGCGCCGGCGCTGTGGAGCGGCGTGCGCCTGGAGCACAACGAACGGCTCGGTGCGCCACTCCTGGCCCAGATGCGCGGGGCGAGACTGGTGGTCCTGGTGGATGCCTTGCAAACCGGCGCCGAGCCGGGTGCCCTGACCCGCCTCGAGCTTGACGCCGTGCAACTGCCCCCGACAGGGTCTTCGAGCCACGAGCTCGGGGTGGCCGAGACCCTGGCCCTCGGCCGGGTGCTGGGAGAGCTGCCGCCACGGGTCCTGGTGATAGGTCTCGAAGCTGGGACGCAAGTCCCGCGGGCGCCCACTCAAGCCGAGGTCGCTCGACTGGGCGACGCCGTCGAGCGGGAGCTGGCGGAGGCTTGTCTTTCCCGGCGATTCCCCAGCGCCGAGCCGCCGCCCCTGATGTCTGCTTGAAACAAACGTACCATCCGTATCACTTCCCCCCACAGCTGGACATCCGCACACCAGTCAACTCCCCGGACGGGACACGCTCAGGCTCCAGCCGAAGTCCCCCGACGCGGATCTGGAATCCGGCCTGTTCCACGAAGCCCACCGTATCGCGATTCATTTCCGGACCGATCGGCTTCCAGAGCGGCGTCATCACATCTGGCATGAAGTGGTAAACCAGGGACTGGGGGCCTGGTGGCTGCATGATCTCTCCTCGTTTGCACGTGGATACCCACGTCATAACGAGAAGATCGTCAGCTAATGTTCACCTAGGTGTCTGCGGCTGATCTTTCCGGTCAGTAGGGAGGCCAAATGGGAGGGTGAGGTCCCGGCGTTCATCGCCCATCCCCTCCTTGGTGGTCGACTTCAAGAGCTGACGTTGCGCCAACTGCGCCAACGACGTGATGAGGCGAGTCTGGTAAGCGACGGGGAGGGTGCTCCCGCTGACTGGAACCCTCGCTCTCATGTCATCTCGCCGCCCATTTGACCAAGCGATAAGCGTCAACGGGCAGCCTCGCCTTCCTTGGCCGTGCGATGTCGAGACGGGCCTATCTCACGAGGCTGCGATGGTTGATCGGGGTGCTGGCGAGGGTATCGCCCTACCTGGGCTCGGTGGTGTTCGCAAGCACCAAGCCGGGCGACGCCGCCCTTCCCTGCCGGACAGCGCTACGGGACAGCGTACGTCACGCACAGACCGTGTGAGCTGAGCACGCCACGCCTGGGGCGGTGAAGGCATGCTGGCCGCGGCCGCCATCGACCCTTGGCCCGACAGCGGCCTCGTGCCATGGGTATCCACCGATGCCGGGCCCGAGCCTGGCCCTGAATTTTCCAATTTTTCCTATTATTAGGGTACGTCCCGGACAACGGGGGCGGAGGCACGAATCACATTTTGCGGTAAGCGGCCGTAGGAAGGTCTTCCCGCCCGCAAAATTAGCAGATTAGTCCATAAGCCGCTCCACATTATGGAGACGCCCGCATGACCAACACATACTCTGCCTACCAGACCATACTGCTAATCGGTCTCGGAAAGACGGATGCGCCCGCCGCCGGGATGACACAGACCGTACAAGAGGAACAGCTGGCATTCATCATGGCGGTGTTGCAGGACAGCGGGCTGTGCCGCGATACCTGGACAAGCGACGATGCCCTGATCGGCGTGTTCCCCAGTGTCGAATCGGCCTTCGATGCCGCCTGCGGTGCGCAGCAGGCCTGCCGGGAACATGGCGGTGACTCCCTGCTGGCCGAGGTGCGTATGCTGCTGGACAGGCAGGACGGGGATATCATCGACGATGCGGTGTCTTCGCCCGTGGGCAGGGCACGCGACACGGCAAAACAGCTGATGAAACTGATACCCCCGGGGCAGATCTTTGCCACCGACACTGTCAAGGGCCAGCTCGGTGAGGAGTCTCGTGCCCGCTTCAGGCTGTACGAACAAGGTACGGCGGATGCCGGCGCAGACGATCGGCTCTATCGGGTGACCTGCAACGAAGAGACCATCACCCGACTCGCGATACCGGCGCGATACCTGGGAAAGAGCGACGCCCCGCCCAGCCTGAGATTACGCTGGCGTGAAAACACCATGACGGTACTCCCCGAAACACCCACGCTGACCATCGGCCGAGGTGAACAGTCGGATATCAGGATCGAGTCGGACCTGGCCTCCCGCATCCACGCCCGCCTCGAGTTCCAGCAGTTAAATTTCATCCTCACCGACCAGAGTACCAACGGCACCTTCGTGCAAATCGACGATGACGAAGAAGTTTATCTGCATCATGAGCAGATCGTGCTGCGCGGCAGCGGCGTCATCAGCCTCGGCCGGTTGATACGGGCGGGGTCCGGGATATTCATCTATTTCAAACAAACCGTCTAGAAGCACTACCGGTTGGGCGTTATCCCCGGCCCGGAAATGCCCTTCGGACAATCCTCGAACATACCGAAGCCGACGCCAATCAGTGTCTTGCGCATGTCCTCAAGGTTGTCCGTCGACTGCAGTCTGTCCCTGAAGGATTCCAGGCCACCGAAATCCCGACACTGATCGATGAGCGGGCGCAGGATTTCGAAGTCCTTCACCCGGGTGAAATCCACCGCATAGTCCATGGTCGGCGAGACTTCCGGCTGCCGAACCGGTGCGATGCCCGGTCCGGTAATGCCCTCGGGACACCCGTTGAACAACGCGAAGCCGACGCTGGATAAGGTGCTGCGCAGCTCCTCGAGGTTGGTGCTGTTTTCCATCTTGCTGCGGTAAATCTCCAGCGCGTCGAAGTCGTCGCACCGCCGCACCAGGGGGCGAATGCTTTCCAGGTTCTGGATGCGCGTGAAATCCACGGTGTAATCCGTTGCCGTCACCGGACTGCCGACGAGCACCAGCGCCAGCGGCAGTATTCGTTGCATGCCTTTCAATTGTCTGTCTCCCGAACGCTTACCGCCGGGGGCGGTCACGGTGTGAAGGCGATACCGGTGCCGATGCCGGCCTGCCGGGCCGCCTATTGTAATCACTCCCCTGGGGCCACGGATAGCGCGCCTGGCAGAAGTGCCAGGCGGCTCGTCCCCCACCCCTCCCATGGGCGCCGATTGGGCGCCCGCGATGGATGCGGTCAGCCGGCGACCATCCCCGTGCACACCGGGTCAGCCTGCCTTCCGGTCACCCGCGGCAGGCGAATGGCCGCGACTCTCTCGTCGCAGCATTTGGATTCCGGTCGGCGCCGGGAAGAACAGCCAGGCGTTCTTGGTGGAATTTCCCGTTCCCCTGGCCGATTGGCCGCCAGTGGTCGAGCGTCGAGGTCCGCCACAGCGGGAATACGGGCTTGTGGAAGCGGCGGAAGGCACCCTCAAGGCGAATCACGGACGCATCAGCTTCACCTCCGCCGCCAGCGAGGTCCATATCGACTATTTTGCCGCCATCGATGTCGGTCTGCCCGAATCGTGGTCGCACTCCTACAAGAAGAAGCTCATCAGGGAATTCCTGACCGCTGCCCTACGAACAGATTTAGGCAGCCGGATCGCCGGCGGCGTTCGTCCTCGCCGCCGAGCCGTAACCACCGCTCATCGGCAGGCGGGCCGCCGCGAAGGTCGCGCACTTACCTCGCGTAGACCGTGATCTTCCTCGAATAGACCGGCGGGTCATGCGGTATATGGTTGTAGTCGCCCATCAGCAGCTGCAGGGTATGCTTGCCCCGCGGCAGTTCTATGGTCGTCTCGGTCTGTCCTGCGCCGAAGTGGAGGTGATTGCGATCGGACGGGATTTCCTCATCCAGCGGTGGCAGATCGGTATCGATCAGCAAGTGATGATGTCCGGTATTGGGCACATTGGCACCTTTCGGCGCGACGCCCATGTTGCGCAATCCGAACCACACCCTGAATGGCCGGTCGGCCGACACCCTCTCGCCATCATTGGGCCAGCCGACATACAGGTAGGCGTTTGCCGGCGCCGGCGTCCTTTCCGCCGCCGCCACGCCCGAGAACAGCACCGCGGTCACCAGGCAGGCGGTCATGGTTCTGATCATCGTTTTCATGTCCCTGTCTTCCCCTGTTTGTCATGCAGCAGTGTTCACACGCCCCGCCGCTGGCTAGTAGGGTGGTACGCGGATCGTGATCTTCTTCGAGTACAGCGGCGGATCGTGCGGCACATGGTGGCAGTCCGCCATCAGAAGTTGCAGCGTATGCTTGCCGGGTGGCAGGTCCTCGAGCCGCGCCTCGGTCTGCCCGCCGCCGAAATGGATGTGCTGGCGATCCGAGATGATCACCTCATCGAAGGAGGACGGGAGGTCGGTGTCGATCAGCAGATGGTGGTGGCCGGTATTCGGCATGCAGACGTCCTTGGGCGCGACGCCGGCATTACGCACCCCCATGCGGACCCACAGCTTGCCGCCCTTGATGACCGCGCCGTCCGGCGGCCAGATGATGTAGACCTCGGCATCCTTAGGTGCCGGTGTCCGCTCCACGGCGAGTACCGGCCCGTATGAGGCCGCAAACAGCGCCGCGACTATGACTGTTCGTATCAGCATTTCCTAGCCTCTCTGAAGATCCGGCCGATCTGAGGTCCACCCGATGCCCGTGCTGCCCCTTGCGAGACGCACGTACGCACCGGGCCAGTGTCTGATCACCCGTTCTCGCCTGTGGGCCTTCCGCATGTTGCATACTCCGGGGCTGTAACAGCATGTACCGCTGCAACACCGATTGACGGTTAATCATAGATCACGGAGTGGCTAAATCAAGCACTGCACCCCGCGGACTCCCGCGGCTACAGCCCGAGAGGCTTGCGGGCCCCCCGCGACCCTGTCCTTGCCGCGACGGACAATCGACTCCTGTGGCGGATTCCCCTATCCTTGTAGCGGAATAGCCGTCGGGTCCGCTAGGCGCTTGCGCAGCGGTGACCGTTCGTTTAGCCTCACGGCCATGATTGTCGAACCTGGCCAGTCCGCTCAACGCCAGCACGGGATGATCATGAAGATAAGGACTGGGTGCACAGTGTGGTTTCTGAGTTTGTCGCTGGCACTATCCGTCGTCGGTACGGCGACCGCGGGCATTCTCCCCAAGAGCGGCGAGGCGCAATATGAGCTAGAGTTCTGGGAATCCATCAAGAACAGTACCCACGCGGAAGACTACAAAGCCTATCTCGCCGCCTATCCCAACGGACGCTTCGCGGCGCTCGCCAAGGCGCGGGCGGCGCGCTACGCAAAATCCAACCCCCCCGCCACGCCGTCGTTACCCCCCATCGACGCGATGGACGCCCGGTATGAGGCCGTCACCAACGCCAACGCGCGCAAGGAGCCTTCCTCACACGCCGCACTGGCCGGAGGACTGGCCCCCGGCGACCGCGTGCACGTCACCGGCCGCACCCGGGACAGGAGCTGGTACCGCATCGAGCTCGACGACGGCAGCACGGGTTTTGTCTCCCACGAGCTGATCCGCAAGCCGGCCGCCAGACCGGCGCCAGTACCGGTAGCCAAGCCCGAGCCACCGGCAGCCACCAGACCACCAACGGCACCCGCCCCGACGCCAGCCGCGGCGCTTTCAACCGGCAATTTCAGCGATTGCGACGGCTGTCCGGAAATGGTCGTGCTGCAGCCAGGTTCCTTCACGATGGGGGATAATCATGGCGATCGCAGTGAAAGACCCGCTCACAGGGTAACGATCACGAAACCGTTCGCCATCGGCAAGTACGAGGTCACCCTGGGGCAATGGAAAGCCTGTGTACAGGCCGGGGCATGCAAGGCCATCGCCGATCCGCCCAGCCCGCTGGACAACGCACCGGCCACCGACATCAGCTGGAATGACGCCCAGCGCTACGTGCGCTGGCTCTCCGGTGTGACCCACGGGCACTACCGCCTGCCGACGGAGGCGGAATGGGAGTACGCGGCACGCGCCGGGACCAGTTCGCGCTACTGGTGGGGTGAAAGAATGGTAGCCGGCAAGGCCGACTGCAAGGGTTGCGGCGGTGCCGCATGGAGCCACGATGCACCGGCCACCGTTGGCGCCTTCTCTGCCAATCCCTACGGCATCTACGGCATGAACGGTGGTGTCTGGGAATGGGTGGAGGATTGCTGGCACAGAACCTATGACGGCGCACCAATCGACGGTTCGGCGTGGACCGGTCACGACTGTCGTGAAAATGTGATCCGCGGTGGTGCGTGGCGTAACGACAGCACCTATGCGCACTCGACGAGCCGGTTCACCTACGACACGTCGGTGCGCTACCTGCTCAACGGTTTCCGCGTGGCCAAGACGCTCCCGTAGCGCATCCCGGCTGCGAAGGCCAGTCGCCCCGGCCCCAGCAGCCTGTCGGACTTGGGCATGATCTACTACGCCGGTGGGAGAGCGGTCCATT
>CAYQDX010000231.1:0-6669 GCA_964416345.1 uncultured Ectothiorhodospiraceae bacterium
TGTTCGCGGTGCTGGTCAACCACTGGCAGGGCAGCCGGGGCGCGGCGCGTAAGAGTATTGCCGGCCTGCTGCGGGAATGGGCCGGGCGGGGCGGTGGCGGGAAGCGGCCTTGACTGGAGCCGGTCTCTGGCGCAGCTGGGGCCAGCCCCATGCGGCGGTCAACACTCTGCCAGCACCACCCTGCTGCGACCCTCCTGCTTGGCCCGATAGAGGGCGGTTCAGCATGCTGGATCAGCCGTTGCTCATCTTGGACGGGATCGTCAGGGCAGGCGGTCGCCCCGCGATCGCGGCGGTTATCCACCCTGGCAGTGCCTCCTCTGCTGTGGCAGCCCATGAGCGCAGGCTAGCTCCCGCCGGGTACCAGGTACAGGAAGGGGAGCAGGGCACAACTCGTACGCGCCAGCAGCGCCATCGTGGCGTAGGGCACACGTCGTTGCTGCGGAAGTGAGGCGGCGCCGGTGTCCTGCGGGTGGGCCGGCTTCGGGGCGCACCCGTGCGCGCCAAGGCACGGCCACCCGCGCCAGCGCTCTACGGCGATGCCGACACCAGAGGCCGTATGGCGCAACGCGCGTCCTTACGCTCGATGCGCTGTGCCGCTCGCGGGTATGCTCGCGGCCCGTCAGGACGTAGCGTCATCCGTTCCCGGAGCGGTGGCGGCCAGCTCCTCGGCGGCGCCGATCCGATAACCATTGTTGCTGGCCGCCAGTGCCCGAGCAAAGTTGAAGTCGGCACGGTACTCGGCGTACACGCGGTACAGGGGCTCGCCCTTGGCCACCCGGTTCCCCAGCTTCTTCAGCAGCGCCACGCCCGCGCCTTTGACCGCGGGGGCGCCCGCCAGCCGGGCCAAACGGTTAATGAGAAGATTGTCTATGGCGGTGACGGTGCCTCCGGCTGCCGCCCGCACCGTGAAGCTCAGGCTGCCCAGGGCCGGCTGCGTGGGCTGGGCGCCCTGGGCCCGGACGATGGCGTGCATCTTGGCCAGCGCCCTACCCGAATCCAGGATGTCCCGGGCGATGGCGAAGCCCTGACCGCCGCGCACGTCCGGGTCGAGCTCGAGCACACGACCCGCCAGGCGCAGGGCCTTCTGGCGCAGATCCGCCGGCGCCTGGGGATCGTTCTCCAGCACCCGCAGCACGTCACGCACCTCCAGCACAGGACCCACCCCGGTGCCCACCGGCTGGCGGCCATCCGTGATGATGACCTCTAGATGCATGCCCACCCGGTCGCCGACAAACTCGAAAAGCTTGCGCAGCTGCAGCGCCTCGTGCATCTGGCGCACCTTGGCGCTCGGCCCCACCGGAATGTCGATGACCAAGTGGGTGGCGCCTGCGGCGAGCTTCTTGGCCAGAATCGAGGCGACCAGCAGGCCCTGGGAGTCCATCGCTAACGGCCGCTCCACCGAGATCAGGGCATCGTCCACCGGCGCGAGCTGGGCAGTGCCGCCCCAGACCAGGCAGCCGCGCTCCCGGCGCACCAGGCGATACAGCGCGGCCGGACTGAGCTCCACCTTGGCCAGCACCTCCATGGTGTCGGCCGTGCCGGCGGGCGAGGTGATGGCTCGGCTGGAGGTCTTGGGGATGAGCATGCCGTGAGCGGCCACGATGGGCACCACCAGCATGGAGGTGCGGTTGCCGGGAATGCCGCCGATGCAATGCTTGTCCGCCACCAGGGGCTCCTTCCAGTCGAGGCGCTGCCCCGTGGCGGCCATCGCCCGGGTCAGGTGCAGCACCTCGTCGCGGTCTAGGCCCGTCTGGCCCGAGGCCACCAGGAACGCCGCGGTCTCCATCTTTGAGTAGCGGTTCTCGGCGATGTCCCGAGTGACGGCGTAGAAGTCCGCCTCGGTGAGCCGCTCGCCGGCAATCTTGCGCCGCACGGCCTCCATGGAGCCGGGGGGCTCGGCATGCGCGATGCGCACCATGGCGCCCTCGGGCAGACGCAGCTGGCCGAACGCCGGCTCGGAGACACCGACCTCCGCCGGCGCCACGATCGCCGCGTCGTCCACCACGTTGAGGGCGGCCAGCATGCGCCGCCCGCGGCAGGACAGGGCGACCTTTGACAGGGCCTGGAAGCCCTCCACCCGATAGACAGGACAGTCCCGGTGCAGGTAGGCGACGTTCTCCCGCTGGGTGTCGATGGCGACCCGCCGCAGTCGCAGGCGGTCGCTGCTTGCCCGTGTCCGTGAGCTGTCAGCCATAGCGCGACGGTCCACACTGGCGAGCATCGAGTGACGCTTTACACATTGATCGTCCCGAAAGTTCTCGCATGGGGCCTCCGCGACACGTTGCGAGCACTTCCCTGTCAGCTCGACGGCGGGCTCCCTCCCGCCGACGGTCGCCTCGACCCCATGCAAGGACTTTCGCAATGATTGATATCAGAGGGCCTTGAAATCCTTCCGACCCGTCCCCATCCTTTGTCCCCATTGTAGGACTCCGATGGAGAGCTTAGCACCATGCCGATCTACGAATACGCCTGCACCTCGTGCGATCACCGCCTGGAGGTCATCCAGCGCATGAGCGACGAGCCCCTGCGCGACTGCCCCGCCTGCAACACGCCCAATCTGAAGAAGCTGATCTCGGCGGCGGGCTTCCGCCTCAAGGGCAGTGGCTGGTATGCCACCGATTTCAAGGATAGCGGTAAGCCCAAGCCCAAGCCGGCCGCAGAGCCCGCGGCCGGCTCCAGTGGCGGCAGCTCCCCGGCTGCGACCACGAGCTAGCCCACACGGTTTGCCGGGGTCCAAGACCCCGGCAGCTGGGATCCGCTACGCTTTGCCACGCGGGTCTCGGATTGCGAAATGGGGTCGGGCGGGGAACCCCCAACGCCGCTGCCAAATCCTCACCCTTTGTCTCCATCGATTAGGAGGCCAATGTCAGGCGCTCTGCAGTGAACGCTTGATCTGCCACGCCCGTCCGGGAGCGGCAACTGCTGCTGCTTCCCGAGGATGCCTGGTGGCGGATGTGATAGCCCACTGGCGAATCAATCGCGGTCTGTCCCAAGGAGTCCGACAAAGGTGTTGCGATCTGCCACCGCGAAGAGAAAAGTTCCTAAGAGTCAGTCAGTTACGGTGCTCTCGTCCGCGAAACATTTCATCCGGTGGCAAATGTGCACTAGCGCATTGAAATGCCACGTTTGTATAGGCTGGCGCAACACCTTTTTCGGACCGCTTGGGTCTGTCCCCCATTGGTCCCCTATTGGTCGTGCCGGATGTCCTCCTTCATCAGCCCGAGCTGGCGCGGCAAGCCGTTGATCAGCCATGAGGTAATCGTTAACCTCATCGGGAG
Source organism: uncultured Ectothiorhodospiraceae bacterium (assembly GCA_964416345.1). Classification (GTDB taxonomy): domain Bacteria; phylum Pseudomonadota; class Gammaproteobacteria; order CAYQDX01; family CAYQDX01; genus CAYQDX01. The sequence continues at coordinate 3,279 of CAYQDX010000231.1, forward strand.
CACGCGCACCGCAAAAAGATGATGGACTCTCCGTCTGCAATGGATGTCAGGAACCGGCGCAGTGTTGCAATCACTCCAGCCAATCGGGCCGCACAATCCCTGTCTCATTCGATACGCTGAAACACATCGACTACGGTCCGCGTTTTCCTGAGACCATGCGCAGGCTCCATAAAATGGGGGGAGGCTTGAGGGTATAGGAATCACTGTCGTACTTCGAGAACGCCAAGGAGGTCCTATCTCCTGTTGGGACGTACCGTGCCCAAGCGTGAGCCCATCACTTGATCGCCAAAATCATTTTCTGGAAAGCTATAGCTGTCGCCGAGCGCCGGGCGAAAGTGTGACTGGGATGTCCCAGTTCGCATACTGAGCACGGCGACGCTCGTGAAACTATGGCGCAAGGACCGGTTTTTTTTCGGGGAGCCTGATATCAATAAGCCCACGAGCGTCCGCCTCCACGTCGCTGGTCCGGCTAGACGCACAACTGGGGCCCGTGCCTCGTGTATGCCTCAACCTGGCACCGGGACGACCCCCGGCCACGAATAGGAGCAACAGTGCGATGGATAATACGACGATACCTACGGTTCAGTATCTCTACGCACTACTCATAGCCGTTTCCATCACATGCATGATTGCGGTAAGCACAAATACAATGCCTCCTCGGTGGGACGCAAGATACTATGTCAACATGGCACAACATGGTGTGGCGGGGAATCCGAATCTAAGAGCGCCCTTTGCTTACAGGATCGGAATGCCGTTCATGAGCCGCGCAGTGGCTGCACTCCTATCGGTTTCCATAGAGATGGGATTTCGTATCGTCGCATGGGGTTTTGCTGTATTTCTATTGATGGGCATATTCGCGATCGCCAGGGAATTCACGGAAGACTATCGACATGCGCTGATGACAATGCTCTTGCTCAGCCTATCCGCCACGCACATAAAGTTCTCGCTATTCTTTTATACCCTTGTAGACGTGTCTGGCTATGCGCTAATCGTAGCAGCATTTTGGGCGCTGATTACGAGGAGGTTAATACTGTGCCTGATTGTGTCGAGCGTTGGGTTGCTCTTCAAGGAATGGCTGGCCATACCTTGGTTTATTTTGTGCCTGTCTCTAGCTGGTACGCTCTGGCATACTAAGTCTAGACATGATTTTGCTTTTCTAGTGATTGCCATTGCTAGCGGGGCCAGCATGATTCTACTTCCCCGGATATATATTTCTGTCGCAAGTACCGGTCAATTTCTGGACCCGATAAACGACCCGAGAACACTTCGAGGGCTGATTTCCGTTTGGTCTGAGGACGCCAGGCTTTTTAACATATTCTATGCCATGGCCAGCTACTGGCTGCCGACTCTTATTCTTCTCACGTCGTCGCGTTTTCACAGGCTATGGTCCGATCTCAAGGGCTTCTGCCTGAATGTGATGTCCAGTTGTCTTGTACTGGTGTTACTTCTGACAATGTATGGAGGAGCTAACATATTCATCTTCGTGAGCTATTCTGTTGCCGTACAGGCAATTGTGGTCGCTCTCTTGTTTCGATACGGCATAGGCACTGCGGAGAAGATCTACGTGGTTGTCGCAATGCTACTCTATAACAAAATTCTGCTTTCTATACCATTGCCCGCCGAAAGTTTGGCTGCGTACATAGATTTCTACGGTGGATGGTCAACAAGAGTGACCTTGTCCACGTTAATGAGATTCATTGAGATAGGAGTATTTGTCCTTCTTGCTGCAGGCGTTAGAGCGGTAGTGGCTAGACTACAGAACGCCTCTTCGGGGGCCGGGCATTCGGCCTGCCCCTCAGCAAGGATCCATCGATAGCGCTTCCGCCAAGGCTCGGGCTCCTCCCTGTGTCAGAATCGGTGTCCGGTAGTCTTGGTTGTCTGTAATGGAGACCTTCGCGGTGGAGCCTACCTCCGAGGACGCGTCGAACATCGGCCGGAATATCGCCATGAACGCCGGGGCAGGAAGGCAGCGCTCTGGGGCACGCCCTCGACAAATTGCTTTTCTGGCGCAGCGTGAACCCGGACGGGTACTGGGTAGGTAGGAAAGCATGCGTATTGCGACGATAGTGATCTGTGCAACGCTCTTCGCCCTGGATGCGACTGCGGAGGCAGCCACACCGTCGAAGGTGCTCTTGATCCTGGATGCCTCGGGAAGCATGTGGGGGCAGGTGGAGGGGCGAGCGAAGATTGAAATCGCCAGGGAGGTGATCCGCGACGAGGTGGTGGGGAAACTTCCCGCCGACATGCCCATCGGGCTGATGGCCTACGGTCACAACCGCAAGGGCGATTGCGGCGACATTGAGCTCGTGGCTCCCATGGGAGCGGAGCGGGAGACGGTGATCAGTACCGTTAACGCCTTGGCTCCCAAGGGTATGACGCCGATCACGGCGGCACTCACCCAGGCAGGCAAGCTGCTTCGCAGCCAGGAAGGCCGCACAGAGATCATTCTGGTGAGCGACGGAAAGGAGACCTGCGAGGGGGATCCCTGCGCGGCGGCCAAGGCCATCCGCGGGGCCGGGGTCAAGCTGCGGGTCCACGTGATCGGCTTCGATGTGAGCCCCGAGGAGGAGGCGCAGCTCGTGTGCATTGGGCGCGAGGGGGGCGGTATCTACGCGAGGGCCGAAAGCGCCGCGCAGCTCCGAGAGGCGATCGGGGAGATCGAGACAGCGATAGTGCCCGCTCCTGCGGTCGAGAAGAAGGTCGTCCGTCGGCGAAGCAAAGGAACTCTCAGCGTTCCCAATCTCGAGAAGCGGCAGGTGAATGTCTGCACGGTCGACTCCGACTGCTACAACGAAGCTTCCGAGGGGTTCCTAGGACGACTCACATCGACGCAACGCAGCATGGAGCTCAAGGTCGGTTTCTATCGGCTGCGCCTGACCGGATCGGCCGCGGGCACCTTTCTGGACGGGGTGGAGGTAGAGAACGGCAAGACCACAGAGGTGGTAGTGGGGAGCATCGGAGTCGCCGATCTCGACGAGTCCGTGAAGGTTTGCACGATGGATTCCGATTGCTACAACTCGGCGTTCGTGGGCTGGTATGGCGCGCTGACTCCCGAAGATCCGGTGATCGAGGTGTTCTCCGGCACCTACAAGCTCAAGTTCGAACAGCAGTACGAAGAGAACCTGGTCGTCGAGCCCGGCGGCCAACTGGTGATCGAATGAGGGTGCTGCTGGTGACGGATGCGCTTCAGACCAGGTGCCGACCAACTTGCCGGGCGCGGCGGGAGTTCCACACTGGTCCTTGTGAGCGACGGCGTTGGTGCGCCTGTAGGGGCGATCCTTGTGTGCTGGCCGGGACGCTTCGGGCAGGAGGCACGAAGTTGGTGATTCACACCGTGGGCTGCGCGTGAAGGCCGGCGAATACCAGCTCACCTGGCGTCAGGATGAACATG
>CAYQDX010000232.1:0-6626 GCA_964416345.1 uncultured Ectothiorhodospiraceae bacterium
AGCGCGGCAGCACGAAGGCCAGCAGGAACACGGTCAGGGCGATCACCAGGGTGACCACCACGGAGGGGTAGACCGTGGCCTGTTTCAGGTCGTGAATGAGGCCGTCCTGCCACTCCAGGTAGGTGGCCAGGCGCCCCAGCACGTTGTCCAGGCGGCCCGACTCCTCGCCGGTGGCCACCATGCTCACGTAGAGGGGGGGGAAGGCGTCCGGGTAGCGCCCCAGGGACCCGGCCAGGGTCTGGCCCCCCTCCACGGCCTGGGCGGCCTCGACGAGCATCCGCCCGAACGCCTTGTTGGGGACGTGCTCCCCGAAGCCCCGCAGGGCCTCGGTGGGCGGCACCCCGGCGGAGATGGCCGCCTGCATGTGGTGGGTGAAGGCGATGCGCTCGGCGCGCCTCACCTTGCCCCGGGCCGCCGGCCGCGGGCGCGCCTTGCGGGCGGACAGGAGCACCCCCCCGCCGGCCCGGATGGCGGCGGCCACCCCCGACTCGTCGGGCGCGGTCATGACGCCGTTCTGGACGGTGCCGTCCCGTTGCGCCATGCGGAAGTGAAATTCGGGCATCCGGGTCCCCCCCCTTCACCCGGCCCTATCCCGGCGCCGCCGGAACGGCGTCCGGGGCGGGGGTGGAATGGGGCGCGGGCCGCTTGAGCATGAGGCGGCGCTCCGCCACGCGGCGCACCTCCTCCAGGGTGGTCAGGCCTTGCCGGGCCTTCTGGTAGCCGTCCTCGCGGATGTCGGCCATGCCCTCCCGGAAGGCCGCCTCGTTGATGGCGGCGGCCGAGGCCTGGGCCATGATCAGCTCGTTGACCTCCGGGCTCATGCACAGGAACTCGGCGATGGGCAGCCGCCCGGAAAAGCCCGACCCGCCGCAGCGGGGGCAGCCCACGGTGCGCACGAACTGGCCCGGCTCCGGGTCGTGCCCGAAGGAGGCGAACATCGCCGGGTCGGGGGTCTCGGGCACGCGGCAGTGGGGGCAGGGACGGCGCACCAGGCGCTGGGAGACGATGGCGATCAGGGTGGAGGGCAGCAGGTAGGGGGCCACCCCCATGTCGATCAGGCGCGGCAGGGCGCTGGCGGCGTCGTTGGTGTGCAGGGTGGAGAGCACCAGGTGGCCGGTCATGGCGGCCCGCACCGCCAGCTCGGCGGTCTCCGGGTCGCGGATCTCGCCCACCAGGATCACGTCCGGGTCCTGCCGCAGCAGGGCCCGCAGGCCCATGGCGAAGGTGAACCCGGCCCGGGGGTTCACCTGGGACTGGCGGATGACCGGGATGCGGTACTCCACCGGGTCCTCCAGGGTCATGACGTTCTTCTCGAGGGAGTTGACCTCCAGCAGCCCGGCGTAGAGCGTGGTGGTCTTGCCGGAGCCGGTGGGGCCGGTAACCAGGATGATGCCGTGGGGCCGGTGGATCAGGTGATCCATGACCAGCAGGGCCTCGCTCGACATGCCCAGGTGCTCCAGGTCCAGGCGGCCGGCCTGCTTGTCCAGCAGCCGTAGCACCACACGCTCGCCATAGCCCGACGGCAGCGTGGAGACCCGCACGTCCACGGGGCGTCCGGCGATGCGCAGCGAGATGCGCCCGTCCTGGGGCAGACGCTTCTCGGCGATGTCCAGCCGGGCCATCACCTTGATGCGGGAGACCAGCAGGGGCGCCAGGACGCGATTGGGCTGCAGCACCTCGCGCAGCACCCCGTCCACCCTGAAGCGCACCACTAGGCGATGCTCGAAGGGCTCGACATGGATATCGGAGGCATTGGCCTTGAGGGCCTCGGTGAGCAGCGCGTTGATCAGCCGTATGATGGGCGCGTCGTCCTCGGCCTCCAGCAGATCCTCGGGCTCTGCGAGCTGGCGGGCCACCTGGGCCAGGTCCAGCTCCTCGTCCAGCGCCCCCATCATCTCCATCGCCTGCCGCGAGCCCTGCTCGTAAACCAGCTGCAGCAGACGGTCGAACTCGTGCGCCGAGACCTGACGCAGTCGCAGCGGACGTCCCAGGTGACGTCGGGCCTCGGCCACCGCCAGCGGGCTGGCCCCGGGGCGGAAGGTCACCTCGGCGCTGCTGCCCAGCTCCGTAACCACCAAGCCGTAACGCTTGGCGAAGGCGAAGGGCAGACCATCTGGCAGGTGGCCCTGACCTCCGCCCTCAGCGCCCATCGCGGGGCATGGGAGGCAGGGCCGCGGCAGGCCGCCTCCGCGGCGCGCTCTGGTGCTCGCGAGACAGGGGCAGCAGTGGCTTCTGCTCTCCGCTCAGCAGGCGCACCTTATGCTCCCGGGCCAGCAGCTGCTGCCCCCTGATGTAGCTGTACTTGCTGCTGGCGAACTGAGTGGCCAAGGCGGGGTCGCGCAGGATAACCGGGCGCAGGAACACCATGAGGTTGCGCTTGACCTTCTTCACGCCCTGATAGCGAAACAGCCCGCCCACCATAGGCACGTCTCCCAGACCTGGGATCTTCTGGGTGGTCTCGTCGTAGCTATCGTCGATGAGCCCCCCCAGCACAACCATCTGGCCGTCCTCCACCAGCACGCTGGTCTTGATGGAGCGCTTGTTGGTGACCAAGTCGGTGGCGCCGGAGGTGCTGGAGCTGATGCTGGAGACCTCCTGCTCGATATCCAGCTTGATGGCGTTGCCCTCGTTGATCTGGGGCTTGACCTTGAGGCTGAGACCCACGTCTTTGCGCTCGATGGTCTGGAACGGAGTGACCGAGGAGCCGGAGGTGCCGGTGTTGGTGAACTGGCCGGTGACGAAGGGCACGTTCTGGCCGACGACGATCTCGGCCTCTTCGTTGTCCAGGGTCACCAGGGTGGGGGTGGAGAGGATATTGGTGTCGGCATCACCCTCCAGGGCTCGGATAAGTGCCCCGAAACGGACGTCGTTGGAGCTAAAGTCTCCTAGGCCGACGGTAGCGCCGTCACTGATGGTCGGGGCATCCGTGACCAGATTGGTCAGCCCGGAGCCGAAGCCGCTGAAGTTCACCACGCCGAGGATGCCGTTCTCGCCGGGCCGGCCGTCTATGCCCCATTGCACGCCCAGCTCGGCGGCCTTGTCGCTGGAGACCTCGGCGATGATTGCCTCCACCAGCACCTGGGCGCGGCGCACGTCGAGCCGGCGGATGACGGCCATCAGAGTCTTCATCGGCTCCGGGGAGGCGGAGATCACCAGGGCGTTGGCACTCTCGTCGGCCTGGATGTTCAACTGGGACGGCTGCGTGCCCTCCTTCTTGGCCTGCTTGTCCCGGTCGAGGTCGCGGCCGACGCCGGAGAGCACCGCCGCCAGATCGGCAGCCTTGGCATAGCGCAGATAGACCACCTGGGTATTGCCGGTGCTCGCGGTCGGAACATCGAGGTGGGTGATTATCGCTCGCAGGCGCAGGCGCTTGGCCTTGTCGCCGGACAGCAGCACGCTGTTGGTCCGCTCATCGGCCACCAGAGACGGGCCATCGGTGGCATCGGGCTTCTTGCCAGCGCTGCGCTCCAGCGAGCTCAGCACCCGCACCACTTCCGCCGCCGAGGCATGCTGCAGCGGTATGACGTCGATCTCACCCTCGCTGGGCTGGTCGATGCGACGGATGATCTCCACGATGCGGTCCGCGTTGGCCGCCCGATCCGAGATGATGATGGCGTTGCTGCCGGCGTGGGCGGCCAGATGGGCCTGCTGGGGCAGCAGGGGCCGAAGAATCGGCACCAGCTGGGCGGCATTGATGTGCTGCACTTGCACCACCCGGGTTACCACCTCATCGCCACGGCCCGGCTGCTCCACCGAGCTCAACGGCACGCTGTCCTGGCGCGCATTGAGGTCCGGCACTATCTTCACCACCCTACCCGCCGGTACGGCGGCGAAGCCCTGCACCTGAAGCAGAGACAGGAATACCTGATAGACCTGGGACTTGTCCATGGGGCGGGAGGAGATGATGGTCACCTTGCCCTTGACCCGCGGGTCCACGATGAAGTTCTTTCCGGTGAGCTCGGAGATGGTGCTGATGACCGCACGGATGTCGGCATCCTTGAGATTGAGCGTCACGCCCTGCTCCGCCGCCGTTGCCGGCGCCCCGCAGCACAGCAGTGTGGCACACAGCAACGCCGACAATCGCCCATTAATAGTCATTATTCAGCGACCCGGATTGAAGCTCAAGGTATGGGGTTGGCCGCCCCGAAGCAGCTCTACGGTGACTCGCTCACTGGAGGTAAGCTGGCGCATCGCGGCGGCGCCCTGAGACGGGCTGTCCAGGGCGACCCCGTTGACGTTGGTGACCACGTCGCCGGACTGCAGCCCCAGCTGCTCTAGCAGCCCCAGCTCGACTCCGGTGCCGAGCCTGTAGCCCATCATCTCGCCGTCCTGGCGCACCGGCTGGATGCTGACCTTGCCGATCAGCTCCCTGGGGTTGCTGCGCAGCGTATCGCGCACGCCGCGCAGGGCGCCATCGGCATCGCTCCCACGGACACCGCCACTCGCGGAGACTCCCCCGGACGTCTCGACGGGCAGCTTGAGTGTCTCCAACCGGCCCTTGCGGCGCAGTAGCACGCGATCGGACTGGACCGCATAGAGGACGGCGCCTCCCGGCAGCTGATCGCCGACCTGGTAGGGCTGCTCTTGGCCAGCCGGGTCGACGATGATGGCCAGGGCGCTGCCCGCATCCGAGGAGGCCGCAACCCCGACCAGGCGCAATTTGAGGTTGGTCTCCGGCACCTCTTCGGGCACCGCCTGCGGCGCCTGCACGGCAGTGGGCGCAACCGGAGTCCCAAACAAATGCCACTTGGCAATCTCTTCGGCGGGGCTGGGGACCGCTCCGGCGGCCGGACCGGAGCCAGCCATGATGTGCGGCACGGAGACGGTGGCGCTCAAGGGCTCCCGCTGAGGCACCAGGCGCCAAGTCAGGACCGCCATGGCCCGGGCCAGGGCGAGCACCAGGGCCACGTTGACGATCACCGCCAGCCAGCGACCGGCACGTCCCGTCATCCAAGGCCCAGCAATCGACTCCCAGGCCACCACCGCAAACCCCATGCGTGCCCATGCAGCGGGCCAAGCTTAACAGAGCCTCTTTACGGCGAGAAGCGGCAGGCGGAGAGGCGAGGAGCTCAACCCGCCACCGGTGGCGAATCCCCGAACAGGCGTGCCAGCTCGACGCCTGGATCGGGTGCCCGCATGAAGGCCTCCCCGACCAGGAAGGCATGCACCCCGTGACTGCGCATCGAGGCGACGTCCTGCGGCGTGAGTATGCCGCTTTCGGTGACCGGCAAACGCTCAGCGGGAATTCGGTCCAGCAGATCGAGGGTCGTCTGCAGGGTGGTCTCGAAGGTGCGCAGGTTGCGGTTGTTGATGCCCACCAGGGGCGTGGACAGCTCCAAGGCCCGCCCCAGCTCGGCGCCGTCGTGCACTTCCACCAGCACGTCCAGCGCCAGCTCGGCGGCGACGCCGGCCAGCTCGTGGAGCTGGTCATCGTCGAGCGCCGCCACGATCAGCAGAATGCAGTCCGCCCCCAGGTGTCTAGCCTCGTAGACCTGATACGGGTCGATCACGAAGTCCTTGCGCAGCACCGGCAGCTCGCAGGCCGCCCGCACCTGCCGCAGATAGGCATCGGCACCCTGGAAGAAATCCACGTCCGTTAGCACGGAGAGGCAGCTCGCCCCGGCGCGGGCGTAGCTGCGGGCGATGTCCGCCGGCCTGAAGTCGGCGCGCAGCACCCCGCGACTGGGAGAAGCCTTCTTGATCTCGGCAATCACCGCCGGCCGTGCGGCCCGGGCCCGGTCGATGAGTGCAGCGGCAAAGCCGCGCGGCGCCGGGGCCTCCACCAGCCGACTGCGCAGCTCTCCCAAGGGCAGCCGCGCGCTGCGCTCAGAGACCTCCTCGGCCTTGCGCCGCAGTATGGTCTTCAGAATATCTGGGGTACCGATCAAGGCACCCGCCCGTACCGGGCGCAGCTCAGACACCGGCCCGGGCCTGGGTGTAGTGCACCAGCTCATCGAGCTTCGCCGCCGCCGCACCGCAGGCCAGGGTGTCGCGCGCCCGTGCCACCCCGGCAGCCAGATCGGCCGCCAGGCCGGCCGTATAGATGGCGGCGCCGGCATTCAGGGTGACGATGTCCCGGGCCGGGCCTGGCGCATCCGCAAGAACCGCACGGATAGTGGCCAGGCTCTCTGCCGCGTCGGCCACCGCCAGCGCGGTGCGGGGCGTCCGCTCGAAGCCGAAATCCTCCGGCACAATGGTATAGCTGCTCAGGGCGCCGTCCCTGAGCTCCGCGACCCGGCTGGGCGCCCCCAGGGTGAGCTCATCCATGCCATCCTCGCCGTGCACTACCAGCACGTGCTCGCTGCCGAGCCGGCCGGCCACCTGGGCCAGGGGCTCCACCCAGTCGGCGGCGAATACGCCGAGCACCTGGCGCCGGGCCCCGGCGGGGTTGGTCAAGGGACCCAGCAGATTGAACAGCGTGCGCACCCCCATCTCGCGACGGGGACCGATGGCATGCTTCATGGCGCCATGGTGGCGCGGGGCGAACATGAACCCTACGCCGACCTCGCGGATGCAGGCGGCGACTTGCTCCGGCGTCAGCTCCAGGTTGACGCCCGCAGCCTCCAGGACATCGGCACTGCCGGAGCGGCTGGAGACCGAGCGGTTGCCGTGCTTGGCCACGTGGC
>CAYQDX010000233.1:0-6613 GCA_964416345.1 uncultured Ectothiorhodospiraceae bacterium
TTCTCGATGCGGTGCTTGTGCAGCAGGGCGACTATTTCCTCCCGCTCGGCCCCTTCACGGACGGTGACCAGGCGCTCCTTGGGCGTCATGATGCTGGAGACGGGCTCGTCCACCCGGGTCTCGAAGCGCAGATCGCGACTGGTGACGATGCCCACCAGCGACTGCCCGTTGTCCACCACCGGCACCCCGGAGATGTTGTTGGCGCGGGTCAGCGCCATCACCTCGCCGATGCTGGTGCGGGGGGAGACCGTAATGGGATCCTTGATGACACCGCTCTCGAACTTCTTGACCATGCGCACCTGCTCGCCCTGCTGCTCCACGGTCATGTTCTTGTGAATGATTCCAATGCCCCCCTCCTGCGCCAGGGTAATGGCCAGCCTGGCCTCGGTCACGGTATCCATGGCGGCGGATACCAGTGGAATGTTCGTGCCTATCTCCCGCGTCAATTGGGTGGCCAGATCCACGTCCCGGGGCAGTATTGCCGAGTAGTCAGGGACCAGCAGGACATCGTCAAAGGTCAGGGCTTCTTCGAGGATGCGCATGGCAGGGAGGCTCGTGTCGCGAAGTTAAGCGCTCAAGTATAAGGTTTGACGATAACCCGGTAAACAGGGTAGGTTACTGATAGCGAAGGGATCCGGCGAGACCAACGGCCCGTAGCGAACGCATAGCCGGCGGCGGGCACGTCATTGTCATCGGGCGGGGGTGACATGAGTAGCAAGACCTTGTTGGGGACGGCGCTACTGGCGGCTGCTCTGGCCAGCGGCTGCGCGGCCACCACCGCAGGCGGCCCGTCCGTCCCGATGCTCCTCACACCATGAGCGGCTCGATCCCCGAGCAGCGGGATGTCTACACCGTATCGCGCCTGAACCGCGAGGTGCGAGAGCTGCTGGAAGGCAGCCTGCCGCTCATTTGGGTGGAAGGCGAGCTTTCCAATGTCGCCCGCCCCAGCTCGGGACACCTCTACCTCACCTTGAAGGACGCCGCGGCGCAGGTGCGCTGCGCCATGTTTCGTACCCGCAACCGCCTGCTCGGCTTTCGCCCGGAGGATGGCAAGCAGGTGCTGATCCGGGCACGAGTCAGCCTTTATGAAGGCAGAGGCGAGTTCCAGCTGGTCGTGGAGCACATGGAAGAGGCGGGCACCGGGGCACTGCGACGCGCCTTCGACCTGCTCAAGGCGCGGCTGGCCGCCGAGGGCTTGTTCGACCCGGCGCGACGCCGCCCCCTGCCCGCCCTGCCCCACCGCATCGGCGTCATCACCTCGCCCACGGGGGCTGCCATTCGCGACATCGTGAGCGTGCTGAGGCGGCGCTTTCCCAGCGTCCCGGTCCTGATCTATCCGGTGCCGGTGCAGGGCAGCGAGGCACCGCCGGCCATCGTGGAGGCGCTGGCGCTCGCCTCCCGGCGCCAGGATTGCGATGTGCTAATTCTGGCCCGGGGCGGGGGCTCCCTGGAGGATCTCTGGGCTTTCAACGAGGAGGCTGTGGCCCGCGCCGTTCATGCCAGCGCCATTCCGGTAGTGACCGGCATAGGCCATGAGGTGGACGTCAGCATCTGCGACTTCGTCGCCGATCGGCGTGCCGCGACCCCTTCGGCGGCGGCGGAGCTGGTCACCCCCAGCCGCGATGAGCTGCTGCAGAGGCTCACCCGGCAGCAGGCCCGGCTGCTCACCAGCCTGCGCCGGTCGCTGCGACTACGGGGGCAGGCGCTGGAGCACCTGGGCAAACGCCTGCGCCATCCGGGCCGCCGGCTGCAGGATCGGGCGCAGCGGGTGGATGGGCTCGAGCACCGCCTGCGCCAGGCCCAGGCCCATGTGCTGGCGCGCGCCCGTGCCCGGCTCCAGGAGACCTCCGCCCATCTGCAGCGTCAGACTCCCCGTCATCGGCTGCGAGAGCTGGCGGTGCGCCGCGCCAACCTGCACGGCCGGCTGCTGGCGGCCATGGGCCACGGGCTGACCCAGCGCGGCGACCGCCTGACCGGCTTGGGCCGTGCCCTGGATGCAGTGAGCCCGCTGGCCACGCTCGCCCGAGGCTTTGCCATCGTCCGCCGCACCAGCGACGGCACGGTCGTGCAGGACGCGGCCCGGGTGAGGGTGGGCGAGCAGGTGGAGGCGAGGCTCGCCAGAGGTGCGCTGCTGTGCCGCGTGGAGGCGACACGCGCCGAGAGCGAGGGCTGATCAGCCGCTACGCTTGGCGTGACGGATGAGGCGCTGGCGCTTGCGCAGCTGGCGCGGCGTAAGCACGTTCTTCTTGTCCCGGTACGGATTGGCGCCGCTCTTCAGCTCGACGCGCACCGGGGTTCCATGCAGATCCAACGCCTCGCGCAGGTAGTTGACGAGATAGCGGGCGTAGGAGTCGGGCACGGCATCGGTCTGATTGCCGTGGATGACAACCAGCGGCGGGTTGCGCCCCCCCTGGTGGGCGTAGCGCAGCTTAATGCGGCGGCCCCGCACCAACGGTGGGGCATGCTGCGCGACCGCATCCTGCAGCAGGCGGGTCAGCTCCGGCGTCGGCAGGGCGCGGGTGGCCGAGGCATAGGCCCGCCGAATGGAGTCGAACAGCCTGCCGACGCCGGTGCCGTGCAGCGCCGAAATGAAGTGGGTATCCACATAGTCGAGGAAGCCCAGCTTGCGCCGCAGCGCGCCGCGCAGCGCGTCCTTCTGCGGTGCCTCCAAGCCGTCCCACTTGTTCACCGCCAACACCAGCGCCCGGCCGGAATCCAGCACGAATCCCAGCAGGGCGGCGTCCTGGTGACCGATCCCCTCTCGCGCGTCGACCACCATGATCACCACGTGGGCCGCCTCAATGGACTGTAGGGTCTTGACCACGCTGAATTTCTCGACATGCTCGTCGATCCGGCCGCGGCGCCGGACGCCGGCGGTGTCCACCAGGGTATAGCGCTCGCCGTCGCGCTTGAATGGCACGTAGATGCTGTCGCGGGTGGTACCGGGCAGCTCGCTGACCACCACCCGCTGCTCCCCCAGGATACGATTGGTGAGCGTGGACTTGCCCACGTTCGGCCGACCCACGATGGCGACGACGACGCCGCCGTCCGGCGGTGGCGCGGCGTGTAGCGTCTCAAGATGCGGCAGAGCATCGAGCACTTGCTCGATCATCGCGGTCACGCCGCGTCCGTGGCTGGCGGCAATCGGCAGTGGAATGCCCAGCCCGAGCTGGTGGAACTCGCCGCAGGCAACGGCCTCATCCACTCCGTCGGTCTTGTTCACGGTAAGGAACAGGGGCTTGGCGGTACGCCGCAGCGTGGTAGCAATGGTCTCGTCGGCGGCCAGCCTTCCCTGCCGGCCATCGACCACGAGAATCACCGCATCGGCATCCTGCACCGCCCGCATCGCCTGCCTGGCGGTCTGCGGGTTCAGCGGGCCTTCCGGGCCTGCCAGGCCACCGGTGTCCACCACCACGAACTGTCGGTTGCCCAGCCGCCCCTCGGCGTACTTGCGATCGCGGGTCACTCCCGGCAGGTCGGCGACCAGCGCGTCACGGCTGCGCGTGAGGCAGTTGAACAAGGTCGACTTGCCAACATTGGGTCGACCGACGATGGCGATGACCGGAATCATGGGCGGCGGATGATCCGAGGAAGGCGGGGTCGGGCACCTCCGGCGCGCGTCGAGCTGCGGACGGTGCTCAGCTGGAGGCGTCGGCCGCGGGGGGCTTGACTCGCAGCGCAGTTATCGAGCCGTCCTCGGCACCCACGTAGACGGTTCCGCCGATCGCCAGCGGAGCACCTGTGATGGCGGCGTTAGCCACGCGCTCCCGCGCCAGCAGGTGACCGTCCTCCCGCGCCAGCCAATGAACATAGCCCTCGAGATCCCCCACGACTACCGCATCACCCGTCACCGCCGGAGCCGTCAGGCGTCGGTTGTGCAGCTTATCCTGCTGCCAAAGGGAGGCACCCGTGTAGCGGTCCAGTGCCCACACGTGATCCTCGGCATCGGTGATGTACAGGGTCCGCCGCTCCACCGCCATTCCACTGTAGGACGAAAACTCGCGCCGCATCAGGATGCGACCGTTGTCGATGGCAACGGCCGCCAGGTTGCCCTGGTAGGCCGCGGCATAGACCACGTCGCCCACCACCAGCGGGATCGCGTCGAGATCGACGATGCGCTCCAGCTCGGAGCGGCCGCTGGGCACGACGATTTGGGCCTCCCAGTGGGGATTGCCGTCGCGCAGACCAAGGCCCACGAGCTTGCCGCTCGCTAGGCCGACGATCGCCAGGCCGCGGGCGGCCACGGGATTGCCGACGCCGCGCAGGGTCAGCACCGGCACGCTGCGATCGTAGACCCATTTCTGCCGGCCGTCGGCCAGATCCAGGCCAGTCACCCTGCCATCCACCGTGTGGACGACGGCCACGCCCTCGGCCGCCAGGGGGGCCGCCAGCACCTCGCTGGTGACCCGCGCCCGCCACAGCTGCGCTCCCGAGTCCTCTCGCAGGGCGATGACCCTGGCATCGCGAGTGCCTACCAGCACCACGCCCTCGCCGGCGCCGGGGCCGCCCGCCACGGGTGCCTCGAGCTCCACGCTCCAGTGAGTGGCACCGGTATCGGGATCGTATGCACTGACCCTGCCCTTGCGATCGGCGTAGTACAGATTGCCGGCATCCAGAACGGGTGCCAGCCGAGCAGGCAGGTCCTCCTCACCGGCACCGCCGCCGGCCGACCAGACCCGCTCGATGGCGAGTGTCGGCTTCAAGGCCACCAGCTCGGCCGGCGGCGTCGTGTTGTCTTTGCCGCTGAAATAGTCCCCGATCGCGCTGCAGCCGGTGACCAGCAATCCCCCGACGACCACCGCCGCCAGACGCCTCACCGGCGGCCTCCTAGGCTCTCCGCCGCCGGGGAGGTGCCGAGGTCGTCTAGCTTGACCTGTAGCGTCTCGCTACGCTTGGCCTGGTCCCCAGCCAGACTCGCCAGCGCTTTCTGATAGCTCTTGCGCGCCTCCTCGCGGTGTCCCAGGCGGAGCTGGAGATCGCCGCGGAGCTCAGCATACAGGGAGGCAAAGCTGGCCGGTGGCTGGTCCGCAGCCACCAGCTGCAGTGCATCCTCGCCCCGGTCCAGCGCCACGAGCACCCGTGCCCGGCGCAGGCGGGCGACGTATTTCAGCTCCTCCCGGTCCCCACGCTGAATCAGCCAATCGAGCTGAGCGTCGGCGGCCTTGAGGTCGCCGGACTCCAGGTCTGCACGGGCTTGCGCCAGTGCGGCCAGCGGCGCGTAGGCCGTGCGCTCGTAGGCGTCCATGACCTGGGCCGAGACCTGAACCACGGCGGCCGGGTTGCCAGCCTCCAGGCCGTGCAGCACCTGCTGGTAGAGAGCCGAGGCCTGCTCGGCCTCGCCGTGCTGGTAGCTCATCCACGCGCGCCACCCAAACACGGCGCCCAGACCGATGGCCAGCCCGGCGATCACAGCCTTTCCGTTGCCCGCCCACCATTTCTTGAGCGCTTCAACCTGTTGATCTTCAGTCGTTAGTGTTTCCACTTGATTCCCCGCTCGGTGCCGTGCGCCGGCTCCGGCCACCCACCCCCCAGATACTCATGACGCCGCAACGGCCTGCGCGACCAGCGCCGCCAGCTCGCCCAGCGGCACGCTCACCTGCTCCCGGTCCGCCCGCAGGTATTTGACCCCGACGACACCGTTCCGGGCCTCTTCTTCTCCGATGATGAGCGCCAGAGGGGCGCCGCTGCGATCGGCGCGCTTGAGCTGCGCCTTGAAGCCGCCCTCGCCGCAGTGCCCCAAGACGCGCACTGCGGGAAGCTGGTCCCGCAGCCGCTCCGCCAGCACCAGACCGGCCTGTCGCGCCGGCTCACCCACGGTCACGAGGTAGACGTGGGGCACGCACGCGGATGGACTGAGGTCCCGCTGCTGTAGCATCGCCACCACCCGCTCGATCCCCAGCGCGAAGCCTACCGCAGGCGTGGGCGATCCGCCAATCTGCTCCACTAGTCCGTCGAAGCGACCACCCGCACACAGCGTGCCCTGGGCGCCCAGCTCGTCGGTGACCCATTCGAACACCGTCTTGCCGTAGTAGTCCAGGCCACGCACCAGGCGAGGATTCACGCGGTAGGCCACACCCGAGCGCTCGAGCACGGCCTGCACATTAACGAAATGTTCGGCCGATTCGGCGTCCAGGTGGTCGACCATCCGCGGCGCCGCGGCGATGAGCTCCTGCATGTCTGAGCTTTTGCTGTCGAGCACCCGCAGTGGATTGCGCTCCAGGCGCCTCAGGCTGTCCTGGTCCAGCCGGTCGCGGTAGGCGCCCAGATAGGCCACCAGCTCCTCGCGATAGGCGGCCCGACACTCCGCGGAGCCCAGCGAATTGAGCTGTAGCTCGAGGCCGTCCAGGCCCAGCATGCCCCACAGCCGGGCGCTCATGAGGATCATCTCGGCATCGATGTCGGGTCCCGGCATGCCGAAGGCCTCAACGCCGACCTGATGAAACTGGCGGTAACGGCCTTTTTGCGGCCGCTCGTGGCGGAACATCGGCCCCAGGTACCAAAGCCGCTGGGTCTGATTGTGGAACAGGCCGTGCTCGATGCCGGCACGCACGCAGCTTGCTGTCGCCTCTGGACGCAGGGTCAGGCTGTCCCCATTACGGTCGGCAAAGGTGTA
>CAYQDX010000234.1:0-6608 GCA_964416345.1 uncultured Ectothiorhodospiraceae bacterium
TACGTCAAGCTGGCCGCAGGGAATCCGCCCCGTCAGAACGGATGGATCGGCGTCCACAGTAGGAGGTTGGTGAGGAATGCGGGCTAGCCCCAGCTCGCCCGTCAGGGCGCTCCAGTCGCTCTGCCAAGCCGCCCGCTGGTCCTCTGCCGCGCGCAGAGCCAGTGTGAGACGACGAGCGATTTCCTCCAGCGCCTGAATGGATTCCTGCAGCGCGGTGCGGCGGCGTGCAAGCTCCTCCAGCGCACCGAGGCGGGCCGCGGCGTGGCTGAGCACCGGGCCCAGCTCGGTGAATTGCGTCGCCGGCTCGCCCGCCGCCGCCAGCCCGACCTCCAGCGCCCGCAGGTGGCCGTCCCGGGCCAGGCGCAGATCGTCGATCTGCTGTCGCAGGTCGTCGCCCTGCCCGACCGCCTCGCGCAGCCGCGCCGCCCGCTGCAGCCAGTCGGTCATCTCCCGTGGCGGCAGCGCCACGATGCCGCAGGGGCTCCAGGCGGCCTGCCAGGACTGCTCCAGGTCTCGCCGGGCCTCGGCGAGCCGGCCAAGCTCGGTGCCGCCCGCCTCCGCCCGCCGGCGACACGTCTCCAGCCGCGCCTGGGCGGCGGCCTGCTCGTGCACGCGCTGGGCCTCCCGGCGCAGCCGGTCGGCAATCTCGTCGGCCGACCCAACCGCCCCCTCGTAGGCCTCGGGCAGGGCCCGGCCCTCGGCATAGGCATGGGCCTCTACGGCTACGTCTTGCCCGTCCAGCCACTGGCGGCGCAGCAGCTGCCAGCCCCGATCCCGGGTCTCGCGCGCCGTATCCAGCTCCCGCTCCGAGGGCACCGCACCGGCCAGTGCCAGCGCTCGCAGCGCCTCCTCGATGCGCCCGCGCTCGGCCTCGACCTCGGCAAGGTCTCGCTCCGCCAGGCGCTGCCGCTCGGCCTGGACCTGATACTCTTCGGCAAATCGTCGCACGGTCTCGGCCACGGGCAGAGGCGCGCCCGACAGCTCGCTGAGCGAGCCGCTCCACAGCCCCAGCGCTGCCAGCTCACGGGCACCGCTCTCCTCGTGGCGCAGCAGACGACTCTTCGCCTCGTCCAGCGCGCGATCCGCATCTCCCACGCGCCGGGCCGCGTCGATGGCCCGGCGCAGGCCATGGAGCGGCGGCGGCTCGGGCAGCCGTTCCAGCGCCTCACGCTCGGCCGTGAGCCGCTGCTCGACCTCGGCCAGGTCCTGGCGCCCCTTGTCCACGGCGGCCATTAGGGCCTCGCGGCGACCGCCGAGCTCGGTGGCGCGGCGCCGCTTGCCCAGCAGGGGACGCAAGGCATCGACCCGCTCCAGCTCGCTGTCCCGCCCCAGCTCTACCAGGCGTTGTCTCGCCTGCTGCTCCAGCATGCCGCATTGGACCGCCAGCCCGGGCCGGTCGCGGGTCGCCTTGCGATAGCTGCCGAGCTGCTCGCGTAGCTCGTCGATGTGATCGGCCTCCGCCAGCAGCGTCTCGGACACGGTCAGTCCGTGGATCTTGGTCCGCAGCTCTTCCAGCCGGGCCAGCGCCTTGCCGCGGCTGGCCGCCGCCAGGCGTCGTTTGGACACCGCCTGCTGGTGGCGCTCGCCGAAGTCCTCCGCCAGCACCGGCACCTCGCCGAGCTCGGCCAGACCCTCGCGCAGCCGGGTGCGCCGGGCGAGACCCGGCAGGGTACGGCGTATGCGCTCCAGAGCGGCGAGGCGCTGATTGTCCGCGCGGAGCGCCTGCTCGCTGTGCTCCTGCGCCTCGGTGGCGACCGCCACGGCCTTGCGCGCCTCGTCCCACTGGCGGGCGGATAGGGAGGCCTCCCGCAGCTGTCCGCTGATCTGCTTGTAATGAGCAAGCTGGCTGTTGATGAGCGGCTTGGAGGCCCGCGGCAGGTACAGCTCCGCCGCCTCCTGCTCCAGGGCCTGCAGCACCGAATGCACGGCGGTGCTGCCCAGGCCGCTGCCGAACAGCGCTTCGGCCTCCCGGCCTCGCTCGTCCAGCAGGGCCTGGCCGCCGCTCACCAGGGCCTCGTGATCGATGCCGAACAGGCGGGCGAACAGGGCCTCGTCGACGCCGCCCAGCAGACGGCTTAGGGTCTCATCGGCGATGGGCTGGTCGTCGGGGCCGAGCAGGGTGTCCTTGCGGCCCTTGCGCCGATAGCACAGGAGCTCCGTACCGTCGGCGGCCAGCAACCGACCGCCGATGCGCAGCTCAGGCTTGGCGTGCAGGAAGTCGTCCTGGGTGCGCTCGGGGATGCCGTACAGCAATGCCCGCAGCGCGCGAAGGGCCGAGCTCTTGCCCGCCTCGTTGGGTCCGTACACCACGTGCAGCCCGTGGTCGCCGCCGCTCAGATCCAGGCGCTGGTCGGTGAACGGCCCGTAGGCCCGCAGGTGCAGCTCCTGGAGCCTCACCCCCCCGCGCCCTCACCCAGCAGGCGCTCGAGCAGCAGGGCCTTGGCATCCTCCAGGCTTTCCCGCAGCAAGGCCAGGTGGGCGGGATCGTAGCCCTCGTCGCCGGCAGCGAGCTCCGCCGGCAGCTTCGGCGCCAGGTCCGCAAGCTCGCCGGCCAGCTCGACGCGCCGCTGCGGGTCCAGCTCCAAATCGCGGATGGCCCGCAGCAGGCCACCGAAGGCGTCGTCCCGTGCCAGGGCCGCCGTCTCGGACCCCGCAGGCCGGGCGTCCAGCTCCACCTGCTCCACCCACAGGGCCCCGGCGGCGACGCCGTCCGCCAGAGCCCGGCACTCGTTGGTCACCGCCTCGCGCCGTGCCCGCAGGCGCGCGCTCACCGCACAGGCCCCGCCGAGCCGCAGCCGCACCGCCAGCAGGCGGTCCTCGGCGGCATCGAGGAGGCCATCCAGGGCCCGGCTGGTGCGGTCGTAGACCTCGTCCAGGCTGGCGGCGCCGGTGATATCCACCGGGCACAGGGCCCAGCGCAGCACGTCCACCGGCCGATGCTCGACGCTCGCCACCTGACCCGCCTCGACCGTGACCAGGCTGCAGCCCTTGGCCCCGGACTCGCGGATGTGTCGTCCCTGGAGGTTGCCGGGAAACACGATCCAGGGCTCCTGCGCCACCACCTCGCGCTGGTGGACATGACCCAGGGCCCAGTACTGGTAGCCCCGGGAGCGCAGGGCATCCACCGTGCAGGGCGCGTAGGGCTCGTGACCGGGGCGACCGTCCAGGGAGGTGTGCAGCAGGCCGACATTGAAGAGATCCGAATCCGGCGTGGGGTAGGCGCGCGACAGATCCTCGGTCACCGAGCGGGTGGCGAAGCCTTGGCCGTGGATGGCCACCCCCAGGGATTCCAGCAGGAAGGTCTCCGGGGCACGGGTGGCGCAGAAATGCACGTTCGGCGGTGGCCGCAGCACCTTGCTGATCTGGCTGGCGGCGTCGTGGTTGCCGGCGATGGCGTAGACATCGATGCCCGCCTCCTGCAGTCGGCCCATCTGACCGCTGAAGTACAGGCCGGTGTTGTAGTCCTTCCAATCGCCGTCGTACAGGTCGCCGGCGATGAGCACGAAGGCCACCTCCTCGGCGATGGCCACGTCCACTAGGTTCTCCAGCGCCCGCCGGGTGGCGCCGCGGATCTCCGCCACCGGCGCGCCCTCGTAGCGCTCCAGCCCGCGCAGTGGGCTGTCCAGATGCACGTCGGCGGCGTGGAGGAACTTGAATCTCATCGGCGCATCAGCAGTGCCGACAGACTGCGTAGGCGGGCGACTCTCTATCCCACCACCCGCCGCCAGTAGGTGGCGCGCCAGTAGTACAGGACAGTGGTGTCTTCCGGGTAAGAGTCGGCGTAGCGCACGCCCCGGTGGGGCTGCTCGATGTTGTCCGTGCGGGGGTCGATGGGCCGCCAGCCGTCCTCCCGCACTTCTCCCGGCACCGGGTCCCGCACGCTAGTGTTGATTCCCCCGGGATCGGCGGAGCCATGGTCGCTGAAGTTCTCCTGGGCCCTGCGCAGGGAGACGCGGTTGGCGCTGCCCGGCATCTCGGCGAAGCGCAGCTGGGTCATGTCGTCCTCCCAGCCGCAGATGGGACAGACCTCGTGGTACCCGGGGGGCAGCCGATTGACCCGGTAGCCGCAGCAGGGACAGGGATATATCTCGCCTGAGGGAAACATGGCACGGTGTCGCTGGAAACCTTCGTCCCTACTCTAACCGGCCACTCCGGTGAATGAAAGGCCGCACCCGGACCGATGGAACCGGATCGCGCCCATCCGGTAAGAGTAGACAGAACGGGGGAGCGGCAGCGAGTGGAAGATCTCCAATACATCGAGCGGGTTCGGGCGGGCGACAAGCAGGCCTTCGCGCCTCTGGTGAGACGCTACCAACAGCCCGTGTTCCGCTATCTCGGGCGCCTGGGACTGGGTCAAGCGGACGTGGAGGAGCTGGCACAGGAGACCTTCCTGAGGGCCTACCGCCACCTCCATGCCTACGATCCGCACCGCGCCCAGTTCTCCACCTGGCTGCTCACCATCGCCCGACGCCTGGGACTCAACGCCCTGGCCCATGGCCGCCGCCGGGAGGTGAGCGAGAGCCACGAGCCGGCCGCCGAGGCGCCCGCAGAGCCCGTGGACGAGCGTCTGCGTCGCCGCCTGGCGCGGGCCCTGGCTCGGCTGCCGGTCAAATTCCGCAGCCCCCTGGCGCTGGCCTACCTGCGCGAGCTCAGCGTCGAGGAGATCGCCGGCATCGAGGGCTGTGCGCCGGGCACGGTCAAATCCCGCATTCACCGGGCCAAGCACCAGTTGCGGCTGATGCTGGCCGACTTGTTGGAGGAGAGGAGTCATGAATGAGCCGAAGCCGAGATCGGATCCGATAGACGCACTGCTGCGGCGAGAGCCGTCCACCCAGCCGCCGGCGGAATTCGTGGAGCGGGTGATGGGGGAGCTGGCGGGAGTCACCCTGGCGGTCCCCTTGTGGCGGCGCGGCTGGGTCCAGTGGCTGCTGCTGGCCAGCACCCTCGCGCTCGCCATCGGCCGCCTGGCCGGGTTCATCTTCGGCTCGTGGATCGTTATCGAGCTGGCAGGTTAGAGGAGTTGCAACCATGTCCGACATGAGCATCGTACCGCGCCGACGGGGCCTGGCCCTGGGCCTCTCGGCGCTGCTGCCCGGCCTCGGGCAGCTCTATAACGGCGAGCTGAACAAAGGCGTCATCCTGTTTCTGGCCTTCGCCTTCGTCACCACGCCCCTGGTGGTCCTGGGCGCACTGCTGCTGCCCCCGGTGTCGACCGTGCCCACCCTGCTGCTCAGCGTGGGGAGCGCGCTGGGGCTCTACGGCTACGGGCTGTGGGACGCCTGGCGCACGGCGGGCCGGCTGGCGGAGTACCATCCCAGGGAGTGGCAGCAGCCGGGCGTCTACGCGGCGTTGCTGCTGTTCGCCTACCTGGTGGTGCTGGGCGGCATGACCGCCGAGGTGCGCTCGCACCTGCTGGAGTCCTTCCGCATACCGAGCGACAGCATGGCGCCCAACGTCCTGCGCGGCGACGTGCTATTCGCCGACAAGCGGGTCAACTGCCCGGGCTGCAAGCACCGCCTGCGGCGCGGCGACATTGCCGTGTTCGTCTACCCCAACGACCGCACCCTGCTCTACATCAAGCGGATCATCGGGCTGCCCGGGGACCGGGTGCACATCGACGGGCGCGCGCTGTACGTAAACGGCGAGCTCATGGAGGTCTCGGCCACCGCCGGCCAGGTGGTGGAGCGTGCCGACATCGGCCGCTACACGGTGAATTGGCCGCAGAGCGCCCCGGCGAAGGTGGATCTGCGGGTGCCGCCCGGACAGGTCTACGTGCTGGGAGACAATCGCGCGGCCGCCAAGGACTCACGGGTCTTCGGCACGGTGCCCCTGATGGACGTGGTGGGCATCGCGCGCCAGGTGTGGCTCTCCTATGAACACGGCGTGCGCTGGGGACGGCTGGGGAAGGTGCTCTAGCCTCAGATCTCCCGGGCCTGCACCTTGAGCTCGACACCGCTGGTCGCCAGCTCGTCGCGGGTGAACAGGCCGCTGCCCGGATGGGACGCCGCGGCGCTCGAAGGCGTCGAAGGTCTCCAGTCCGAGCGCCGCGGCCAACTGGCGGGCACGGACGCTAAGGGATACGGGGTTTGCCGCCCCCAGTCAGCTTCGGTTGCGAGCGGCAGGGACGTGCCCCCGCCCGGCGCACCTCTGCCCTGAAGTGGTGGTTTCTACCACCGCCGCCGGGGCCGGCCCCCCAAGAGCCTTGGCTTAATACGGCCACTTCGAGGGTGTGAGCAGCTACACCCGTGGTGTGTCGTCCAGCAGTGGCCAAGCGGCCGAGCCGACCACAATCGATGTCCTGCTCGTTAGCCCCCGCCGGCTTCCCACTTGATCCCCCCGTACAAATCTTCAGTAGCCAACTCTAGGTCTACAGTCTCCGAGTGGAACCGGTCACCTCCACCTAAAGCTCCAGATCCCAGCGGCTGGCCTAGTGGTAAGCCTCCCACGCATCAGGTCCTGGGCGACCAAATAGCGATGCGCGACCGATGATGTTCTCTCTTCGTTCTATACTCTCCTCAGTGCCAGGGAGTAGAGCATGCCTTGCACGGAAGCGACACCGGACTGCGCGGTCTATCGCCCCCGCAACCCTCGGGCGAGTCCTCTGTACC
>CAYQDX010000235.1:0-6605 GCA_964416345.1 uncultured Ectothiorhodospiraceae bacterium
CCTGGAGCTGGCTGGTCATCTCTTCCATGCCCGGCGGGGCCATGATCTCCACGCCGATGGGGGTGGCGCTCACCTCGACGTCGATCTCCTTTTCGTCCAGCTCGCCGTCGCGCAGCTTGCGGCGGAAGACTTGGCGAGTGGCGCCGTCCTCGCCGCTCTGGGCCGGCTCTCCGGCGAAGCCCACGGCGGGCCGCGGTGACGGTAGCAGGGCATCGAGCACCCGACCCTCGGCGCGCTCCTCGGCGCGGTGGCGGACCTTGCCCATCTCCTCTTCGCGAGTCATCTTGATGGCCGCGTCTACCAGGTCTCGAATGATGGAGTCCACGTCACGGCCCACGTAGCCCACCTCCGTGAACTTGGTAGCCTCGACCTTGATGAACGGAGCATTGGCCAGTCTGGCCAACCGGCGGGCGATCTCGGTCTTGCCCACGCCGGTGGGTCCGATCATGAGTATGTTCTTGGGCGTGATCTCGCTGTGTAGGGGCTCGCCGATCTGGGCCCTGCGCCAGCGGTTGCGCAGGGCGATGGCCACCGCGCGCTTGGCCGCGGTCTGGCCAATGATGTGCTTGTCCAGCTCCTGGACGATCTCGCGGGGTGTCATGGGAGACATACTTGGGTCCGCCACTTCATGGGTGGTCGCCGCCTGCGGGTCGAGCTCAGCCGCCGGACAACCGTTCTACGGTGAGGTTGTGATTGGTGTAGAGGCAGATATCGGCAGCGATGTGCAGCGCCTGCTCCACGATGGCGGGCGCGTCCAGCTCGGTGTGCTCCAACAGCGCACGGGCCGCCGCCTGGGCGTAGGGCCCTCCAGAGCCGATGGCGATGAGTCCGTGCTCCGGCTCGATCACGTCCCCGTTGCCCGAGAGGATCAGAGAGGCCTTGCCATCGGCCACCGCCAGCAGAGCCTCCAGCCGCCGCAGCAGGCGATCGGTGCGCCAGTCTTTGGCCAGCTCCACCGCGGCGCGGGTCAGATTGCCATGATGGGACTCTAGCTTGGCCTCGAAGCGCTCGAACAGGGTGAAGGCGTCTGCGGTGGCCCCGGCGAAGCCGGCCAGCACCTGGTCACGGTACAGCCGGCGTACCTTACGTGCGTTGCCCTTCATGATGGTGTTGCCCATGGACACCTGCCCGTCGCCCCCCAGGGCGACTTGGTCGTTGCGTCGCACGGCAAGTATGGTGGTACCTCGGAACTGCTCCAACCGCGGATCCTCGCATTGCGGCAGGCGGCGGATTGTACACCATCGCCCCGGCGCCGGCAGATTAGCCCGCCGTCACTGCGCGGATTTCTCGGCGCAGGGAGTGAAGAAGGCCTCGTCGCGCAGGGCCTCGTCGCATTTCCAGCTGGTGTAGGTCATGGAGGTGCTGTATTGGCTCTGCTTCATCTCCTCGCGCTCCATCGCCAGCAGCTGCTTGCTCGGCGAGCAGCCCGGGTGCGCCAGGCACTGATCCTGGGCGCCACAGACCTTGTACACCAGGCGCACACAGGTCGTGTATTGGGTGCTGACCGCCTGTCCCGGAGGCGGCGCCACGGCCTGCTCCTCCGGCGGCGGCGGGTGGCGGGCGTCCAGGATACTCTCATTCGGCACCACGATCCCGGAGCGCACCGTCAGGCTCGAACCGTCCTCTAGGCGGTGCACTCCGTCCCAAAGCGGCACCGTCACCCCGTTCTCGGTCACCGTGGCGCGGTTGGTGCTCACGTCCACCCGAACATCGCCGCCGCCCCGCAGCTTGTTCTGCCACTGCTGTGCCTGGGCCGCGGGCCCGGCGAGCAGCAGGCCGATCGCGAAGGTGCTGAGGGTGTACGCGTGGGTCGTGGCTGTCATGGCTCGGACTACCCGATTATGGCAGGCGTCATTGTCATTCCTCGGAACGGGATTTCTTGCGGGCCCGGGGATGGGCTCGATCGTAAACCTTGGCCAAGTGCTGGAAATCCAGGTGAGTATACACCTGGGTAGTGGAGATGTCGGCATGGCCCAGCATCTCTTGGACGGAGCGCAGGTCGCCGCTGGATTCCAGCAGGTGGCTGGCAAAGGAGTGCCGCAGCATGTGCGGGTGCAGTGGCCCGGCCAGTCCGCGCCGCTTTGCCCACAGGTCGAGGCGCTGCTGCACCGTGCGGGGCGACAGGCGGCGGCCGTGTTGACTGACGAATACCGCGTGCTCGCCCGCGCCGGCTAGGGCAAGGCGCACCTGCAGCCAGCGCCGCAGGGCTTCCCGGGCCTGGCGGCCCACCGGCACCACGCGGGTCTTGGCGCCCTTACCCGTGACCCGCACGGTACCGTCCGCCAGGTCCAGTCCTTCCAGGTCCAGGTCCACTGTCTCCGCCAGGCGCAGGCCCGAGGAATACATCAGCTCCATCAGCGCCTGGTCCCGCAGCACCAGCGGATCGTCTCCCGGCAGTGCCAGCAGGTGATTCAGCTGATCGACATCCAAGGTCGCGGGCAGTCGTTTGCGCGCCTTCGGCACGCCGACGCCCAGGGCCGGATTGTGCTTGACCGCCGCCTCCCGCAGCAGGTAGCCGTAGAAGGTGCGCAAGGCCGAGAGCGCGCGCGCCAGGCTGCGTCCCGCCAGCCCCTGGCGATGGCGCTCCGCCACGTAGCCCCGCACCTGGGCGGTCTGCAGCGCGCCCCAGTCGGCCACTCCTTGGCGCCGTGCATAGGCGCTAAGCTGACTCAGATCGCGCCGGTAGCTCTCCAAGGTGTGGGCCGAGAGCCTGCGCTCGGTGTGCAGATGCTCCAGGAAGCAGTCGATGGCCGGTTCGAGCTGGTTGTCCACGTGACCGGATTCACAGGTAGCGCTTCACTGCCCCCGTCACCAGGGCACCAAGCTGGTCCAGGAACAGGGTGCCGACCCGGGCGTGGAAGCGCTGGGGATCCCGGCTGCCCACGGCTAGCAGGCCGCGCCGTGGGCCGCGTCCCAGGGGCACCAGGGCCGCCGAGCCCAGCTGCCCCGCCGCGTCGCCGAACAAGGGGGCGAGCTGCTCCCGGTCGGCAGTCCCGCAGGAGGGGCGACCCGCCTCCAGCACCGCGGAAAACATGGCTCGCTCCGTCCCGTCCACGGCGAAACGTAGGCCGGCGGGCACTTCAGGGTGCACCATCGCAGGTAGGAGCAGGCGCAGGGCGAAGGCGTCGGCACGGAAATCCACGTGCAGGCTGCGCTTGAGGGCTTCGTGCACCTCCGAGATCTCGCACCGGCCCATCAGGTCTATGCTGAGGCGCTGCAGCCGGCTCTGCAGCCGCTCGTTATCTTGAGCATTGCGGGTCAGGCTCGCCAGGCGCCGTCGCAGGCTTCGGTTCTCCTCCCGCAGCAGGCTGATCTGGCGCTCCACCAGGCTGACGGCCCCTCCCGATTCGTGTGGCAGCCACAGCTCGGCGAGCAGCCTCTGGTGGCGCTCGAAGTAGCGAGGATGCTCCGCCAGATAGGCTTCGACGCGCCGCTCTTCCAGGTCGTCCGCTTCTGCCTGCTCGGGAGTTTGCTTGCTCATGGGATCAGTCGACCCTCAAATACGCTCACCGCGGGACCGGTCATCCACACCGGGTTGCCGCGACCGGCCCAGCGGATCTGCAGCGCGCCGCCCACGAGATCCACCCGCACCTGCTCCGCCAGCCGGCCTCGATCGCGTCCCACCGCAACGGCGGCGCAGGCGCCGGTGCCGCAGGCGAGGGTCTCGCCGACCCCACGCTCGTGCACCCGCAGCCGGATGTGCCCCGGCCCCACTATCTCCATGAAGCCGGCGTTGACCCCCTCGGGAAAGCTCGGGTGGGTGGCGATGGCGGGGCCTAGGCGTGCTAATTCGGCTCTCATCACGTCCGGCACCTGCACCACGGCATGCGGATTGCCCATTGATACCGCGCCGATCCGCACCGTATCTCCGGTGGCCTCCAGTGCATACTCCCGGGCCTCGTCCAGTGCGAGTAAGGGCAGGGCACTGGGCCGGAAGTCAGGCACGCCCATATTGACCGTCACCTGGCCGTCGACTTCGATGCAAAGGCGGATGACGCCACCGGCCGTCTCCACCGTGATCTCGTCCCGACCGGTGAGACCATGGTCCCGCACGAAGCGGGCGAAGCAGCGCGCGCCGTTGCCGCACTGCTGCACCTCGCCGCCATCGGCGTTGTAAATGCGATAACGGAAATCGGTGTCTGGCGTGCGCGGCGGCTCCACCAGCAGCACCTGATCGCAGCCCACGCCGAAGTGGCGGTCCGCAATCCGACGGACCTGGGCGGGACTGAGGTGGACGCTCTGGGAGATGGCGTCTAGCACCACGAAGTCGTTGCCCAGACCGTGCATCTTGGTGAAATTCAGCTGCATCGGCCAAGCTTAGCGGGATGCCCGAAGCTTGGAAAGTCTGCCGGGCGAGACCCTCAGTCCAGCGCGCCGTACGCCGCCAGGTGACGGTCGCTGCACATGCGCACCCGTAGGCTGCCGAGGCCGGCGCGGTCGAGCTGGCCGCGCACTTCCTCCACCCGGTAGGCGGCACGCAGAGAGTGGTAGAAGTCCCGCCGCAGCACCTCTGGCTCGTCGCCGCTATAGGTCTGAACGATGGCCCGGGCCGCGTCCGGGCCGTCCGGACGAGCCAGGTCCATCACCAGCACGC
Organism: uncultured Ectothiorhodospiraceae bacterium; assembly: GCA_964416345.1. GTDB lineage: Bacteria > Pseudomonadota > Gammaproteobacteria > CAYQDX01 > CAYQDX01 > CAYQDX01. The sequence goes on from CAYQDX010000235.1 coordinate 4,595, forward strand.
TGGTGCCTGTTCGGCCCACCTGGCGCACGGTGTCCCACAATGTCAAGGGATCATTCAGGTGATGCAGCAGGGAGTTCGACAGCACGGCATCATAGTGCTCGGCTGGCAGCGTGCCGCTGGGCAGTCGGATACACAACAGCCGCACCCGATCCCCCAGGCTCAGGCGAGCCAGCGCCTCGCGCCCGTGGCGCAGCATGGCCTCGGCGCCGTCCACCCCGTCGACATGCCAGCCCGGATGGCGCTCGGCGAAGCGCAGGGTAATGTCTGCCGGACCGCAGCCCAGATCCACTGCCCGACCGGTCTCCGGCGGCTGGGGCAGCACGGTGCGAAACAGCGCCATGAAGGTCTCGTTGGCATCCGCGAAGTCCGCCCGGGCGTAGGCCAGGGCCTGGGCCTCGTCCTCCATTAGCTCGGGCTCTGGGATGCGTTCCATGGGCAGGCTGCTCAGCGCGTCGGCGGCAGCAGGGCCTCCCCTGCGCGCAGTTGCTCTAGGGTTTCTCGCGGCCGCACCAAGTAGGCCTGGTCGCCGTCTACCATGATCTCCGGCGGGCGTGGCCGGGTGTTGTAGTTGGAGGCCATGACGAAGCCATAGGCACCCGCCGAGCGCACCGCCAGCAAGTCCCCGGGGCGCAATGCTAGCATGCGCTGCTTGCCGAGAAAGTCCCCGGTCTCGCACACCGGGCCTACCACGTCGTAAAGCGACGGCGACTCATCATCGCGCGGGAGCACGGGAACTATCTCCTGCCAGGCCTGGTACAGCGCCGGGCGCAGCAGGTCATTCATGGCGGCATCGACAATGGCGAAGGACTTCTCCGCCGCCGGCTTCAGGTACTCGACCCGGGTCAGCAGCACGCCCGCGTTGCCGACGATGGCGCGTCCGGGCTCGATGAGCAGGCTCAGGTGCCGCCCCGCCAGCCGCTGCAGCAGCGCTTCGGCGTAGGCGGCCGGCAGGGGCGGCGCCTCGTCCCGGTAGGTGATGCCCAGTCCGCCGCCCAGATCCAGATGCTCCAGCTCGAGGTCCGCCTCGACCAGCCGATCTGCCAGGGCCAGCACCCGGTCCAGGGCGTCGACGAAAGGCCGCAGGTCCGTGAGCTGGGAGCCGATGTGACAGTCCAGCCCGACCACGCGCAGGTAGGGCAGCTCGGCGGCGCGAGCGTATGCCGCTAGGGCCTGGTCGATGTCGATGCCAAACTTGTTCTGCCTCAGGCCGGTGGCGACATACGGATGAGTGCGGGCATCCACGTCCGGGTTGATGCGCAGGGCCACCGGCGCCAGGATGCCCATGGCTCCGGCCACCGCGCTCAACCGCTCCAGCTCGGCCACAGACTCCACGTTGAAGCAATGGATACCCGCCTCCAGGGCGCTGCGTAGCTCGTCCTCGCGCTTGCCCACGCCGGAGAATACCACCTTGGCCGAATCGCCCCCTGCCGCCAGCACCCGGTCCAGCTCGCCCGCGGAGACGATGTCGAAGCCCGAGCCGAGACGCGCCAGCACATTCAGCACCGCTAGACTGGAATTGGCCTTGACCGCATAGCACACCAGATGGGGCTGGCCATTAAGGGCGTGGTCGAAGGCATGCCAGTGGCGCTCCAGGGTCGCTCGGGAGTAGACGTAGCAGGGCGTGCCCCAGCGCTGCGCCAGCGCGGCGAGATCGGTGTCCTCCGCCAGCAGGCGGCCATTGCGATAGTGGAAGTGGTCCATGTGCGGAGTCCACGAATATCGGCGCGCAGGTACCGGTGGGGGGGCGCGTCGGCCCTGACGATGGGATAATCTGTGAGCCGGATTAGCGGCCGTGCGGCGGCTCGTGAGACCTATCCGGCAGATACAGGTCCCCTTTCTGGCCGCAGCCCGTGAGTGCGCCGCCCAGGCCCAGCACTGCAATGGTCAGCCACAGCAGGTATGTCGCCCAGCAATGTTTCATGGCACCAGTCTTTACACTTCCCCGGCCCGGCCGCCGGCAGGCAGTTTACCATGCTTGTCAGCCTGAGCGTCCTGGTCCTGGGGACACTGG
>CAYQDX010000236.1:0-6597 GCA_964416345.1 uncultured Ectothiorhodospiraceae bacterium
CCGCAGGAGTCATAAGCTCCCTAAGGACAGGTCGGCTCGATCACATAAAGCGCGCGAGCGCTAAGTGAGATCGAGCGGATGCGTTGGCTGGCGCAATGGATGATTAGAAGACCCCGCGTCACTGCTCAACTCCCAGGGAAAGACATAGATGGCCTCTCGCGGTTGCCGGATGATGCTAGAATAGTATATATCGACCATCCTTGCATTTCCTGAGCTGTCAGCCTCAGATATTACCCAGATGACTGGCCCTTCTCTTTCGCCCCCTCCGTCCGCACAACCAGCCGGCTTGCGCGCGATACCGACAACCCTAGCTCGCGTGCGATTGCCCTCATGCTGAGCGTGCTTCGGGTGTGGGCGCTGTATTGCGGCTCTTGTCGCTTTGCGCAGCTTGCCAGCCACTGGGCCAGCGTGCGCGACTTGCGGCGGTGAATCCGCGGGATGTCGCGGTCAGTGCTGTTGCGCGATTCGGCCAGTGCCTGTGCGCGCGCGACCAAGCCCTCGTCGATCGGCGGCGCTCTTCGCCGGCCGGCCCAGCAGCTAGCCTTGCAGGCCGGGGGGTGTGCAGCCACGCAGGCACCGGTGTGTGTCCCAGGCGCGCCCGGTGGCTTGACCAGGCCCAGGCCTCAGGCTTGGGTACCCTGCGGGCGCGCACCCGGTTGAGATCCACGTGGCGGCAGACTTCCAAGGGACCAAGACACAAGGGCTGACGCCGTCGCTCGCATGGTCTGTTGGATGCGCAGAGACTATACTATATAAGGGCACCATGACTAAGATGCTCATAGCCCTATCTCCAGTGGAATACTGGAAGGAGGCGTATTATGGCAAATCTAGATAGGTTGATGGGGCTGAAAGGTGCCGTCGCGGCTGGTGAGTTTTCGCCGGGCGGCGAGCTCGGCAGCTATAAGGGCGAGCTGAAAGAAGACATCGCCGAGTTGGTCGCAAAGATGTGCGCCGCCAATACCCTAATGGGAACTACACAGGCCGAGAGCTTTACCCGCATTAGTGGCATGAAGTGGACGCCGTTCCATGGGTGGGCCGTTGCCGCGGGTGATTATTCGATCTGTGTGATGGGCCATATCGGGGTATTCGTCAAGCTCGCCGAGGCGGATTACAACGACATCTTCAAGGTCCTTGCTGAAGAAGCCCACATGAGCCCCAAGGCTGCCCGCATGTCTACTTAAGGCCGGTCCGATAATTTCATTAGCGGGTTGAGAATAGCTTGCCCTGCGCATTCTAGGGAATTGAGGGGACAGGAATCTAGTCTTGCCCCCTTGATTCCCGGTTATCTTGTGCAAATACCCTTGCCTTGGCCGGTAAAGCAACCGTATCCACCCTTGCCATAATTCCCCTGTTTGGTGTCGAGCGAATATGCCGAGCCAAATTCCTTCTTGCACCACCAATCGAAGTTGTCCGTCCACAAATGACAGCCGGTCAGCTTGACGCCTTTGGCGATTTTGTCGCCGCCCGCAAAGCCCGCCGCGCAATCGGCCTTACCCTGGCCGGCCGGGCACCCATATCCACTCCGCGATTTCATGCCCCAGTCGTTTGCGAACTCTTTTCGACACCAGGCATCGAAGTCATCCGTCCATAGATGGCATCCGGTGCGCTTGGCCTCTTTGGTATCGATTGGGTCGCCAAAATAGGTCGATGGATTGTACACGGTGCCCTTGACGCCCAGCCATTTGTCTGTTGGTGAAATCCCGATGTAAAAGACATCACCAACACGCGGTAAAATGTGCTCCAGCTCGCCATTGATCGACTCCCATTGTGCACTATAGTCGATCCCGCATCCGCCGTGACATACCTTCTCATCGGCAGCGCTGAGAGCCGCAATGTATAGCGCACTCAAGAAGATCTTGAGCGATTCGACAGCGCCGGCTCGTCCTTGTGCACTGATCACGGCCGTGTAGGGGCCGCCGGGTCTTCCGATGCAGCGGCCTTGTCCGATGGGAAAAATATCCGTCTGAACCGGTGCTTCTCCGGATGCCTTAAGGATGAACTTGTTGACGTCGGGTTCAGCGCTCCGGCTGGGACCTTCCGCGTTCGCCGTCGGAAGCACAATCTTTCCGTTCGCGACCGAGAGCTGCTTTATCGTTTGATTCTTGCGTTTGCTATTTATGTCATTACACCAACTATTGCCGCTGGCATTTGGACAATACATCCTGTGGTGGTGTCCCTCTATGGCGACTAGTCCAAGATCTTGCGGCGCAAACCAATCAACGCGCAGCGCGTATCCCCCCGCGTTGTAAACGCATTGCTTCGCCAAAGCCTCGGCCGGCAACGCCCCCAGCCAGGCAAAGCAAATGAGGAACGGAATGGTTGAACGTTTCCATTGCGGCATTATTGGACGCTCCCAAAATAATGGATAGAAAATCCGACCGTCTTTGACGTTCAGGGAAGGATAGTTCTCGGGCGGGCGGCGGTCAAGGTTCGGGAAAGGGTCGGCGCAGTGGGCGCGATCCGCCGGGCGCATTTCACTTGCGAATGCTGACCGATGCAGTTCATCGAGGGTGGCAGGGGGTTGCGGAGGGTTTTCCCGGCGAGCTGCGCTAGCACTGCCGTTTCCGTTGGAGAGAGGTTCCGTCGCGGGGCCTCACCAGCCCAGGGTCAGGCCGAATTCGAAGGCCGGCGCCGGCTCGGTGGCTTCTGGGTCGAATGCTGGACTCTGGTCAAGGGGTACCGCAGATTCGGGCGGGCCTCGCGCGGGGCTACGCGCGGCGGCTGGGTCGGTTCCCCGAGGTGCTGGAGCCTGCGGGTGACCGAGGCGGTATCGGTGAGAAAGGCGATGATCCGCATCGGCGCCCCACAGTGCGGACAGAGTAGCGGAGGGCAACTCGTCGAATATCGCCAGCAGCATCGCCCACAGGGAAGTAGCATGCGATCGGTGCAGCGTTTCTGCGGCTCGGTCCACCGTCGGCGCCGGCGGGCGGCCTGCCGGCAGGCCCGCGGTCACCTCAGAGGGCACTCGTGCCAAAGTGCCAGCCGCCATCGTCGTCACTGGTCCTCGGCACGCACTAATCGCTCCAGGGCAAAAACGAGACGCCCGCGGGGCCGGCCCCGGGACTCGACTCCCGCAGGGCCTCCGCCACCATCCGCAGGAAGAGACAACGTCCCGAGCTGACCAAGGCGGGGTCGTGGCTCGGGAAGTATCTTAAGCGCTAGAGGACCGACGACATCCACTGGTGCAGCCGCGGGCGCGGAAGCACTCGCAGGTCAAGTGAGCCTGGAATCTGTACCCAGGGAGCTGGTATTGTGCGTGCAGTATGATGGTAAGGGCATTAGTCTGGTCCAGGATCGCCATGGAGACCCGGGGGTCCCTACTATGGGCTACTGCGCCTCCATCATCGGTGGACGCCTTTCCATCGGACATGTCGAGCGGGGGAGCCTTGGCGCGCCGTGAAGTACCGCCCCTGGACCTTGGGGACCCTCCCTAGGAGGGGATACTCTGGCTCGACCGTTGGTAGCATCCCCCTCACCAAATCAATTGTTTTTAGACTGATAGGCTATGTCGATGTCCCAAGACCGTTGGCATATTCCTGCTTCCGATGACGAGCTCGTCGAAGTCTTCGTCGAAGAGGTAGGAGAGCTTCTAAGGTCGATCGACCACCATATGAGCTCCTGGGAGAGCAACCCGGGCGATAGGAAGATTTTGACGGAGGTCCGCCGAAGCTTCCACACCCTCAAGGGTAGCGGCCGTATGGTCAAGGCGCTTGACCTCTCTGAGCTGGCCTGGCGAGTCGAGAGGATGCTGAATCAGGCGATTGCCGGAACCGTTGCGGGGTCCGGCGCCATGGTGAAGCTCGTCGCATCCGTCCGCGGCCAGATTCCAAGGATGGTGGATGCCTTCAAGAATCAGCGTCCCGTCTCGGGGACCCGAGATATTGAGAACCTGATTAGAGCTGCAGACGCGCTCGCGGCGGGGAAGGCGCCCCTGCCCGCACTCGCGACGCGTGCTGCCACGGTTGTTGGCGGTGCACAAGACCGAAAGCTTCAACAGCTCACTGCCGGGCTGGAGATCACCATGCAACGGGCGGATGAGGCATTGCATCGATCGGAGATGGCCTTGCAGCTAGCACGCCATGTCACCCGCCAGGTCGAGAGCCAGCGCCAGCCCGACCAACGGGATTACGGGCGCGACCTGGATCGGATCGGACAGATTGTAAACAGGCTGTCCAAAGACGTCACAGATCTGCGTCGCGAGCCGAAGCAGAGTCGGAACGGGCCTTCCTCCGGCCAGGATCCATCGAGTCCGGTCGTTGGCCAGGCGACACGGGCTGGAGTGTCGCTCGTCCGGGAACAGCTTCTCAACCCGGCAGCCGACGCCTTCGGAAAGGAGCCTCGGGCGGAGACCGCGCGGGGCCGTTTCGGATGGGGGGCGCTTGTCGTGAGCGCATGTGTCGGTGGGGCGATTGCGGCTGCACTTATTATGTCCATCCGATTCTTCACCTGAGTGGGGGAGCTTTATGCTCCACCAGCATGGAAACACGCTTCGTCCCACCCTCGTGGATGGCTGGGCGCAAAAGCCTATCCGACGATCTGCAAAGCCAGCAAGAACACGTTCGCGTACAGTTTCTCACAGCGCAACACCTTGCAGCGTGTCTGGATGTGCTGTGTTTCCTGCCAGATAATCTCACTGGTTACCTCGATGGGCGACCCAACATACACGCAGGCGAGACCAATGTGACTTTCGTTGGCGATCAGCCCTGTAATTGCCTTTTCCGCCTCGCCATCTTTGACAAGCAATAGCTGAGCAGTAGTCTTCGGATCTCTATATCGCAGGTGAGCCCTTCGGTCTGTGGTACTCATACTCTCCTGGTGGTCATATTCAGCGTGATCGCGGATTCACCAATTCTCTGCAGCGGCTGGATACTGCGAGCTCGCTCTCGTGTGTGGGCAGCTTACGCAAAGCCGTCCTGTCCGGGTGGGCGATATTACCGCTGGCACTGGGCCTGACCAAAGTGAGCCAGTGTAAGGACTGCCGAGCATGGATCAAGCCAAAAGATAGGAAATTCAGCGGCCTCTGACATTCAGGGTGAGGATAGTCCTCGGGCGCCAAGCGGTCAAGGTTCGGCGCAGGAGGGCCGGTCCGCGGGGCACATTCAACTTGCGATGGCTGGCAGAGCCAGCTCAAAGACAGTAGTGGGGAGCTTGACCGCCGAGCTGCGCGAGCGCGGTTCTTGAGCGCCTGTTCGTCTATCTTGTCGCCTTGATAGATATCGATGGCGCGTCGGACATTCCCATCCATGCTGGCATTGAATAGACCCGCGGGATCCTCTAGCGAGGCGCCCTTGGCGAAAGTGAGCTTAACGTGGCTTCTGTACGATTCACCCGTGCAGACGATCCCCTTGTGAGAGCAAACTGGAGCTCCTCTCCATTTCCATTCTTCCACGATTTCTGGGTCTGCTTCCTTGATGAGCTCGCATGCGCGGCGCAGAATGTCTCCGCGCCAGTCGCCGGGCTCTGCAATTCTCTCGCTGATGAGCTCCGATGGTGATTTCTCGTGTGTTGGCCCGGTGTTTGTCATCGTCGAAGCACCCCCGTGCGAGCACATGAAAGTCGTACAATAGCCGAAAACGAAGCGATTTATCCTCTCGCCCATGGCGCGATGCGGTCCCGGTATGACGCCGATCTTAGTGGATGCGTCACGTCAACGGGGTCTACACCCATCGGGCTAAGAGCCACCCATTGTTGCGGCCGGGCCAGGCCGCAACAATGGGTCGCCCCGAGCCTGTGCGGGCCGGCAGATCTATCTGGGCGGCGAGGGCTTCGTCGAGCGCATGCAGGCACTGGCCGAGCCGTGCAACAGCCACGGACCGTGACATCCCGCGGGCTCAGCGCCGCAAGTCGCGCATGCTGGTCCAGTGGCTGAGGTCGCCGGACTCGAAGCCGTCGCTGAAGATCCCCCAGCCGGCCCAGTAGCAGCCCTCGCCGTTGTGGATGCAGTCGATGCGGCCGGTGCCGCCCTGGACCACGTACAGCTCGCCGAGATGGTCCTCGGCGAAGCCGTAGGTGCCGCCGAAGCCGCTCGCCCAGCAGGCGGCGTCGGCGGCGGCGGGGTTGGCCGGGTCGAGGCTGGTGGTCTTCCAGATCTGGCCGCAGGCGTTGTCGCCGTAGAAGTAGTCGCCGGCGATCGACGGCACCTTCGAGCCGCGGTAGCGGTAGCCGCCCATGATCGACCGCCAGCCGCCGTTGTGGTGGCAGAGGATGGGATCCCAGTAGCCGCTTGCCCGGGGGAGCTCGCAGGTGGTGCCGGGATCGACCGGGCAGCCGGAGGTGCCGCAGCCCGACTCGTCATTGCCCGAGGTCTCGCACCCCTCGCGGCACGACCAGCCGAAGTTGACCGGCGCCGCCGTTGCCGCCCGCTTGAGGTCGATCTCCTCCCACTTGCTCTGGCCGACGTCGCCGATGTAGAGGTCGCCGGTCAGCCGATCGAAGCTGTAGCGGAAGGGGTTGCGCAGCCCCATCACCCAGACCTCGTCGCACGCCGGCTCTTGGCCGAAGAAGGGGTTGGTGGAGGGAACGGTGTAGGGGCCCGCGGTGACGCCGCAGTCGTCTGGCGGCCCGCCCATGGGGTCGATGCCCCGGACGTCGATACGC
>CAYQDX010000237.1:0-6567 GCA_964416345.1 uncultured Ectothiorhodospiraceae bacterium
GTCGCCGTGCTCAACCATAACAAGCCCGCCGCCTACCTCGTGCCCGCCGCCGCCTTTGAAGCCATGATGGAAAGACTCGACGACATCGAGCTCGCCAAGCTGGTCAAGGAGCGTGAAAGCGAGCCCACGGTCAGGGTCCTGCCGAATGACCTATAGCCTCGAATTCCGGGAAAGTGCCTGGAAGGAGTGGCAGAAGCTCGACCGCACCCTACGCGACCAATTCAAGACCAAGCTGCTGGAGCGGCTGGAAAACCCCCGCGTGGAGTCCGCCCGCCTCTGCGGCCTGCACGACTGCTACAAGATCAAGCTGCGCGCCGCCGGCTACCGGCTGGTCTATCAGGTACTGGACGAGAGTGTGGTGGTAATCGTGGTGGCCGTCGGCAAGCGGGAGGACAGCGCGGCGTACCGCAAGGCCAGGGGCCGCATGAAATGATCCGCGGCCACAATGCAGCCGACTGCGGCATCGAACCGGAGGATTTCGAAGGAAAGAAGCGATGGGTGTCCGGAGTGTAGACGGGCAGACTGGGCCGCGGCCGCTGTGCAGCCATTCAGGGTGGCAATCGTAAGCAAGTACGGGCACTACCAAGCCAGGCAGCCCACTTCGAGCCTGCAAGCTCAAGCTACTGTCGCGGCGAGCGGCTGCACTCGGTACGGGCAAGAGGCGATGAGTGTCCAGTTTCTGCCGTCTCTGTCCTCTGCTCGATTACCAGCCACCAGCGTGATAAACGCTTGCCGCCGACAGTCCCGCTTCGAGGGCACTGGTCCAAATGGCGATGATATTGACATGCGAGGTCGAAGGCTCCGCGCAAAAGGAGCAGGTACCCTGTTAGCCATCACTCCCCTTGGGTACCGGGAATGGAGATGGTGGCAAACCTTCCCCACACTTAGGATACCGTCGCCGGATAGCTGTGCCGACGCAGCCGCCCGAGTCTCCAGGTCATCTCAGGGCGCCCTTGCCCCACATCGACATTAAGCCCTCTGAACAACCCATCCCTGGTGGCACTCATGTCTTGACCGGACAGCTCACTTGCCTGATCCTATGCGGGAAGTTCGAGAGTGGGCGAGCCCACCGCCGGCAGACGCTGGTCCCTAAAACAGGGATTCGAACCTCGCATGTCAAGACCATCGCCATTTGGTTTTGCAGGCGGACAACGCCTAGCTCTCCTAACCGGCGGGCGGGCAGTTTGGAGAGCGACAATGCCCGCCCGTAACCCCACCCCTTCCCCGCTTGTGCTCCCAGACTTCGAACAATATTTCTCCCTGGAAGCCTTGCGGTGTGATTACGAGGCGCTTCTCCACAGCAAATTCGATTTCATCGCGGACAACTCTTATCTTCCCCCAGGATCTGATCGACTGGATCGTCGATCTTTCGAGAGGCAATTGAACCAACATTTACGTGCGATCCACCGGAAGGCCGTCCAGGATCGCTGGACCTTTAGGCCGTTCATGGAGAAAAGCATTCCGAAATCCAGCGGAGGAGAGCGGGTCATATCGATTGCAACTATTCGCGACACCCTGGTTCAGCGGGCACTATACGAATATTTATACCCCGTTATCGACCCACTGCTTCAGGATTGCTGCGTTGCCTATCGTCGACGTCTCGGCGCCCACGAAGCCATCAGACAGATTAGACACGCGCTTGACAGCGGACTGGTTCACGTTCTTGACGCGGACATTACGAAATTCTTCGATAGCGTTGTTCATCGTAAATTCATCGAACGGATAGAGTCCATACAAATGGATCCAAGAGCGCGCAGGCTATTGGAGAACTACATTGCAACGCCGAGGATATTAGCTACTGAAAGAGAGTTGGCAGACGCCACAAAGCCTCAAGCGAAATACCCTCGTACGCCTCGTGTGATTGGGCTGCCTCAGGGCGGAGTTATTTCTGGAATGCTTGCCAACCTGTTTCTCACGGAACTAGATATGGAAATGCAGATTGGTAGCAACGTCCATGTTCGTTACGCTGATGATTTTGTTGTCTGCTGTCCAACTCGAGACGCGGCTGAAGGTGCGCGTGTACGAGCCGCAAGAATACTCTCTGGACTCGGCTTAAGTCTGCACCGAGACAAAACACAAGTGAGAGACGCAAACACCGGTGTCGATTTCGTCGGATGCAGGATCGCACCTGGATACACGCGGATTCGCACAGCGAACATATCCAAGTTCAAGGCCCGCATACGCGAAGTCGTCGACACCCATAGAACGACGAAAGATGTGCTTGAAGACATCCGGCGCCTAGTGCGAAGGCTGAAGTACAAGATACAAGGTCCAGTCGACGAGATTGAAAAGCATGATTTAGCGAAACATCCTCACCGACGGAGCTGGATCGGCTTTTATCGAGTGGTGGATGACGAGAGACAAATAAAGAAACTCGATAGCTGGATTCGGCAACAAGTGTCACTTTATGCTTGGCAAGCCCAACATACGAAGATTACAGCGAAGGAGATGCGAGCGTCAGGGTTGCCCTCCCTTTATGGCACGATGTGGAAGGCGAGAAGGCCACCACTAAGAGATTCTGAATGAGTTGCCCATAGGCGCCCTTTCATAGAATATCCCTGCGCTGAGAGTGAACAGTCAACAATATCGGTTCCAGCGTTCGACCATGGGATATCCCATTGCGGACATCATTGGGACTCCACGTCCGGTGACAAGCCAAGTTCACGAAGCGCGGATGTAGTTTCCTCAACCTGTTGCGGGGACACTCCACCCGTGGGGGACGCGCTTATCGACACGGTGACTGTCAGGTTCCCAGCGCTCACGCACTTCGCTAAGACCTTGCTGTAGAAGTGCATCCACTTCTGGGGTGGCACTTGACCCGACCATTTGAGGCCTACGTGCTCAGAGGGCACGGGCGGTTTATCGATCGACGGCGTGGCTCTCTTGCTTACTGCAACCCGCACGGTCGTTTGAGTGGCGCCCGCGGTGGCGGCGACGGTGAAGTCCCCCTCGTCATTGCCGGCATGGAACACACCTGCGTCTGTGATTTCTCCCCCGGTCGCTGACCAGCTCACGTTCTCGATGGGGTACTCCTGGCCGTGCTGATCTAGGCTCCTGAAGGTGAAGGCCAGGCTCTTGCCAGGCTCGACGCTGGGGCGCTCGGGCCGCACCTCGATGTACTTCAGCGCTGGCGGCTCGATGCACTTCCTTGCTTGCTCAGCCGTAAGGATGAACATGTCGTCGCTGAGCTCGACCTCCGCGGGATCGATGTCCTGCTCAAAGAAGCGGTCGTAATCCGACCGGTCTTCCACCGTCATCTCCAGCTCGGAGGCTGGGATGGAGGCTACCAGGACGACTCCGCGTTGGCCGCGCGCCGTCTCCGATAGGTTGTGGAGGAAGTCGTAAAGCTGGGCGGAAAGGCCGCTCTTGCGGCTGCGACTGATGTAGTTCATCAGCTCGTCCATGAGAATCAGGGCGGGGCGATCCTGCGGGAGAAAGTCCCGGATGACGTCACCCCCGGGGGCCTCTCCCTGCTTGTCGTGGTCCTCGACGACTTCGAACGCCGCCGCACCGCCTAGCTGGAAGGCGATCTCGCCCCAGGGCGTTGTCCGCCTCGGGGTGCCGTCGTCCCCTCCACGCCCGCGGATGGAATCAAACTCCGTGCCGACCAACACGGCAGTAGCCGCCGCCGGAACCTGGGCGACCCCCGCGTCGTTGAGCAACGTCTGGACACCGGTCCACGCCCGCGCCCCCGGACCCCCGTTCGCCAGGTGATAGAGCAGCGTCAGGGCGTGCGTCTTACCGCCGCCGAACTGGGTTGCCATGTTGAACACCGCCGAGGTCTCGGTCATCTCGCCCGAGAGCCGACGCAGGACCTGAGAGCCCGGGAGGGTCAGATTCTTGGTGAGATAGGTGCGGTCGAAGAACCGCTCCGGGTCCTGGTAGTCTTCGGAGGCCCGCCCGTCCCGGACGTGGTCCAGGTGGACGGCGAACTCTGCGGCGTCGAGCGGCCTGCCTTCCCGAAGATCCTCGCGAGGAGTCGCGACCTTGTGCCAGGGTTTGATGATTGCCATTACGATTGCCTTATCAATCCATGGATCGGATTCGCACGCGATCCGCGGTCACCGTCAGGATGGCGCCACGGGTCAGCTCGTCTTCGAAACGCTGAAGAACGGTTTGGCAGTACACCCCTTGCTGGCGGCCCGGGAGCCCAACCAGCCGGACGATGCCGCAATGAGGCATGGCGTAGACGATGGCCAACTCGCCGAAATCCTTGTCGAGCGTCACAAGTACGCGACCCTCCTCGCGCGCCATGCGCAGGACCGCCTGGTCGCCCGGGTCCGCGTCCGAGTCACCCATCCAACGAACATCGTGTCCCGCCGCGACCAAGGTCTGGGCCGCACCACCCCAGACACAGGTGTCCAGCAGGACCTTCACGCGACAGCGCCGACGATCAGCGGCTCGACCCGCTCATGCTCGACCAATCGGTGGGCGTAGGCCAGGCAGGCGAGGATGTCGTCCCGCTCAAGCCAGGGGTAGCCCTCCAGGATCGTGTCCATGTCGTCGCCTGCGGCGAGCATCCCGAGCACATGCTCAACCGCCAACCGCCGGCCGCGGATGATTGGCTTGCCGCCGAAGATCTCGGGATTCACCGTGATACGCTGCAACAATCGATCTTCATTCATCGTGGGTCTCCGAAACTTAAAACGTCTGACCAGACTCGGCAAGGCGTCCGTTGCCTCGTGTGATGAGCGTAGCCGTTCTTTCCCTCCCACCCATCGATCAGATTCCGAGCGACTTTTTGCGCGCCAGGACGCCATCGACCCAGCGTTTCTCGCCGGTGCCGTTCGGGTAGAGCGCGGAGAGGGCCTGAGCGAGGGACCAGAAACGCTGGTCGCGACCGGCGCCCTCCTCGACCAGGAATCGCTTGAGGGCCTCGCCCCGGCCGGCCGCGAACAGGATCATGCTCTGGTGAATGCGGTCGAGGACCGTCTCCCCTGCTTTGGGTGCCTGCCTGCCGGCAGGCATGGCGCCGGCAACACCCCAGCCGCTCTCCTCCTCAGCCTCCTTGAGGTCGGCGAACAAGTCCGCCTGCGCCGGTTTCTTCTTGCCGCGTCCGCGCGTCGGGGCCTGCGCCTCCTCTTTGCCGAACAGGTGCTTGGTGCGCTCGGCGACCGAAAACAACCGCGCCCGATCGCCCTTGATCTCAACCAGGTGCGACAGCTCTTTCAGGTGAGCGCCGAGGCCCTGGGCGATCTTGCGGGCTGCGTCGTACTCCAGGGTGAAACCGCCCTTCGGCTTGGTCTTTCCTCCTGAATCCTCGTCATCCGCTGCGTCGCTGTCAACCTCGTCGGCACTCCCCGCGTCAGCGCTCGCGCCCGCGTTTAGTGTCCACAGCCACATGGCCGTAAGACGCGCATCCGGCTCGCAGCCCGCCGTGTCGGCCCCCTCGAAGACCAGAGACAGGGCTTCTTTGGCGACAGCCGCCCAAACCTGCTCCAGGTATTCCTTGAGCGTGACGACCTCTCCGCTGGCCCTTTCCACGCGCGAGTAGCGGGAGAAAATCTCCAGCGCTGGGCCGAGACAGGAGAAGATGGCATTCGCGCCTACGACCCCCTCTTCGGCCAGACGTGGCATCCAGGCGTGTATGCGGCCGGGGAGTTCCCCCAGTATGTCACGCCAGTCGCCGACGTCATTAACAGGAACTAAGCCGTCGACATTTTCACGCGGGCGGCAAACCAAATGGACGGACGACGCCAATACTGCCGAGCCCATAGCCCTAAGGCGACCAGGTCGTTCTGTGTCAATTGGCCAGAATGCGGTAATGCACCAGCCCGCATCAAGCATTGCTTGCAACTGTGCTTCCCATCCCGCTGTTGTTTTGTGCGCGAAAACCACGACACCTATACCAGAGCGAGACAGGACACGGCGGCCTTCCGCCATAGCCTTCGACATCAACGCCTCGAAATTCTCCCGCGTCTTAAAGCTGTAAATTGGGTTCCGCTCGGCAAGTTGCACAATTTCTTCACGTTTTGGAGAAAGCTGAGAATCTAACAGTGCACCATGGAGGCCCCAAAGGGACCGCTTAAACCAGACGAAGAAGAAATCGGCCAAATCCGCGTAAGGTACGGCGTCGTAGTATGGGGGGTCGGTCACAATGGCCGCCGCCGCGTCATCCGGCAGCGGATGTGACGTTGCATCCGCTTTCATGGCGTGTCCGGATCGCCTTAGTACTGCGTTTGCTTCAATGCACTCTGCAATGTACTCAACACAGCGAGACCAAGCTCCGCTAATGTTTGCGAACGGATTGGCCTCAGTGTAATCCCAGATTATTCCCAATGCCTGTCGACCGAACGTGTGCCCCACCTTTTCGCCGACATTAATCCATGCGCATAAACTTGAATGGAAATCCGCCATCTTGTTGACAGCAATTCCCAAACAGGTCATCAAAGCCTCACGATCCTTTCCTGGCTTAGGGTTCTTCAGTGATTGCCTCACCAACTTAGTGAATGTTGTGAGAAGCACAAGTTGGCGGGGAGTGAAAAGATCGCGCCAACGGTTAACTCCCAGAAACCAGCCCTTTCAAGGTGCCAACATACTGATTAATTGGAAAACTCTGAAGCAGCC
>CAYQDX010000238.1:0-6520 GCA_964416345.1 uncultured Ectothiorhodospiraceae bacterium
CCGCCGCCTGAAGCGCGAACACAACCTGGGCCTGATTGTCATCGATTACCTGCAGTTGATGCAGGTGCCCGGGCACAAGGAAAACCGCACCGGCGAGATTTCGGAAATCTCCCGCTCGCTGAAAGCGCTGGCCAAGGAACTGAGTGTACCGGTGATTGCGCTGTCACAGCTCAACCGCAGTCTCGAACAGCGGCCCAACAAGCGACCGGTGATGTCCGATCTGCGCGAGTCCGGAGCTATCGAGCAGGATGCCGACGTCATCATGTTCATCTACCGTGACGAAGTCTACGACGAGGACAGCCCGGACAAGGGTACCGCGGAAATCATCATCGGCAAACAGCGTAACGGCCCCATCGGCATGCGGCGTCTCACCTTCCTCGGCAAGCACACCCGCTTCGAGAATTTCACGGCCATGGACAACTATGGCGAGGCCGGCTTCAGCCCCGGCGGGCCGGGTGCATGACGCGGCCGGTCCGCGCGCGCATCGATCTGCAGGCCCTGCAACACAACTTCGACCTCGCGCGCCAGGCTGCCGCCGACAGCCGCTTGCTGGCGGTCATCAAGGCCAATGCCTACGGCCACGGTGCCGTGCCGGTGGCGCGCGCGCTGCAGCAGGCCGATGCCTTTGCACTGGCCAGCGTCGAAGAAGCGGTACAGCTGCGCGACGCCGGTATCGGCACGCCGCTGGTGCTGCTCGAAGGGGTGTTTGCGGCCGACGAGCTGGAGGCGGTGGTTGCGCATAATCTACAGGTCGTGGTCCACAGTCCGGAGCAGGTCGACTGGCTGGAGCAGGCCGCTGCGGCGGCGCCCTTGCACCTGTGGCTGAAGGTGGATACCGGTATGCACCGCCTGGGTGTCTCGTCGGTGCAGGTCCATGAGGTGCGCCGCCGCCTGTCCGCATTGATTGCCGCGCGAGGCGGCAGTCTGCGCCTGATGTCGCACCTGGCGTGTGCCGACGAGCCGCGGCACCCGGCCAATGACAGTCAGCTGGCTGCCTTCAGAACGCTGGATGCCGGCGGCCTGGAGCGTTCACTGGCCAATTCAGCAGCGCTGCTGTCGCGCCCGGACATGCGCTTCGACTGGGTGCGGCCGGGTATAATGCTGTATGGCGTGTCACCCTTCGCGCCGGCTGTCGATCAACAAACGCAGTTGCGGCCGGTGATGACGTTGGAGTCGCAGCTAATAGCTGTGTACGCGCGCAACAAGGGCGACCGCATCGGCTACGGTCAGTCCTGGACCTGTCCGTGTGACATGACGGTGGGTATTGCGGCCGCCGGTTACGGCGACGGCTATCCGCGTCACGCGCCGGCCGGCACGCCGGTGCTGGTGAACGGCAAGGTGGCGCCGCTGATCGGTCGCGTGTCCATGGATATGATCTGTGTCGATTTGCGCGTTCAGCCTGACGCCCGTATCGGCGATACGGTGCAGTTGTGGGGCGCCAGCCTGCCGGTCGAGGCAGTGGCCGCACGCGCCGACACCATCGGTTACGAATTGTTATGCAATGTCAGTCCGCGCGTGCCGCGGGATTACCTCAATGGCCCGATCTAAAACGGTTTATCAGTGCAGCGCGTGCGGTGGCCAGGCGCCCAAGTGGGCCGGTCAGTGCGGTGACTGCGGTGCCTGGAACAGCCTGAGTGAAGTGCTGTCGGTAGTATCCACCGGTAGTAAAACAGCACGCTTTGCCGGTTATGCCGGTGAAACCGTGACTCGCGTACAGGCGCTGTCAGAAGTGCAGCCCGGCGCTGAAAGTCGGGTGTCGACCGGCGTCGGGGAGCTGGACCGTGTACTGGGTGGTGGACTGGTTGCCGGTTCGGTGGTGTTGATTGGCGGTGATCCCGGTATCGGCAAGTCGACGCTGTTATTACAGGCGCTGGCATCCTTTGGCGACAGCCTCCAGTCATTGTATATCAGCGGCGAGGAGTCGCCCGAGCAGGTGGCGGTGCGCGCGCATCGCCTGGGTGTCGCGGCGGATTCGGTGCGTCTGCTGGCGGAAACCTCGGTGGAGCGCATTGTCGAGCACGCCCGCGCCGAACAGCCGCAGGTGATGGTCATTGACTCTATCCAGACGCTGTATACGGAGCTGTTGCAGTCGGCGCCGGGTTCGGTAGCGCAAGTGCGCGAGAGCGCCGCACAGCTGGTACGCTTTGCCAAGCAGACGGGCACAGTGCTGTTTCTGGTTGGACACGTCACCAAGGAGGGCACGCTCGCCGGCCCGCGGGTGCTCGAACACATGGTGGATACCGTGCTGTATTTCGAGGGCGAACCCGGCGAACGCTACCGGGTTATTCGCGCTATCAAGAACCGCTTCGGTGCGGTCAACGAGCTGGGCGTCTTCGCCATGACCGACAAGGGCCTGAAGGAAGTGCGCAACCCTTCGTCGATCTTTCTGTCGCGTCACGAGCAGCCGGTGGCCGGCAGCGTCATCCTGGTGACCATGGAAGGGACGAGACCTTTGCTGGTCGAGGTACAGGCGCTGGTTGATGACAGCCAGTTGTCCAACCCGCGGCGTGTCACGCTTGGTCTGGAACACAACCGCCTGGCCATGTTGCTGGCTGTTCAACATCGTCACGGCGGTGTTTTCATGAACGATCAGGACGTATTTGTGAACGTGGTGGGCGGGGTGCGCGTCAACGAAACAGCGGCGGACCTGGCCGTGTTGCTGGCGGTGCTTTCGAGTTTCCGCGACCGCACGTTACCGAACGATCTGGTCGTGTTTGGCGAGGTGGGGCTGGCCGGGGAAATACGCCCGGTGCCGAACGGCCAGCAGCGTCTGCACGAAGCGGCCAAGCTGGGGTTCAAGCGCGCCCTGATTCCGGCGGCCAATACACCAAAATCCGGAATTGAAGGTCTGGAGATAACGGCCGTGTCACGTTACTCCGAAGCGCTGGACTGGTTTTCCGACTAGCAGGACTCACCGTCCCGCTGCTTGCCGGTAACAGGCCGGAACCCGAAAAAATCGGGCGCCGGCCAGGGGCAAGCGGTTACATGGAACGTGTGGTGTTATTCAGGCTTCTGCATGGAGTCGCCGGTTTCACTCATGGCTTTGCCGGCTGCTTCCATTTTGTCGCCGGTGTACTCGATGGCCTGGCCCGCGGCATCCTTGGTCGTTTCCATAGCGCCCATGCTCGCGTCCTTGGCTTTCTCGATGGTGGTTTCGGTTGCATCCGAAGTTTTATCCGTGGCAGTGGAAGCGTCTTCCTTGCTACAGGCGCCGAGCGCCAGAACGATTGAAATAACGGCCACCAGGTTAATCAGTTTCATGAGACTTCTCCAGACTAGTTAATATCATTGACTACCCAATTGAAAACTTCTCTTCCAGGGAAGTTTACGGCTGAACAGCCGAGCCTAGTATATCGGGTTTTGGCAGGTCGGGAGCCGGGTTGCGCAGTATCCGGATGGATTATTTGGTTTTCTCTGCAGTGAAGGCATGACAGTGTCGCCATATGGCGACCCATGACCGGTGAGTGCGATGACAATACCGACTTTGAAAAGGGGGTTGCGCGCGGGTGCCGGCAAATTTCGCTGCCGTAGAGTACAGCCGGTACTTCACCCCAGGGCGGATAATTCGCGCTCCAGCAGCTCCGGGTCGCCGAGGTTCAGTTCCACCAGCCGCCGCAGGTGAGTGATGCTGTCGACATCGATGTGTGCACAGCGCAGTCCAAGTTGTTCATTGAGATGGTGTGCCACCTCGACGTCCATACGCAGGTCCGGACCGCCCTCCAGGTGAATGACAAGCTGATAGTGTTTTCCCGCAACAGCTTCGAATGCTTCCGGTGCCTGGACCAGTGCACCGTGCAGAGAAATATCCAGCAGTTCGGTTTCCCAGTGCTGCTGTTCGTGTTGCAGGGTTGCGCTCACTTCAAAGGGAATGCGGCTGAACTGCCGCTGCCGGGCTTCCGACTGTTCGGCAGGCGGCGTGTCCGAGGCTTGTGCCGCGACACCATCGGAAAAAAACTGCAATTGCAGGTCATCGACAACAATGTAGTCGCTGTTTTGCAGCTTACGACTTTGTTCGCCGATGGTCTGGTCGTTGAGTTGCGTACCCTGTTCGCCTTGCAGCGACGACAGGTAGTAACCGTCATCGCGGCGCGTGATTACCGCCAGCTCGCCCTGTGGTTTGCCCACGCGCGTGAATGCCTTGTTCAGGCGAATGGTGCGTCCGAGGTGGACACCGTTCTGGATCTGCAGCCAGGCTGTCGCCGGCAGTGGCGTCACAGTGGCCTTGTGGGTGACGGGCTGTTCGCCTGTCGCGGAAAAGGCGAGACTGTGTTTGCCTATTTTTATGTTATCGCCTTCGTTGAGCACCTGTGCATCGGTGATCTGCCGGTCTGCAATGCTGATCGCGCACCCCGCGTCGACCGGTTCGATAAGGTAATTATTATCCGCGAAACGAACACGCGCGTGCTGCGGTTCCAGCGCCAGACTGTCAATAACAATGTCGCAACCGGGGTCCCGCCCGACCAGATAATCACCGGGCTGCAGCGCAATAACCTTGAGTTTGCGGTCTTTGAATGACAACGTCAGTTTGGCCACGAAGCTCCCCCTGTATGGATGATCGACCGGGTCCGGTTGCCGGCGGCATGGTTGCCGGTCGGTCTTCAGCGCTGCGCCCCGCGCAGATCGCCACGGCCTCCGTGAGTTATCGACCGTTGTCGCCGAGTTCTTTAAGTACCAGCGCTGCGGCGTTGATGCAGTAGCGCCGGCCGGTTGGCGGTGGCCCGTCGTCAAATACATGCCCGAGGTGAGCGTTGCAGCGCGCGCACAGTACCTCGACACGGCGCATGCCGTGGCTGGTATCGGTTTCGGTGCGCAGCGCGTCATCGCTCGCCGGCTGCCAGTAACTCGGCCAGCCACTGCCGGAATCGTACTTCTCGCTGGACCGGAACAGCAGGCTGTCGCAACACACGCAATGGTAGGTGCCGGGTGTTTTGCAGTCATGGTAGCAGCCGGAGAAAGCGCGTTCGGTACCTTTCTGACGGGTCACCCGGTAAGCCTCGGGGCTGAGTTGCCGGCGCCATTCCTCGTCCGGTTTGTCGATCTTGTCCGTCATGTCTCAGTCTTCCGCGGCAGGCGTACGATGCAGTTTGCTGTACACCCGCAAGGTTTTGACCAGATTGCCTTTGGTTTGAATGATTTCCACCGGATAGCCGGACAGCAACAGGCTGGTGCCGGGCTCTGGAATATCTTCGAGGTACTCCAGCACCATGCCATTCAGGGTTTTAGGTCCATCGATCGGCAGGTCCATGTGCAGCGCGCGGTTCAGGTCGCGCACGTTGATCGTGCCGTTGACCAGATAGCTGCCGTCTTCTTCGGCGGTAAAGTCGCTGATGGACGTGGAGGGGTCGGTGGTGAATTCGCCAACCACTTCTTCAAGAATATCCTCCAGTGTCGCCAGCCCCTGGATGTCACCATACTCGTCGACCACCAGACCGATGCGCCGGCGCTCGCGCTGGAAGTTCAGCAGCTGGCGGTTCAGCGGTGTGTTTTCAGGGATGAACAGCGGCTCCCTGAGCAGGCTTTCCAGGGATTCGCGGTCCAGGTGACCGCGCATCAGCCGCGGCAGCACTTTGCGCAGGTGCACGAAGCCAACCACCTGGTCGATGTTTTCGCGAAATACCGGCAGGCGGGTGTACTGGCTGTTGGTCATCTGGCTGATGATGTCGTCCCAATCGTCTTCCAGGTTGATGCCGGTGATTTCCTTGCGCGGCACCATGATGTCCTCGACCGTGACTTTTTCGAGGTCGATGATGTTGAGCAGCATGTCCTGGTGACGTTTGGGGATCATGGCGCCGGCTTCCAGTACCACAGTACGCAGTTCTTCCTGGCTGAGCGCATCGGCGGAGCTGTCTTCCGGATAGATATTGAGCAGGCGCAGCAGGCCGTTGGCGATGCCGTTGACCACCCACACCAGCGGATACAGCAGCCATAGCAAGGGGCCATAGATAAAGGCGGCCGGGAAGGCCACGCGTTCCGGGTGCAGCGCGGCCAGGGTTTTGGGGGTCACTTCCGCAAATACCAGAATCACCAGGGTGAGAATGCCCGCGGCGATAGCGATGGCCGGTTCTCCACCCAGGCGCAGGGCAATCACCGTGGTGATGGCCGATGCCATGACGTTGACGAAATTGTTGCCCAGCAGGATCAGTCCGATCAAACGGTCCGGTCGCTCCAGCAGTTTTTGTGCGCGTATGGCGCCGGCGTGATTGGCCTGTGCGAGGTGACGCAGGCGGTAGCGGTTGAGGGTCATCAACCCGGTTTCGGAACTGGAGAAGAACGCGGAAAGCAGGATCAGAAAGACCAGTGCACCGAACAGGACACTAAGGGGTATATCTTCCAACGCGGGTAGACCCTGTTGCTGCGGTTAGTAGAAATTGTAGGCGCATTAACGCTGTTTGTCAGGCGTTACGGTGCAGGATGAGCTCCAGCACCAGTTTGCTGCCGAAGTAGGCGAGAATCAGGAATACGAAACCGCTCAGTGTCCAGCGGATGGCGGTACGGCCGCGCCAGCCGAATTTCCAGCGGC
>CAYQDX010000239.1:0-6512 GCA_964416345.1 uncultured Ectothiorhodospiraceae bacterium
TTCGCATGGACGTCAAACCGCCCTTCCCGGACACTCCGGAGAATTGGGAAGACATACTCGAAGGCGCTTTCAGCGGCTACCTGCGCTGAGGCCCTATGGAGCCAAAATGAGCATATCGGAATCTATTGCCGTCACCGATGCTGACCAGCAGAACGCCAGCGAGCTGCTGGAGGCACGCCTGCAGGCCCTGCGTGAGCGCCTCCAGCAGCTGGCGCCCGAGGCCGTCGAGCGCGCCGCTGCATTGCTGGAGCTGGGACGGACCCTGGTGGACCTGCAGCGTGGCCAAGAAGCCTGGGAGCCGGTGCGCGAGGCCTTCGATCTGTATGCCGCAGCCGCAGACTGGGAGCAGGCGGCCGAAGCCTGCGAGGTGCTGTTTCGGACCGAGGCGGACGGGGCGCTCGTGGCCCTGGGGCACGGTGTCTGGATCTCGGTGACCTTCCCTGTCCATCCCAATGTCACCGTGGCCATGCTGCAGCATATCGTCGACGAGACTCCCGCGGATTCCGACGGCGCCGCAGTGGCCGCAGCCACCGCCCATTACGTCGCCGAGCTGCGCACGGCCGAGGACTCCCACGAGCGGGACAGCCTGACGTTCTTCACCCAGCAGCTGCTCGGCGCCGTTGCCAGGCGCCACAGCCAGGTGGAGGAGCAACGCGACTTCAACGCCTGGATGCTGCGCCTAGCGCTGGACGACCCCGGCAAGTTCCTGGCTCGCCTGCGCAACGTCGTGGACGTGCTGGTGCAGGACGACTGGTGGATAGACCGCGCAGCCATTCACGCCTACATACCGGTGAACTGAAGATGTACTGGCAAGAAGACGAGCAACCGCGCCCCCGCGCCATTCCGGATGATATTCTCGATATCTCCTTCGGGATCGACTGCCGGGTGCTGCCGGTGGATCACGCCTGGGCACTGTCGCAGGCCCTGCAGCACACGCTGCCTTGGCTGGTCGAGGAGCCGGCTGCCGGGCTGCACTTGATTCACGTCGCGGCCTCGGGCAACGGCTGGGTTCGGCCCGAATCGGATGCGGAAGGCCTGCTGTACCTGTCCAAGCGCACGCGGCTCACCCTGCGCCTGCCCCGCAGCCGGGTGCAGGAGGCCGAAGCCCTGGCCGGCGCCACCCTAGATGTCGGCGGCCATCCGCTGGTGGTGGGCAAGTCCAGCACCCGCCCGCTGGCGCACTCCGCCACCCTATTCTCCCGCTATGTGCTCTCACGGGCTGAGCAGAGCGAAGAGGACTTCCTGCACGCGGTCGCTGGCATGCTCGCCAAGCTGGACATCCCGGCCCGGAAACTGGTGGCCGGACGCCCGCACCGGTTTCGGACTCCCCATGGCACGGCGGTCACACGCTCCCTCATGGTGGCCGACCTGGACTTCGACGCCTCCATTCGGCTGCAGCAGCGCGGCCTGGGCGAGGACCGCAAGCTGGGATTCGGGCTGTTCATCCCCCACAAGGGCATAGCGCCCGTGAAGCGGGCCGACGAGCAATAGACCGAGCCCCGTCGTTTCGGTAAAATTGCAATATTATCCGTCAGCTACGAAAAATACTGGAGGGCACATGGCAATCGAAGTCGGCGGCAAGACCATCGAGACCAATGACAACGGGTATCTGATCAAACAGGAAGATTGGAGCGAAGAGGTGGCCCGAGCCATCGCCGCGGCGGAAGGCATCGAGCTCGGGGAGAGACATTGGGACATCATCAATTACCTGCGCGACCAGTTCTTCAATCACGCCGGGAACCAGCCCAACGAGCGTACCATACTCAAGGCCATGAGTGAGAAGTGGGGAATCAAGGCGACCAACAAGGACATGTACGACCTGTTTCCCCTGATGCCCAGCAAGCAGGGGGGCAAGGTCGCCGGTCTGCCTGAGAGCCGGCGCAAGGGCGGGTACTGATCCGCGGCTCGGCCCGGGCGCCGCACGGGGGAGCAGTGACCCCCCGTGCGGCGTTTGAGCTCGGCACGCTCAGAGATCCGCCCACATGCGCATCAGATTCACGTAGACGTGGTCGATGTGGGTGGTCTCCTCGGCCCCGGGGGCCGTGCGCAGGAGCTTCTCCCGGGCCAGGTTCAGGGCATGCAATAGCTCCCGTCGTGCCGGGTCCCGCACCATGCTCTGCACCCAGGTGACGGCCACCAGACGCTCCCCGCGGGTGACTGGGGCCACCCGGTGCAGGCTGGAGGCGGGGTACATCACCGCATCCCCGGCAGGCAGCTTCACCCGGTTGTCGCCGAAGGGAGTGCGGATCGCGAGCTCGCCGCCGTCGTAATCCTCCGGACCACTTAGAAATACGGTAATCGCCACGTCCGTTCGATAACGTCCCGCCGGCGGTCCCATGATGGGATCGTCCACATGGTCGCCATAGGCCATGCCGGGCCGATAGCGGGCATAGAACGGGGCAGCCACCCGCTGTGGCAAGGCACCGCCGGCGTAGATGGGATTGCGCACCAGCGCGCCCATCACCAGATTGTCGAGCTGACGCGTCGCCCGGTCCTGGCGATCGGCCTCCTGATTGTGCTTGACGAGAGCCGCCGCCTCCCCGGCGGAGAGCCTTCCGTCGACGAATGAGGCATTGGCCAGGATGTGGCGGGCCACCTGAAGATCCTCGGGGCCCAGCACCTTTGGAATGCGCAGCAACATGGCCTGACAACTCCTGGATTAATCGCCGACCCATCGCGTCGGCCGCGAGCCGGCTGGCTATAATGGCGATCTTTGCTCCCGCACCGCCCCTGTAGGGGCAGCGAGCCGAGAGGATTCCACATGATACTGAACGTGCAGATAGACGATGCCGTCCACCCCATTCAGGTTCCACCCGAGGTCCTTCAAGATGGCGCGGAGATGTTCGCCAAGATGGATGCCGACATGGACCGCGGCTGGCAGATGAGCCGCCAGTGGGTGGCACGGCCAGACACGACGCAGCGCTGTCAGATCGTGGCCGACCGGCTGCTCACCGCCCTCGAGAACGGCAACGGCAGGCTGGCGGTCGTGATGGCAGGCTACATCCTCAGCCGTGTGCCCGGCGTCACGGCCGTGAGCGTAGACACCCAGGGCGACATGAACGCCACCCAGATTCTGTGGCGCTAGCCCGCGGCGTCGCCCAGACTGGCCAGCAGCGCCTGCACCTCGATCGGGAAGGTGAAGGCGGCGTGCACCGGGAACCTGGCCTTGAGGCGCTCCAGATGCACTTCGGCCTCCGGCTCGTAGAACACCACTACGCGCGTATCCGGCGCCCCCTGAAGCTTGGCGAACAAGGATTCCAGGTTGCTGGTGCGATCGCGGAAATCGGATTGGAAGTTGAACTCGGCCAGCACGATGTCGGGAGTCTCGCGCTTCAGGTAAGCCAGCGCCTTGCGCATGGAGCCGACGGTGGTGACCTCGAACCCCGCCTGCTGTAGCAGCGGAGCGAAGTTCGGATAGCCACCGAGCTCGATGATGGACAGCACCCTGCGCCCGCCTGCCACGACCATGCTCAGCACGCAAACAGCCGGCTGGGGTTGGCAAACGCCTCAAGCTCCAGAGCATTGCCGCTGGGCTCCAACACGAGCAGAGTCGCCTGGTCCCCGGCTTCGCCGCGAGACCGCAGATGAGGCTCGATTACGAAGCGCACTCCGGCCCGCTGCAGACGCTCGCTGAGCGCTTCCCATTGGGCCATGTCTAGCACTACCCCGAAATGACGTACCGGCACCTCGTCTCCGTCCACCCGATTGCGACTGCAACGTGGACGCCCCGACTCCGTCAGGTGAGCGACGATCTGATGGCCAAACAGGTCGAAGCCCACCCAACGCCGTGCGCTGCGTCCCTCGGGACAACCGAGAGTCTCACCGTAGCGTTGCCGGGCGGCCGCGAGGTCATGGACCGGAAAGGCTAGGTGAAATGGCTGCAGGATTCCGGTGCTCATGCGTCGGGCGCGTTCAGGCGAACACCACCCAGGTCGTGGCGATGTACTTGACGCCCCGATGCAGGGTCACTCCACGATGCTCGTGGGTCCAGAACGGCGGAAACAGCACCAGCTTGCCCTGCTCGGGCTTGATCTTGACGCGCTGGAACAGAAACTCGGTCTCCCCGCCGGGACCGGGCACGTCGTTGAGATACCACACCGCTACCAGCTGGCGATAGGCAAACTCATGGCTACCGCCATCGATGTGCCAGTGGTAATGCTCACCCGGCAAGGTCCGCTGGACGGCATAGCCCATATCCTTGAATGGGCCCCTGAAGTAGGGAAAGCTCTCCCGAAACTCCCGCAGCGCCAGGGACAGGGAGCGGAACAAGGCCCGGTCGAAATCCTTCCAGTGCTCCTTGCCGCTGATCACCATGTCCGTGGAGCGTTTCACGGCGCGATCCGTGGTGGCCTGCTGGCCGATGCGACCTTGGTACTGGTCCTCGGTACGCAGCTCGAAACGGCGGACGATCTCCGCGCACACGTCCCCAGGCAAGGCCTTGGGAATCTCGAAGATGAAGCTGCCGGCCTGGACCTCACGAAATACCGGGCTTGGTGCCGGCGCGCCGGAATGCTCGACCACGGGCGGGGTCCTTTGCTGATGGACTGCCAATATTCTCGCCGCCGCGCGTGAACGCAGCCAATGGTATCTCAGAGCTTGCGCGCCTCGACCAGCTCCAGCACCGACTGCCCGCCGGACTCGTCGCCCGATTCCATATGCAGTCGCACCGCCCCGTGGCCGACCTCGGCCCAGTGTGCGCCGCCGACTTCGGCCGTCCGCGAGATGGCCCCGAGATCCTGGGTGGCGCGCCACTGCTGATAGGCACTCCAGAGGCTGGGGAACAGGTCTCGGCGCATGCCGGTAAAATTGGCGAAATACAGGTGCAGCACCGCGGGCTCCTGGATGTCAAGCAAGCCGGGCAGGGTCGACAGACAGTCTGCCAACAGGTCACGCAGGGCACGGATGCGGATCTCTGCGGGCGTGCGGGCCAGATCACCCAGCATGCCGCCCCAGGCGGACTCACCCCACAGCCTGCCGGCCATCGCCTCGCCCAGCTCGTGCAGCACCATGAGATCCACCTGGCGATCGATCATCCGCTCCAGCCCCGCGTCGCCGTCGCCATCCATGCCGTAGCCGGCCAGCGCCCGGCCCATGGCGTTGTCCTGCCTACGCCAGCGCCATTCTTCCACCTTCTCCCACAACATGCGGCGTACGGACTCGCGCCGCACGTAGACCACGTCCCCCTGCAGCATGGCCGGCGGTGCCACCAGGTCGCGGGCATACTCGTCGGCCGAGACCAGCACCGACAGTCCCTCGCGCCGATAGCGCTGCAACAACGAGCCGAGGAAGAAGTGCGGCTGGCAAAAGCGGCCGAAGCCGCCGCTGTAGACGAGGCCCTGAGGCACCAGGTGGGCGTTGATGGATTCGGACTCGAAGGGATCGAAGCTCTGCCCATCCAGCTCGATGGGGCGAAAGCCTTCCGCCTCCAGGGTCTCCCAGAGGCGCTCGCGCTCATCCACCCAGCTGCCCAGATCGTCCTTGGGCAGGGTGTCGGTCAACGCGTATCCACGCTGCCAGCGATAGTACTCGCGCATCTTGAGCAGGTAGGCGCACAGGGTGTACTGCCGCGCGTGCCTGGCGTCGGAAATGTCGCAGTTGCGCTGCACTACGCCGCTGACGATGTTCAGCTCAGCCTTCATGGTATCGGGCTCCGCACTGGCCAACCACGCGTCGGCCTTTGGCCAATGCCTGAGTAAATTGGTATATTATTGAGCCTGCATTTCGGTCAGTCAACCGTACCGGCTGGCGGCGCCGCTAGAGGATAAACCGCAACAATGGCACTACGTATCAAGAGCCGCTGGCACGGCGATGGCGCCTCCAAATCCATGCACGAGAAAGCCGGTGCCCTTGCCTTCATCATCTGGCGCATTGCACTGCACGACGCCAAGGAGCTGCACGGGGAAGGCTACGTCTACGATTCGGACAGCCAGCGCGTCACGGTAATCGCCGAATTCTTGGCCTTCCTGCTCCATCTCGCCGACCGCATCGCCCACGGCTTCCTGGAGGACACCGACCGGGCGCAACTGATCACGGCCCTGGGCCGCGGTCTGGCCGGACACGTCCAGGACAACCTGACGGACCTGTTCGGCCCGGGTGACTACCAAGAGTCCTTCATCGCGACCCTGAACGAGCGCCTGTCAGACTACGCGGAGCTCTCTTACGACGAGGAGGGCGGGCCCAGCTACGGGCTCTACCGCTATTTCGGGGAGCGCGTGATGTCGGCAATGGGACCGGCCTTCACCAACCGCTGGGTCATCGACCAGGTGATGGACATTCAGGGCCCGGAAGCCTACGAGAAATTCAAGAAGGCGATGCTGGAGCTGTTCTCCTAGCCGAGCAAACGCAAAGGCGGGATCACTCCCGCCTTCGCGTGCTTCAATCCGGCGCCGCTCCCGCTACTTGGTCCAGGAATCGAAGTTGTCGGCGTTGCGCGCCTGACCGTCTTCGTAGCCCGCGCTGTAGGCGTCCGTCACGCGCTGCTCTTCCCGCTCGGGATTACCCAGATAGCCACC
>CAYQDX010000240.1:0-6478 GCA_964416345.1 uncultured Ectothiorhodospiraceae bacterium
ATTTCTGCTTTCCCCGGCCCCGTGGTTCTTCCCGTCACTATGCCTGACAAGCCGTACCCGGGGATTTTCTTTCGACAGGGCTTCGCAGACCTCCAAGGCATTATCGGGGGAGTTGTCTTCAATGAGAATAACCTCGGCGGCTTCTTTTTGTCGCAATGCCGTTTCCACCGCATACGCGACATACTTTTCGGCATTGTAAACGGGAATGACGACGGAGATTTCCATGGCTGGGGCAGGTACCGAATGGGAGGATATAAATGCTGTTACCTGGCTTTTGTATTCAGCTACGGATACTATCCCGAGAGCTTTTCGCTGGGCAAGTGAGTATTGAAGGGGATGGCCGGGCAGTTGTCAATGGGTGCGATGACACCCTGACTGATATTTGCTAGAGTGCGTGAATTGTGCAATTCTCTAACACAGAAACGGCTTCTCTGCAATAGGTTGACCGCGACAGAAATATATGAAAATCGCATTGTTCGTCGATCAATTTCCCAAACTGTCGGAAACTTTTATTGTAAGCCAGATCGACGGCTTGTTGGACCATGGCCATGAGGTTGTGATTTTTCCATGCCGGATGGGCGACGAGACCAGGGTGCAAGGCCTTGTCGAACGTCGTCAGCTTACAGAGATGATGTATTTGCCGCGCGAGCCGGCGCGTACGCTGGCAGGCAAAGTCCGTTTCTATATCTGGCTAATCAAACTAACTCTGTTCCATGCGAAACCGGTGTTGCGCCTGCGAGCTGCCTTCGGACGATATCGCTGCCTGGGTAGCTGGCAATATGCCCTGACTATTGCGGCGCCACTGATTCATTATGGCGGAAGATTCGACGTGATTTTCGCTCATTTTGGTCCAAACGGTTTGCGCGCCTGTTGGTATCGTGATGCCGGGGTGATTGAGGGCCCCCTGGTGACTGTCTTCCACGGCTTCGACTTGTCGACTTATATTCACCTTAATGGTGAACGCATCTATGATCCTCTTTTTCAATACGGCGACCTGTTCTTGCCGATAAGCCATTTCTGGCAAGACAGGCTGCGGGCATTGGGTTGTCCTGCGGACAAGATCAAGGTGCATCATGTAGGGGTGGATTGTGAGCAATTTCGCGTTCATGGGCGCGTTCGTGGAGCGCACGAGCCAACGGTACTAATCAGTGTGGCAAGGCTCGTCGAGAAAAAGGGTATCGAATACGCGATACGTGCAATGGCTGCACTCGTTGCGCTGGATGTGGATGTGCGATACCGGATAATAGGCGATGGCCCGTTGGCTGTTTTACTGCAGCAAATAACGTCGGATCTGCACCTTGGTGATCATGTCAGCTTCCTTGGAACGAGGACCAGCGATGAAGTTGCCGGGGAATTGGCTCAGGCGCATCTGTTTATCGCACCCAGCGTCACAAGTCGGGACGGTGACATGGAAGGCATCCCGACCGTGTTGATGGAGGCCATGGCCACCGGATTGCCTGTCATCAGCACCTCGCACAGCGGTATACCTGAGTTAGTAGAAGACGGGATTTCCGGTAAGCTTGTTGGTGAGCGGGATGTGGACGGGTTGGCGCAGGCAATTCGGGAGCTTGTCGCCAGGGCCGACGATTGGCCGGCCATGGGGATGGCCGGACGGGAAAAAGTACTCCGGGAATTCAACATAGAGCGACTGAACGGGAAGCTTGAGCGTCTGTTCGAGGGCATTGTGCGGGACAGCAGCCCCCGATGATGGCGGTTCCTGCTGTAAATTACGGGAACGATGGGATAATATTGGCACAACGAACGTATGTGTATGAGCCAAAAAAAGAAATGCCCGGCCTGATGTGGTGCCGGGGAGCCTGACGAATCGTCAATACAGCTGTTTGGTACTGTGAGGTAAAGGGTCTCATGAGATATTCCCGGGATTGCATGATTAGAAGCGTGTTTCTTCTTCCAGCGGTACTAGTGCCAGTAAACGTAGCGTTAGCAGCAGTAGACAGGTTTGATCCCTATGTTTACGCTCGAGTGCTCTACGATTCAAATATTTACAGGGTTTCGGGCGACGTTGACAATGAAGAGAGCGACACAGTCGGGCATCTGGGAGCCGGACTGAACGCTGACTGGAAGTTGAGCAGGCAGCATCTGTTACTGGACGCAGAGGTGGATCGGTCCAAGTACGACTCCCAGGGTGAATTGGACAACACGAGCATAGATGGGCGAGGTGCCTGGGCCTGGCAGGTAGGGAATCTATGGAACGGTGAACTGGGATACAAATACAACAAGGAGATGTCGTCATTCGATGAGCAACTTGTTCCACGAAAGGACATGAGGACTACCCATACCGGCTTCTGGAACGCGGGCTATCAGATTCACCCGGATTGGAAGATTATCGCAGGGCTGGATTATGCGGACACATCATATCAGCACGAGAACTTCCTTGATCGTAAGACAAGTTCTGGGGCATTCGAAGTTCAATATGCAAACACGCGCAATACCCGCGTGGGCGTGCGTACGAGATATTCAAAGAATGACCTGCCGGATTTTGATATTGGCCCGGGAGTTTCTATCAATAATGATTATGATGAGACGGAAATCAGTGGCGTGTTTTACTGGCAAGGATCAGATAAATCAGCACTGGAAGCCAACCTGGGGTACACAGACGTCAAGTATGACGAATTGAATGACAGGGATTTTCAGGGGAGCACAGGCCGCCTGACATATCATCGGGTTGTATCAGGGAAAACGAATATAGACTTCGCTGTATGGCGCGAAACATCGTCACTGTATGACGAAATCACCACCTATGTCCTGCAGAAGGGTGCGAGTATCACCCCCACCTGGTTAGCAACGCCAAAAATCACCATCGCAGGTGAGATCATGTACACCAATGACGACTTTAAAGGACGAAATGACGTGGCCGCGGCCGCGGGCGCACAGCGGCGAAAAGACGACACCTGGCTGTATGGTATCGGTGCTACATGGACTCCCCGGCAATATGTGCAAGTGTCATTAAACTACAGAAGGGAAACCCGTGATTCCAGTATTGATGCTCGCGACTATGACGATGACCAGGTTTACGCCAAGGCGCAGTTTAACTTTTAGTGCACCGGTCATGTGCTCCGGGTTTGCAACATAGAGCAGGCGCATCTGATTCAGCCCCTGTCGGCGACGTTCGTGTCCGGGGGTTCCGGCAAGTTAAGAAGCCGCCATACTGCGAATGCTATGGCCCCAGCGCACGCTAGGGCCACGAATTCAACTCGTTAGGTGTAATTCTACGCCCCGGCAAGGACCTTAGATAAGAATCTCTGCGTTTTGTTTGAAGCGTAGTACAGAGGAAAACATGAAAATAAGCATTTTCGGACTGGGATATGTCGGCGCTGTTTCCGCCGGTTGCCTCGCCCGCGACGGGCACATCGTGGTTGGCGTGGATCCGTACCAGCCCAAGATAGACCTGATAAACAGCGGCCAGACGCCCGTGATTGAAGCGGATATCGGTGAAATTGTGGCTGCAGCGGTGCAGGCTGGTAATTTGCGAGCGACAATCGATGTTCAGGACGCCGTCAATGCCACGGACATGTCGTTTATCTGCGTCGGAACACCCAGTCTCATCAACGGCGGACTGGATCTCAAAAAAGTCAGGAACGTGTGTGAGCAAATCGTCAGGGCCCTGAGCCAAAAGGATGATTTTCACGTCGTGGTTGCGCGCAGCACCATGTTGCCGGGCAGCATGCTGGACGTGGTCATACCGACGCTCGAGGAGTCGTCCGGAAAGATCGCGGGCAAGGACTTCGGTGTTTGCAACAACCCCGAATTCCTGCGCGAAGGCACTGCCGTCTATGATTTTTACAACCCGCCGAAGACGGTAATCGGTGAAACGGATGCCAGGAGCGGTGATCTGCTCGCCAGCATCTACAAGGACATGGATGCCCCGTTGATCAAGACGGACGTAAAAACGGCGGAGATGGTCAAGTATAGCGATAACGTCTGGCATGCACTGAAAGTCGGGTTTGCCAACGAGATCGGCAATATTTCCAAGGCGGTGGGAATCGACGGCCACAAGGTGATGGAGATCTTCTGCAAGGATACCAAGCTGAACCTTTCACCCTACTATATGAAGCCGGGTTTTGCCTTCGGTGGTTCGTGCCTGCCCAAGGATGTGCGGGCCCTGACCTACAAAGCGCACAGCCTGGACATCGGGGTACCGATACTCGATTCGATAATGGTCAGCAACAAGTATCAGATCGAGAAAGGGTTGGCGATGATCATGGAGAAGGGCCACAGAGATGTCGGTATTCTCGGCTTCAGTTTCAAGGCCGGAACCGACGATCTCCGCGAGAGTCCGCTGGTTGAGATCATCGAACGATTGCTGGGAAAGGGGTATAACCTGAAACTGTATGACCGCAACGTCAACCTGGCCAGCCTGGTGGGAGCAAATCGTGACTATATCCTCAACCAGATTCCGCATATTTCAAAACTCATGGTGACCAGTATCGATGAGGTGCTGGACCAGGCGGGGACTATCGTTATCGGTAATGGTGACAGCGAGTTCTCGACAGTGCTGGACCGGATCAAGCCTGGGCAGGTCGTTGTTGACCTGGTGAGGATCGTTCCCGACAGGAGCCAGGAAGGGCGCTACGATGGCATCTGCTGGTGACAAGCGCCGTGTTCTGATCATCGTGGAGAACCTGCCGTCGCCGTTCGATCGGCGCGTCTGGCAGGAGGCGACAACCCTGCGCGAGGCCGGGTACGAGGTTTCCATAATCTGCCCGACCGGCAAGGGATATGAAAAGAAGCACGAAATCATCGATGGCGTGCACATCTACAGGCATAACCTGCCCCTGGAAGCGGAAGGTGCGCTGGGGTACCTGATGGAGTACAGCGCCGCGTTGTTCTGGGAGTTCGTACTGGCCTGGCGGGTGCTGCTCACGCGGGGATTCGACGCCATACATGCCTGTAACCCGCCGGACAATATTTTCCTGGTGGGTGGTTTTTTCAAACTGTTCGGTAAGAAATTCCTGTTTGACCACCACGATATCAATCCGGAACTCTACGAAGCGAAATTCGGCCGGAGGGACTTCTTCTACCGGGTGATGCTCGCCTGGGAAAGGTGGACGTTCCGGACAGCCGACGTCTCCATCGCCACCAATGAGTCCTACAAGCGCATCGCCATCGAGCGCGGGAAGATGTCCGAAGACCGTGTATTTGTGGTGCGCAGTGGTCCCAAACTCGATCGTCTGAAAATCATGCCGCCGGTGGAAGCCCTGAAGAAAGGCCGCCGTTACCTCGTCGGCTACGTCGGTGTCATGGGGCGGCAGGAAGGTATTGACTATCTGCTCAGGGCCGCCCGGCACATCGTCTACGACCTTGGTCGCGAGGATGTTCACTTCGGTCTGGTTGGCGGCGGTACCTCTCTGGAGGAGATGAAAGCCTATGCGGATGAACTCGGTCTGCAGGACTATGTGTCCTTCACGGGACGTGTACCGGACCAGGAAATGCTGGAAATGCTCAATACTGCGGATGTCTGCGTTAATCCTGACGTGGCCAACGAAATGAACGACAAGTCGACCATGAACAAAATCATGGAATACATGGCGCTGGGTAAGCCGATCGTGCAGTTTGATTTGACGGAGGGCCGGTTTTCAGCCCGGGAAGCTTCGTTATACGCGAACAATAATGATGCGGAGGACATGGCGCGCAAGATCGTCAGTTTGCTGGACGACGACGATGCGAGGGCCAGGATGGGCGAATACGGCAGGAAGCGGGTGGAAGAGGCTCTAGCGTGGGAACATGAAATTCCCAAGCTTCTGTCCGCATATGATCTGCTTTTTTCATCCTAGAGAATTGACTTGACTACTTGATCTACCAAAAAGTGTTGCTGTTTGCCGACAGACCAACACTGCTCAAATCATGAAGTTAGACGCCTGTACATAACAAATGTCTCCGGAGAGAGACGCTACCGCGGGGTTTCGGCGCGGATAAATCCTCTAATGTTTAGAGGTTATTCTTATAAGTCCCTTCTATTTCTAATAAAAGTCAAACTTATTAAGTTTTGGCACGGGAATTGCCGATAGGGTTCCCAAGTTTGCTTTTTTTAGGATAGAAGGATCAAGGAATGTTTAAACCATCGGCAGTGAATCTCCGACGTTTGTTTGTATTGGCATGTATAGCAGCATTAAGCGCCTGTGGCGGCGGAGGTGGATCTTCCGATGTTTCCAACCAGCAGAATCTGTCTGCTGCAAGTGGCGAAACCTACGACATCACGGGTGCGGGTATCAAGGGTCCTCTCGCGTTTGCGAACGTCACTATATATGCCCTGAATACAAACTTCGATGAACTTTATGATCCCGAAAAGCCGGTTGCAACGGCCACAACCAATGCTTATGCAGAAATAACCGGTCTGTCGGTTCCCCGGACCGCATCACCCGACAGCGCCCCGCCTTACGTACTTGTTGTCGATGGTACTAATGCCATCGACCGTAATACCAATGTCGCACCGGTGATCAAAAAGCTGGTGACAATC
>CAYQDX010000241.1:0-6388 GCA_964416345.1 uncultured Ectothiorhodospiraceae bacterium
CATCGCGGGACATCCGCCGCACCCTCAGCTACGAGGCCATGGGCTTGCGGGCACGTCAGCGCCTGGCGGAGGCTCAGGCGAGCCAAGCCCATCGAGTGAGCCGTTAGACGGCCCTGGTACTCCGTCCAGGTGATATCAATCGTCCCGAAAGTTCTCGCATGGGTCCTCCGTGACACGCTGCAAGTACGTCCCTGTAAGCTCGGATATTCCGCGACCCGCCTGGCAACCGACGTTGACCGGGTGCCGACCTGGTGAGAGTTGCGCGCTGAGCTATAATGCCGGCTACCCGCCGCAGCCGAGCCGCCCGCTAGTTCCCCATCCATGGCTGAGCATGAGCATACCGCGACTCCCCGGTGCATCCTGGTCCTGGGCATGCACCGTAGCGGCACCTCTGCGTTCACCCGCGTCCTGAGCCTGCTCGGTGCCGATCTGCCCCGGAACCTGATGCCGGCGCAGCCTCAGATTAACGACGCCGGGTTCTGGGAATCCTACGACCTCTACCTCATCCACGAGCAGCTACTCGCTTCCGCCGGCTCCTCCTGGCACGACTTCCGCGCCTTCGACCGCGATTGGATGAAAAGCACGACCGCAGAGGCGTTTCGGCGCAGGATCGCCGCCCAACTGCAGCAAGACTTCGCCGGATCCGACCTGTTCGCGGTCAAGGATCCGCGCATCTGCCGCATGGTGCCATTCTGGCTGAAGGTCTTGGCGGAGGTAGGCGCCGAGCCGAGGATCCTGATCCCCATCCGCAATCCTCTGGAAGTCGCACAATCCTTACAGCGTCGAGACGGCATCCAGCCGGCGGCGTCCTGCCTGCTTTGGCTGCGGCACGCGCTGGACGCGGAGCGCGACAGCCGTGGCCTGGCGCGCGTCATCGTGAGCTACGACGCACTGCTTGCCGACTGGCGCCGCAGCGTCGCAGGCATCGGGGAGCATCTGGGGATTTCCTGGCCCCGCAATCCCGAGTCTGCTGCCGCAGAGATAGCCGAGTTTCTCAGCGCCAAGCACCGCCACCACGCGAGCACGGATGCCGAGCTGGCGGCGAGCGAGCATGTCGGGGCGTGGGTCAAGGAAAGCTACGCGCTGCTGACCCGCATGACGGAAGCCGACGACGCCCCCGGGGCCCGCGCCGGGTTGGATGCCATCGCCGCGGAGCTGGAGCGGGCGCTCGAAGTGCTCGGACCACTCACGAGCCACGGCGCGCAGCCGCTGCATGAGCGCGAAGGCGCGGACGCAGAAGCCCCGACGACGATCACGGCCGCGCAGATTCGCCAGGGGCTGCAGCGCCGGGCAGCCAAGGCGGACCTTTTCGCGCGGCGCCTCCATGCGGTACAGGAGGTCCGCCAGCGCGTCGAGCGCGAGCTGGCAGGCGCGAAGACCGCCATGGCCCGGCAGCAAGACACCATCGCCGCGCTGCAGCAGGATCTTGCGAGCCAGCACGCTACCGTGGCGGCGCTGGGGGCGCAGGCCGACACCCTGCGCAGCCAGCTCGCCGGGCGCCAGCGGGATGCCGCCGCGCTGACAGACCGGCTCCGCACTCGCGAGGGTCGCCTTCAGCAGCTATCCCGCCGGCTGGAGCGTGCCGAGGCGGAGATCTACGCCATGAGGTCCTCCCGCTCCTGGATGCTGACTGCGCCTCTGCGTCGAGCCGGAGAGACCGTTACGCGAATGAAGGCCGCTGTAGCGATGCGCCTGTCGGGAGACGGGACCCTCTGGCGCCAGGCGGAGACGCTCCGGGACTCCGGAATCTTCGATTACGCCTATTATGTCACCCAGGCCGGCGACAGCCTCGGCCCGCAAATGGACCCCGTCATTCACTATCTGACTCGGCCGGGCGCTCGCGAGCTCGCACCGAATCCGTTGTTCGATCCGGACTACTATCTGCGGCGCTACCCGGAGGCCGCGGAGGCACACTGCGCTCCGCTGCTGCACTATCTGGCGGCGGGACGGGAGCGGACACACTGCCCATGTCCATTGTTCGACGTGGCCTACTACCTGGAGACTTACCCCGACGTGGCGGCCTCCGGCGAGCCTCCGCTGCGTCATTTTCTCAACCGAGGGGGACCCGAGCGGCGCCGTCCCCACCCGCTGTTCGATACCGAGTACTACCTGACGCAGAATCCGGACGTGGCGCGGCAGGGCATGAACCCCCTGGTGCATTACCTGCTGCACGGTGGCGTGTCCGGACGCAACCCTTCGCCCCTGTTCGACGCCAGGCGCTACCTGCAAGCGCACCCTGAGCTCGCCGCCGCCCAGATCAATCCGCTGGTGGACTTCCTTGCCCGGTGTCCGGATGACTACATGGATCACCTGCCGAGCGCGGGCTAGCGTTGCACTGGGCGGCATGAGCTGCGCGCGGCCGTCGCTTTCGAAGTACCGATTTCATGACTGCGCGTCCTTGCCGGCAGAAGAAAATCCTCGCTGCTCAGGTGCTCTTGAATTCCGCGCCACGTGGCTGCCATCGCAAAACGGCTCGTTACAGGTTGTAGGTTTGCGGACTCGCGCAGAACCGGCACCGACCTGCTATCAGGGCAAATCGAAAAGCAGCGCCTCGGCCGTTCCGAACCCGATCAGGTGCACGAGCCGCTCGCCCTCCAAATGTGCACCGTCGCCGGCATGCAGCGTCCGGCCGTTCAGCTCCGCATCGCCCGTGGCGAGGTGCACGTAGACGAGGCGCCCGGACGGCACCTCATACTGGACGACCTCGCCCGGCTCCAGCAGCGCTCCGTAGAGCAGCGCGTCCTGGCTGGCGCCGAGGGAGCCATCCCGGCCGTCGGGCGAGACCAGCAGTCGCAGCCGGCCCCGGCGCTCCTCGGTACCGAAATGCCGCTGCGCGTAGCCGGGCTGCACTCCCCGACGGTTCGGCTCCAGCCAGATTTGTAGGAAGTGCACCGGCTCCACGGTGGAGGGATTGTACTCGCTGTGCAGCACGCCGGTGCCCGCGCTCATGCGCTGGACGTCTCCCGGGTGGATCACCGAGCCGTTGCCTATGCTGTCTTTGTGCTCCAGGGCGCCGGACAGCACATAGCTCACGATCTCCATGTCCCGGTGCCCGTGGGTGCCGAAGCCCCCGCCTGGCTGGACCGTGTCGTCGTTGATGACCCGCAGATTGGAGACGCCCATGTGCCGGGCGTCGTAATAGTCGGCGAAAGAGAAGGTGTGATAGCTGTTCAGCCAGCCGCGGCTGGAATGGCCACGCTCGGACGCCGGTCTCATGGTGATCATGACTGCCTCCTCCTCGGGGGCCGCGGCCCGAGTGCCGGCGGGTGCTTGATGAGCGCCGCACCGCGAGGATCAATATGGCGCAATGCACGACGAGCACGCCAAAACGGCAGCTAAACCGCAGTAATCGATGGGTTGTCTTGGGCTCACGTCACACCTGGCCAGCAGACCCCAGCCGCGGCGGTTCCGCGAGGGTCTGGACACGTCGCCTCCGCTGCAGACGGGCTGCCGCATGGCTGCCTGCAGTGCGATGTTCCGTTATGATGGAAGCTTTTGGATCGGACTGCGAAGGCCACGGCGGCTGGCGCCGGCACCTCGGCGCGGCAGCCCGGCCGAATCGTGGCAGCGGAAAGGTTCATTTGGACCCGGTGGCGCGCAGCGACCGTCCGGGCTCCCGTTCTGGCGAGGGTCGTTCGATGTTGGATGCATATCGGCTGGAGAAGCATCGTCTCACACGCATCGAGCAGGAAGACCTGCCGCAGTGTCTTTCTGAAGCGATCTGGGTACAGCTGGTCGAGCCGACCGCCGAGGAGCTGGAGTCGCTGCAGACCCTCTACCACTTCCCGTTTCCGACCATCGATGAGATCGAGGGACTGGAGGCGTCCTCCCACTACGAGGTGTACGAAGAGGCACTGCAGTTCAACACGCTGTTCCTGCACAAGGTGGGCGGCATACCGCGCAACACCAATGTTGCGATGATCCTGTGCGAGAATCGGCTCATCTGCATCTGCGCCCGCGAGCTACCAGCCTTCCGTCTGCTGCGGATGCGGGCCCACCGCGACCCGACCGTCATCAGCGATCCGGAGTCCATCGTGCTCAACCTGATGGAGATCAAGGTCGACGACCTCGCCGACATCCTGGAGGAGGCCGGACGCCAGCTGGAGAACCTCAGCATCCAGGTGCTGGGTCGGGTGGAGGTGGATTATCGCGGCTCCATCGATCATCTCGCCGAGATCGAGGACCTCAACGGCAAGGTCCGCATCTGCCTGATGGACGGTCAGCGCGACCTCAACTTCCTGCTGCGCCGCGGACGTCTCGACGAGCAGCACGTCGATTGGCTTCGGGACATGCTACGGGACGTGGACACCCTGCTGCCGCACAACACCTACCTCAGTGAGAAGGTGGACTTCGTGCTCAACGCCGCCATGGGCTTCATCAATATCGAGCAAAACCAGATCATCAAGATCTTCTCCATCGCGGCGGTGGTGTTCCTGCCCCCGACGCTGGTGGCAAGCATCTACGGCATGAACTTCCACTTCATGCCGGAGCTGGACTGGCGCTGGGGCTATCCGATCGCCGTAGTGCTGATGCTGGTCTCGGCGGTCACGCCCTACCTGCTGTTCAAGCGCAAGGGCTGGCTGTAGACTCGGGATGCCGCGATGGCGGGCTGCCGGAGGCAGCGCTCAGAACCGCACTCTCACCCGGTAGCTGAGCTCGGCACTGCCTTCGGCAGGCACCAGGATGTTCCACACGGCGGTGCTGGCGTTGCCTTTCTCGTGGGGATGGCTCTCCTTCAGAATCTCCCAATCGCCGGGCACGGGCTCATGGACGGTGACCATGACCGGCTCGGATTTGGCGTTCTTGAGCAGGATCTGATAGGCGCTCTCGAACTGGTACTGCCAGGGACCGAACCCTGAGAGCTTCTTGAAGTCGGTCTGCTTCTTGTCGGCGGTGACGTCGAAGGCATCCCCCAGCTTGAGGCGCACCTTCTCGTTCTTGGGCGTGTGGTCGATACGGTCCTCGCCGACGAACTGGGCATTGCCTTCGGAATCCCGCTTGTAGATGCGCACGATCCCCTTGGGCAGCGGCATGCCCAGGTGGCTCTCGGTCTTGTTGTCGAATTCGACGTACACCCCGACCTTGAGCTTCTTGCCCAGGTCTCCGTGACTGCTGCGATAGTAGTAGTCCGATCCTTGGAGCAGATACTGCTTGCGCACCGGCACGGCGCTCGCGCCCAAGAGGGCGACCTGCTTGGACTGGTTGTCCCCGATGGTGGTGGGACGCTGCAAAGTGTAGAGGTGGTACTCGAAAAGCGACTCCTCCGCCATCGGCGGCGCCTCCGCGACCTGCATGCGCATCGCCGCCGCCGGCACCGCCCGTCTGTAGAGCTCTTCGCGCACTCGGTTCACATCCCCCGCCACCAGCTGCAGCTTGGCGCTCTCGTAGCGCGTCCCGCTGGTGTTCTTCAGGGTGACCCAGCCGTTGAGGTCCAGATGCTGGTCCTCGGCGTCCAGCTCACCCACGTAGTCGGCCTGCCAGGCGAGTCCGCCGGTCAGGTAGCTCAGCTCCACCTCCTGCGGCGCGGCCTCCGAGTTCTGGAGCATCATCACCAGGGTCGGACGATCCCGCAGATTCGGGGGCACCTCACGATAGACGATGCGCCCGGGGATGCCGGTCTCGATGCGGTCGCCGATGCGCAGGACGGTGCCTTTGGCCGCCGACAGCACGACCGCCTCCTCCTCGGTCTCCTCGCCCGTGGTGGGATGGGTCTTGATGATCCCGACCTTCTTGCCGACATATTTCTCCAGCAGCTTGGCCGGTGTGAGTAGGTCGAAGTCGAAATTCTGCTCCAGGACGCTCAGATCGGAGTCCGCCGTCCGGCTGCGCAGCAGCGCCGTCTCCGGGCGTATGTGCGCACTCACGTCGCGAAAGGCCAGATCGGAGGTGCCCGCCGGTAGGTTGACCCGCCGCGTATCCTTCACCAGGGCCAGATTCTCGTTGTAGATGGTGACGGCGACGGACTGCTGATCCTCGAGGGTGCTGCGTATTTCCGAGATCACGGGGCTTGCTCCTCTGGCTGAGCCCAGCAGGACGATGCTGAGAGTCGCACCCACAACGGCGCGCAGGACGAAGGACGGGTGCATTTGCGCTGCTCTCCATGGTCGGCTGCAGGAGACGGGTGGGCTCAACGGGAATAGGCTACCACAGCCGCAACGACTCGTTCACTCGCGGTGCCGGCGCCAGGCGATCCTGCACCCCTGGGCACGCTCAAGGTGTCACCTTCCCTCTCTCGGCTCCGCCTCGGCTCATTCCTCTGCACTCTCGGCCGGCGCTGCACCAGGTGCGCCCGCGGCGAGCTTGTCGATCTGGCTCAGATAGGACTGGTAGTCCGGCGAGTCGGGGGCGGCATAGTTGAAGTTCTTGACCAGGCCGGTGAGGCGGGGGA
>CAYQDX010000242.1:0-6365 GCA_964416345.1 uncultured Ectothiorhodospiraceae bacterium
GGCGACCCACTCCCAGAGATTGCCGTGCATGTCGTACAGGCCCCAGGGGTTGGGCCGCTTCGTCGCCACCGGGTGCACACGCTCATCGGAGTTGCCCGAATACCAGGCGTGCGCGCCCAGCTGCGCCTCGTCGTCGCCGAAGGACCAGGCGGTGGTCGTGCCGGCGCGGGCGGCGTACTCCCACTGGGCCTCGGTCGGCAGGTCACCGCCCACGGCGCGGCAAAAGTCGCGGGCCTCCTGCCAGTCGACGCTCGCCACCGGCAGGTCGTCCTCCCCCGGGGTACCCGGGTGGGCGGTGCGATACTGGGCGTTGGTGGTCTCGGTGCGGGCGATGGCGAACGGGCTCAGGGTGACCGGGTGTTGGCGCTCGTCGTCGACACGCCCGCGCTCGGATGGGGGCGAGCCCATGGTGAAGGTGTCGCCGCACAGCTCGACCCAGGTGATACCGTGGGCCGCGTCGGTCCACTCGGACGGCCGGCATCCGCCGGTGCCGCCGAGCAGGAGCCGTTGCGGGTCGCCGGCCACGACGGCGAGCGCGGGCCAGACGGTGGCGGCGCTGCGGGTGGTGCCGAGGGCGAAGCCCTTCAGGGCAGCGGCGAGGGACGCCCAGTCGTCCGCCGTGAGCCACAGCCGTTCGGGCGAGGCCGGCGTGACCGAGCCGTTTAGTCCGGAAAAGGCGGAGCGCCGCGACGGGTCGTCGGCGACCTGTGCCGGCGTGAGCAGCAGGAGCTGATCGTCCGCGTACAGGGCGCCCGTGCCACCGGTGCCGGTGAGCTGCGGGCCGTGTCGCGGCCAGGCGGGGTCGATCAGCACCTGATCGGCGCTGCCGCCATCGAGCAGGGCCGATGCGAGGGCGCCGGCGCCGGGTGCCGCGGGATCGGTGGCGAGCACCGCTAGGCGGCGGTGGATCGGGGGCTCCGGATCAGGCAGCCGGACCGGCGCCTCCAGCGTGCCGCAGTAGCGCAGCTCTCCGCCGCCCTTCAGCGGCAGGGTGCAGCGGCGCTCCTGCGCCGTCCAGCGCACCCGCACCCGGGCCCCTTCGGGCACACCGGCCTGTTCGGCGAGGCAGTCCTCCCCCGTGACCGTGACCCGCCAGCGGCCTTCTCCGTCGGCTACGAGGCGATGGTGCACGTCGAGGGTCTCGGCCCCCTCGTGAGCGATCTCCGGAGTGCCCACGGCCGTGAGCGAGGGTTTGCCGAGGGCGGCGAGCACGGCGCCGGCGGCGAGCCCGACACACAGGCCGACACCGAGCCAGAAGCGCCCGGGCTGGCGCGGATGCTCGCGGGTGAGGGCGGCGCAGCCGAAGCCGAGGTCCTGTAGCATGAGCCGTTCGCGGGGGTTGCGCTCGGCCCAGCGCCAGGGCAGGGGGATGCAGGGGGGCGGGGTCGCGGGCCGACGGGCGTCCGCCCCCGTGAGCCCAGCGAGCTGGGCGCGGATGAAGTCGCCGACCTTGCCCTGGGCCAGCTCGTGCAGCTCGGCGATGGCCTCCCCGGGCTTGCGCCACAGCCGCAGCAGGGCGCGCTCGGCGCGCAGCCGGCGATGGGCCGCCGTGTCGTCGGTCTCTCCGCCGGCCGCCTCGAGCGCCTCGCCGTAGCGCGCCT
Organism: uncultured Ectothiorhodospiraceae bacterium; assembly: GCA_964416345.1. GTDB lineage: Bacteria > Pseudomonadota > Gammaproteobacteria > CAYQDX01 > CAYQDX01 > CAYQDX01. Next base: position 1,602 of record CAYQDX010000242.1, read on the forward strand.
CCCAGAAGGCGAGCGCCTGGTCGAGGAGGCCGTTCTGTGCCGCACCGCCGCCGTCCGCGGCCAGCGATTCCAAACCGCCGAGCCAGGCGAGCAGCCCGGCACGCCGTTGCGGCTCCCACTGGAGGCGCCCGCCCGGTCCCGGGGCGGCGACGCGCAGGGCGGCGAGCGCCCAGGGGGAGGTGTCCAGATCGAGCCGGCGCAGCAGGGCGAGGGCGTCGGCCTCCTCCACCGGGGCGGGCGGCAGGGCGCAGGCCGCGGCCCAGAGCTGGTCGTCCCGACCCAGGGGGCTGCCGGTGCGGGCGAGCGTGCCGCCGCCGATGTGCGCGGCGAGCTGCTCGGGGGCGATCACAGTCAGCCCGTGCGCGGCGAGGATGCCGGACAGACCGGAGGCGCCGCGGCCGAAGTCCACCCAGGCCAGGTGCGGCCAGTGGGAGAGCAGCCGCAGCAGAGCGTCGATGCGCACGCGACGGGCCGGGTCGGCGTGGTAGCGGCGGGCGAGCAGGCGGCCGTCGGTGAGGATGGCCACCAGGGCTGTGTCGCGGCGCTCGTCGACCTCCCGCGGGCCGAAGGTCTGGCCGTCCGGCATACAGAGATACTCGGGGATGCCATGGAACTCCGCGCGCTCGCAGTGCAGCCCGTAGGCGTCGAGGACCCGAACAACCTCGGCCGCGAGGCGTTCGGCGTGGGTGTCGCGGGCGGCGGTGTCCGTCCATAGCCAGACCTCGCGGTGGCGCACCGCATGCTGGAAGTGCAGCGCCGGCACGCCGCCCTGGCGCGCAATCGCCCGCACGGTGGCGGGCAGGTCCAGGCGCCGGGTCGGCTCGCCGGTCACGAAGCGCTCGATGCCCCACACCAGGCGCTCCTCCTGGGGCTTGTCGAGCAGGATCACGGCGTCGGGGTCGGGGGCGCGCAGGAAGGCCTGGGGCGGACCGCCCGGCTGCGGGACGCCCAGGGTCGTCTGCGGCAGCCAAGTGCGCCCGTGCAGCCTGCGCCAGAGGGTCCAGGCGACGCCGAGGCCGAAGAGACCGAGGAGGAGGGCCGGCCAGCCGGTCCAGCGCGTCGCGGCCTCTTCGACGACGATCTCGGGGAGGAAGGTGCGGTAGGTGTCGCGCTCGCGCGGGCGCCGTGTAGCGGTCTCTTCCGAGGCGGAGGACTGGTCCGGCCCGGTGACGGGCCGCTGTACTTCGGCGGGGGGCAGCGAGAGCCACACGGCGATCCCGAGCACCGCGATCACCGCGGCGGCGAGCAGCCAGCGCGCCTTTGGGAAGGCCCGGTGTGCGGGCGGGGTTGTCGCTGCGGGTGGTTGCGGCGGAACGCGGGGGAGCGCCCCGGGCTCGCGCCTACTGCGAGCCGGGGCGCGGGCCGCCTGCTCGCTCTGGGCCAACCGATACCAGGCGTCGAACAGGTCGTCGAAGGTCTTGCGGTCCTCGGTGCGTTTGACGAGGACGGCGGCGAGGATGGCGCGCAGGCGCTCGCGCTGGCATTTCTCGCGCTGGGCATCGCTCAGGGGCGGCTCGCAGCTCGGCGCGTCGCCGCGCAGGCGCGGCCGGGCGAGGAGCACCTGCCGCAGTCGCAGCACCTCGTGCGGCCCGGCGCGGATCTTCGCTTGGCGGAGCGCCGCGAGCAGGGGGCGCAGCCCGAGGGGCTCGTTCATGATGCGGCTACTGCACTTGCTCCAGGAGCGAGCGGTCGTCGCGGTCCTTGACCAGGGTGGCGAGGGCGGGCAGGTCGATCAGACGGCCTTGCAGCTCTCCCACGCGGGTGCCGGGCCGGGCGGCGAGCACGGTCAGCCAGACGAGCAGCTCGGCGGTGGCCGGGGGCTTGCGCAGGTCGTGCTCGCGCAGCCTGTGGAAGCAGTCCACGGCGGCCTCGATCAAGTCATCGCCGAGGGACGGGAAGTCTGCACCCGCATGGGCGCGCACCGCCCGGTCCACCAGCGCCGGGGTCAGCTTGATATGGTGGAACACGCAGCGGCGCAGGAAAGGCTCCGGCAGGCGGCGCTCACTGTTGCTGGTGATGACCACCACCGGCGGCGGGCGATCGTGGCGGCTGATCCGCTCGCCACGCTCGGGACAGTGGAACTCGTGCTTGTCGAGGACATTGAGCAGGTCGTTTGGGAAGTCTCGGGGGGCCTTGTCGATCTCGTCGATGAGCACGACGGTGGGGCCGTCCGCCTGGTAAGCCTGCCACAGGGGGCCCTCGGTGACGAACTCGCCCCTGGTGATGAGGGTGTTGCGGCGGGCGCGGTCGTTGGCGGCGTGCAGATAGCCGACGGCGTCGAAGCTGTAGAGCAGATCCTCGGCGGTGTGGGTGCTGCGCACGAACAGCGGAAATAGCCGATCCTTCAAGAGGCCGAACTGGTCGGCGATGTAGTAGGCGACCTGGGTCTTGCCCGTGCCCGGCTCGCCGGTCAGCAGCAGCGGCGCGCCCACCGCCAGCGCGACATGGATGGCGTCTTTGAGCTCCTGGTCGGGAACGTAGTGGACGGCGGCGGCCTCGTGGCTGCGCAGGGACTCGGGGATGTGGCGTCGACCGAGGGCGGCGAGACGCTCGCCGGCATCGGGGATGTCCAGCAGCTCGAACGGCGGTGCGGGAGGTTGTTGGGGGTCGGTCATAGGGTGCGGTTCCGTCGTTTGGGCTGGTGTTTGCCATGGCCGGCGCGAAGGCGTTGCAGCAGGGCAATCCAAGTGCCTGTGCGCCCTTCGTCGAGGAGGCGCACCGTCGCATCAAAGGCGCCGGCCGTCTCCTGGCGGATGAGGCGCACCAGGTCCGCCCGGTTGAGCTGGTCCAACCCGGTGTCGATGCTTGCGAGATAGTCGCGCAGGTGATCGGGATCAACGCGGCCGAGAGGATTGAGGGCCAGGAAGCGGAAGCGGTCGAGCAGGTACCAGGACTCGCCGCGGAAGTCCTCGAACCATCCGGCGAGGCCCTCGAATTTGTCCTCGGGCAGCTCGACGGCGAGGAAGCAGACGACGCGCAGCTCGTTCGGGCAGTGAGTGGCGAGCTCTTCGCTGCAGAAAGCCAGCCAGTCGTTCAGCTCGCCGTAATCGGGCCAGGCCCGCGCGGGCTCGGAGTCGTCGAGCACCCCCCAGTCGAGCCAGAGCACGCCGCGGATGCCGGGGCGCATGCCGCGGGGTCCCTTGCGCCGGAGCAGCTGGTGCAGGGGCTCATCGGGAACGGCGTTGAGAACCTCCGCCATGTGGGCGCCGAGCCGCCGCCGCAGATCGCTGCGATCGTCCGGCAGGCCGAGGCAGTGCCATTCGATGGCGGCCCAGTCGGCGGCGGTGAGGTCGAGCTCGTAATGAAGCTGCCCGGTCAGCTCGGAGAGCAGGTTCTCGCGGGAGCCGTAGGCGATGACGGCAATGATCCGCACCAGCGAGCTGCGCACCAGCTCCCCGACGTGACGGGTGACCAGCGCTTTCTGCATGTCCCGGTCCAGCGCGAGGCGCGGCAGCGGGTCGGCGCGCGAGCGCGTCGCGGTGGATGTCTGCCAGGACCGATAGTCGGCGTGGATCGAGAGCTCGCCGTCGCCGGCAGCGATCGTCGCGGGGTCCGCTTCCCGCAGGACCGCATGCAGGGCGGCAACGGGGTCCTCGCCGCCGCCGAGCCATCGGCGCAGCCCGGCGAGCAGGAGCTGGTCGGCGCCCTTCGACTCGCTACCGCGACGGCGCCAGAGTACCAGCGGGATACGCTCGCCGAGCTCCAGGGCCAGGCGTGCGGGGATCTCCGGGGACGCCGGGTCGGCAAGGTCCAGGATGAGCACGCTCGGCGGCGGGTCCATATCGCGCAGGCTGAAGACCAGCCGCGAGAGAGGGTAGACGGCGGGGCCGTCGGTGCCGTCCAGCAGCAGGGCGGCGGAGTCGGCTGCGGCAGCGAGAGCGGCGCGCAGGTAGACGCCGTGGGGCCGCATGCCTTGCAGTGCGGCGTCCACTTCAGCGGCCCGCTCGACGACCCGCGCCGCTGGCGACGCCCCCTTGGTTGAAGGCCAAAGCTCGTCGACGAGCGCGGCCATGGGGGCGCCCGGTTGGCCGCCGTCCGGGTGCGAGTCCGAGCCGGTGGGAGCGATGATGAGGAAATCACCGGCGGGAACGGTGACGCAGTCGCGCACGGGCGCGATGTCGCTGCCGGTGGTGATCTCCCAACGGTCGTCGAGCAGCCGGCGGCCCGCCCAGGAAAGCCGCGCCCAGGGCTGAGCGAGGAGCAGCGGATCGTCGCAGCAGATGCGCAGGCGCACCCCGCCACGGGTGGGATTCGGGCGCGGGCCATGCTCGGGATAGCCGAACACGGCGCGGAACAGGGGCTCCCAGCGTGTGTCGTCGCCGAACAGCAGCGTGAACAACGCCTCGCCCTGCGCGGGGCCCCCCGCTTGCAGCACTCCTCGAACCTCCGATTGCGATCGCACCAGCGGCGCGATCTGCCGGCCCCGGAGCCAGTAGTGGACGGTGAGCGTATTCGCCGACCGCGCGAGCTCCAGGGTCAGGGCGTAGCGATCCGAAGTGGGCAGGGGAGGGACCAAGGCCCGCCTCGGTGCGGCGGTGGGCTGCCGAACGTCGGCTACCGGCGCTGTGACGGGTCGTTCCCCGGAGCGCGCGACAAGCGTGCGGATGCGTTTGTTCAGAGCCTGGAAATGCCGTTCCTGCTCTTCCTCTCTCATCGCCAGCAGCGTGCGGCTCGGGTGGGCGACCCCTCCCTGGATCTCGGCGAGCCGCACGCGCTGAGTCACGCCGTTCTCGTCCTCGAAGCGGATCTCAAACTGTTCGTCGG
>CAYQDX010000243.1:0-6358 GCA_964416345.1 uncultured Ectothiorhodospiraceae bacterium
CGATCTGCTCCGGATGCAGGAAGCGATCGGCATAGCGCCGGTAGATCTTGCGCCGCACGAACAGGTCGAAGAGGTCCGGGTCGATGTGGTTGTCTTCCTTCATCTTGCCTAGGATGACCAGGGATTCGGTGAGGGTCTTGCCCGTCTTGTACGGCCTGTCCGCGGCGGTGAGCGCCTCGAACACATCGGCAATGGCCATGATGCGCGACTGCACCGACATCTGCTCCCCGGTCAGCCCCATGGGATAGCCGCGGCCATCCATGCGCTCGTGGTGCTGGCCGGCGTAGGCCGGCACGTGGCGCAGATATTTGGGCCAGGGCAGGGATTCGAGCATCTTGATGGTGACCACGATGTGGTTGTTGATGACCTCGCGCTCCTCGGGGGTCAGCGTGCCCTTGGAAATGGTCAGGTTGTCGGCCTCCTCGTCGGTCAAGAGACCACCTTCGGTCCCGTCGGGCCGGCGCCAGGTCAGCTGCGCCAGCTTGCGCACGCGCTCTTGGGCCTCGGCCGGCATGAGCTCTCCGCCGACGTTGCTGCGGCGCAGGAACTCCCGCTCTGCGTCCAGCTCGGCCGCCAGATGCGCGTAACGCTCGAGCAGTGCCGCGACGCGCGGGTCCCGGGACTCGCTCAGATCCATACCGGCCGCCTCGGCCAGCAAGCGGATCATGTGGTCGCGCTTGAGCACCTCGAAGCGGGTATCGATGACCTCGATGCGATCGTGGATGGTCTCCAGCTTGGTGGCCTTGTCCATCACATACTCGGGGGTGGTGACCTTGCCGCAATCGTGCATCCACGCCGCTATCTTGAGCTCGTAGTAGTCGTCCTCCGTCATGTGGAAATCCCGCAACGGCGCCGCGGTGTCCTGGTCGGCCTCCTCGGCCATCATCATGGTCAGCTCCGGGACGCGCCGGCAGTGGCCGCTGGTGTAAGGAGACTTCTCGTCTATGGCCGTGGCGATCAGCATGATGAAGGACTCGAACAGGCGCCTCTCTTCGTCGACCAGCCACTTGTTGGTGAGCGCCACGGCGGCTTGCGATGCCAGGGATTCCCCCAGCCGGCGATGCGCCTCGGTGAAGGCCACCAACTCGCCGGTCTCCAGATGGCGGGCGTTGATGACCTGGAGCACGCCGATGAGCTCATCGACGTGATTGCGCATCGGGATGGTGAGAAAGGACTTGGAGTGATAGCCGGTCTTGGCATCGAAGGCGCGAGTGCCCGAGAAGTCGAAGCCCTCGGCCCTGTAGGCATCCTCGATGTTGACGGTCTTGCCGGTGATTGCCGCGCAGGCGGCAACCATGTGGTCGTTGGGCCTGCCCTCTGCGTCGTAGAGCGGTAGGGGCTCGAAGGGTACTGCGACTCCTGTGCTGCCGCCCATGGCAATGCCAAGCGAATCGTTGTGCATGATCTCGAATTGGAGCTTGCCGTCCGCGGTGAGCAAATACAGAGTACCGCCATCGGCATTGGTCAGGGTCTTGGCGCCGAGCAGTATCTTCTCCAGCAGCCGGTTGGAGTCCTTTTCGGCCGACAGCGCCAGGGCAATGGACGTCAGCTGCTCGACGTGGGTCAAGAGCCGCTCGGTATCGGCGGCTGAGCTCATAGCGGCCTCCTCGGCACATGCAGTGCCCCGCCGGTCTGGTTGACGATGGAGCCTCCCGCTCTGCTGCGGCGCCGGTGTGTCTGCCGGGCCTGAGCCCGGGCGCCTGAATCACACTACTCCGCTACGACGCGGCGCAGCTGGTCGAGGTCGGTATCACCCTTCAGCACCTTCACGATGCCGTCCTGCATCAGGGTGCGCATACCCTGCCGAACGGCGAGCTCGCGTAGCTCGGCGGCGCCGCCCTTGCGGTAAATGAGATGCTTCACCTCCTCGGTGGCATAGAGCAGCTCGTGCATGCCCGTGCGACCCTTGTAGCCGGACCCGGCACACGCCTCGCAGCCTACCGGCTCGTAGAGCTGGGCGCCGGGCTTGACGTCGAGCTCGGGAAACAGGTCCTCGCCGTAGTAATGCGCCAGCCGCTTCAGATCCTCTTCGCTCGCCGAATAGGCCTGCCTGCAATTCCGGCACAGCGTTCGCACCAGGCGCTGGGCCAGCACGGCAATCAGGGCATCGGCAAAATTCACCGGGTCCAGGCCCAAGTCCAACAGTCGAGTGACGGTCTCTGGCGCCGAGTTGGTGTGCAGGGTCGAGAGCACCAGATGGCCGGTGAGTGACGCCTCGATGCCAGAGTGTGCGGTCTCACTGTCGCGCATCTCGCCGATGAGGATGACGTCCGGGTCGGCACGCAGGAAGGCGCGCAGCGCCGAGGCAAAGGTCAAGCCGACCTTGGGCTGCATCTGCACCTGATTCAAGCCGGCCTGGGTGATCTCGACCGGATCCTCGGCGGTCCAGATCTTGCGCTCGGGTGTATTGAGATGACCCAGCACCGCATGCAGCGTGGTGGTCTTGCCGGAGCCCGTGGGACCGACCACGAGGAGCAGTCCGTGGGGCTGCGCCACGCCCTTCTCCAGGAGCTGCCAGTTCCGCGGTGATAGGTTGAGCTTCTCGATAGGCAGCGTGCCGCCTTGCGAGAGCAGGCGCATGACCACGCTCTCACCGTTGACCGTGGGCAGCGTCGCGACCCGCAGCTCCAGCAGCTTGCCCTTGATCTTGAGCGCGCACTTGCCGTCCTGGGGCTTGCGTCGCTCCGAGATGTCGAGCCGGGACATGATCTTGATGCGCGCCACCACCGCCGAAACGTGGCTGGCGGGAATCTGCAGTGCCGGCCGGCAGACGCCGTCGACTCGGAAACGGACCGCGGCCGACTGCCTGCTCTTGCCTGGCTCGATGTGAATGTCCGAGGCGTTTTGCGCCTGGGCGTCCGCGATCAGCCTGTTCACCAGCTGCACCACGGTGGCCTCGTTCTCGCTGACGGCATCTTCGAGGTTGTCGCCCTCCATCACCGATACCGACTCGGACTCCAAACGACCCACCAGATCGTGTACATCGACGCCGCTGTCCGGGGCGATCGAAGAATGCCCCAGGTAACGCTCTATGTCCTCCGGCAGGCCCACTCTGATGACATAGTTGCGCGCCTTGAGCACGCGCTGGATCTCCATGATGCGCTCGAAATCTGTGGGATCGTCGATGAGCACCATCACCTCCTCCTGGGTCCCCGCCACCGGAATCCAGCGCTGGCGCCGCAGATAGGCCTCGTTGAGGTTGCGGAACAGCTCCTGCGGCAGCTCCACCTCCGGCTCGTAGCCCATGTAGGGCACCTGATAGTAGTGCTCCAGGGATTCGCCGATCTCGTCCGCCGTCAGCCGAGCCTCGCTCATGAGCAGATGTGAGACCGTCGTCCCCTCCTTCTGGGCGCGACTCTCGTAGTACTGCAGCTGGTCCGCAGAGATCCGCTTCTGAAGCACCAGAAATTCGTAGGGGTGCTTGGTGCCGTGCAGCTCGTAACGAAACTTCTGCCCGATGACCCTGGCCAGCTCGTGGGCGTTAATGAGGTCCTGCTTGGTGAAGGCCCCACCGTCCACCCGATTGAGGATCTGCAGCACACCCAGGAGGACGCGATCGAACTTGATCGGCACGACGATCATCGACCGGGTCCGATAGCCCGAGCGCCGATCAAAGCTCCCGTCGAATTTGAGCTGCGGGTGTATCGAGGCCAGTGCCCGCGCGTCGTGCACGTCGGTGACAAGCAACGATTTCTGACTCAGCGCCACGTAGCCCGCGATGGATGTGGCGCTGAAAGGCAGCCGGATCTCCTTCAGCTCGTTGCCACTCTTGTAGCGCGAGACGATCTCGCTGTCGTTGCGCCCGCGCTGGTAGACGGTGAGCCGCTCGGCATGCAGCAGCGCCAGCATGTCCGCCTCGATGTGGGGCAGAACTTCGGAAAAGCGTTGTGCCTCGTGGATCTTCTTGTAGACAGAATTGAGCCGGGTCTGGATTTCCAGAGACCGCTTGAGTTGATCGCTTTGATCGGACGCAGGTCCCCCCTGCATGGTTACGCTCATCGCTCCAGCCCTTCCAGCGTGTATGACACCCGCATGCCCTACCTCTACCACACCGGGCGCGTGCGCATCCTGGCCGTGCACGGCGCTTGCCAACCGATCGAACGACTTGCATTCTGAAGCCGTGAGCTTCCAGACAGGCCGTATGCGGACCCGGGAGGCGCGGAAGCCCGCGCTCGGCCTCGAGTCGTGACCACAATTGTAGATACTAGCCAAGGGGCGGAGCAATGAGAAGCACGCCGCAGGCGGAGGCCGGAGACGCGCCAGAGCCTGGATGGCGGACCGACAGCAGCGCCCTTTCCGAGGCACACAATCTGTACCCGCCGGATCCACGAGGGCGCGCCGAAGGCGCCATAGGGCTGCCGCAGTGGCACAGCTGCGGGCATCCCATTCGGGTCCACGGTCATGCTGCATCGCCCTGGGTGCTCGACGGCGTTTGCGGTCAGCTTATATACAGTGCTCCATTGCAAATGCGCCCTTCACCCTGTCCTCCTCCCTCTGGACGAGGAGGCATTCCTCTCGGCGACGGTGGTATCCCTCACGCTTATGTGAAGGCAGCGCAGCCACCTCAACGTGGCGCCGGTTTCCCCTCCTCCAACCCCTTCTCCCCCAGGGAGAAGGTAGGGATGAGGGGATAGAACGAACGTCCAGTTTCCAACGCCACTGATTCTGGCGGGATCCGCCGGGAATTTGCGTCGCTCATTCTCAAGCTGAGCTGCCCGGCCCTTTTTGATGTCGCCGAGCTTGTCGCAGCCTTGAAGCGATCACAGATGGTGGTGCAAGGGGAGCAGCAGCACAGGGCTGAGCCGACGGCTCTGGCCGGGGCCGCGGCGCCAGTGCTCACGATGGCAGGGTGGTGTCTGCGGGTGGGGCTGGAGGTGGCGTCCACGGACCAGGGGGCGGTGGCAACGCGGTGCTGGATGGCACGGGGAGGTTGGCCGCGGTGACGGGTCCACCCCATCATCGACCGCCAGGGGTTGACGGGGCTGCTGGTGCAGCGCCCGCGAATGCGAGCGGCCGGGCGACGCGCGTCGGCGGTGGCCCTCGATGCGCCGGGTGCTGGGGGTCTCGCGCAGTGGCTACTACGAGGCGACTTTGTTCAAGACACATTCATCCGCTACGCTACGCACGAGCAATGAATGCTTGTGAGGTCGGCAATCAAGATTGGCGGTGCGTTGTCCCATAGACCTGTTCTAGGAGATGTAGCAATGACGACGTTTGACAGAGAGTTTGCGCGGCTACTGTTGGAGATTTGTCGTTACACTTATGCGGCTGGATTTGATGACGCGGAAAACGCGGCAGACAAGAGGGATGCATTGAAGTGGATCAGGCAACGTGGCGGACTCACCACCCACAAGCCGACAATACTCCATGGTAGCAAGACGTCGGTTGCCTGTATCGCGCCGTATCCGGATCGAAACATCGTCGCCTACATGGGGACAAAGACCCAGTTCAACACTATCGACAACGCGATAGCCTCCGGCAAAGACTGGACTCAGAATTTTGAGGCCAGGCCGGTGCCCTTTAAGCTTGCTAGCGAGCAATTAGGTGAGGGCCATCCCCAGGATGTCAATAAGGAAAACCTGGGTGGATTGGTCCACAAAGGCTTCCTTGAGGAGCTGGACGCAGTCCAGGACCAAGTCGTCGCTACGCTATTGAAACCTGAGCGCGGCGGCAGAAGCCGGCCGGTATTCGTGACAGGGCATAGCCAGGGTGGCGCCGAGGCTGCGCTCGCGACGCGCGCCCTGCTCGCGGGCGGTTTTCCTGTCGTATCCACCTATACCTTCGCCGCACCTCGTCCAGGCGATTCGGAATTCACCCAATGCATTCCGGCGACCCTTCCGGTTCATCGTATCGAATTCGGGGATGATATCGTGCCGCATTTGCCGCCCAGCCTGCTCGGGAAGGAGATTCAGATGATACTCAAGGGGCTGAAGCTGTTGCCATTCCTGGACAAAGCAAAGTCCATGAAGCTACTGGACCTGCTACTGCATGCCGCGACCAGCGAGCGCTTTGAGGGGCTTGGCACACTTTGCTATGGCAGCTACAAGACAAAAGCCATGCGCATCGATATGTCCTCCGAACAGGAGGCCGCGTTATTCTACGACCGACTGTGGAGCTTAGTCAGGCATCCGGAGAGATGGGCCGAGCACCACCATCTTGCCGGTACAACCGAAGAGGTGCGCAAAGGAATCAAGGGTAACTACACGGCGTTGGTGAGCGAATACCAAATCGTCAATTGAAGTGCTCCCTCTTCAGGTATGAGCTCGGCGCAGCGTCCCTGACGCCCGGCGCATCCTTGCGGATGCGCCGGATGGGATTCAGAGCTCAGAGGGGATCATCGCTCAGAGAAGAATGGGGA
>CAYQDX010000244.1:0-6340 GCA_964416345.1 uncultured Ectothiorhodospiraceae bacterium
TCGGCACTGCCGGAGCGGCTGGAGACCGAGCGGTTGCCGTGCTTGGCCACGTGGCCGCCTGCTGCCGCCACCACTAGGGCACTGGCGGTGGAGATGTTGAAGGTGTGCGCACCGTCGCCGCCGGTGCCACAGGTATCCACTAGATCGGGCAGATGCACCACCACCGGAGTCGCCAGCTCCCGCATCACCGCCGCGGCCCCGGCAATCTCCGCTGCCGTCTCCCCCTTCATGCGCAGGCCAATGAGCAGACCACCTATCTGGGACGGCGTCGCCCCTCCGGTCATGATGATCTGCATGACCTCGCGCATCTCCCCCTCACTGAGATCGTGCCGCTCGGCCACTGCGCGGATAGCGCCCTGCATATCCATGGTAGTCTTCGCCCCGTGGGTTGCTCGTGCGCCTACTCAGGCGCGCAAGAAATTGCCGAGCAGGGCGTGGCCGTGCTCGGTGAGTATGGATTCCGGATGAAATTGCACCCCTTCTACCGCCAGCTCCCGGTGGCGCAGCCCCATGACCTCGTCCATCTCCCCATCCTCGGTGACGGTCCAGGCGGTAATCTCCAGGCACTCCGGCAGGGTCTCCCGGGCCACCACCAGGGAGTGGTAGCGGGTGGCCTCCAAGGGGCTCGGCAGGCCCCTGAACACGCCCTTCCCCGAGTGATGGATCATGGAGGTCTTGCCGTGCATGATGGCCCGTGCGTGCACCACATCGCCGCCGAAGGCCTGCCCGATGCTCTGGTGACCCAGGCAGACCCCCAGTATCGGTATCCGGCCGGCCAACCGCACGATCGCAGGCACCGACACTCCCGCCTCCCTGGGCGTGCAGGGCCCCGGCGAGACCACCAGCTGCTCGGGAGCCAGCCGCGTGATCTCCTCCACGCCGATCTGGTCGTTGCGGTAGACCCGCACCTCCACTCCCAGCTCGCCGAAGTACTGGACCAGGTTGTAGGTGAAGGAGTCGTAGTTATCGATCATCAGCAACATAGTGTCTTTGACCTTGAGTCCCAAAGGAGCGCGGAGACCATGGCCCGCCGCGCTGCCCTACCCTGCACCCACCGGCCGAGCATCGCCGCTTGCCATTCTCGTATTAGAACGGCTTCAAAACAAACCTCTTCAGGCGATGGCCGGAATCTCGGAGCATTCCGCCTAGCGAAGCGGCGAGCGGCCCGAAGCCCGGAGCCCGAGAGCCCCGGCCCCAGGCATTCTTGCTGGCCATTGACTATGCATAGACTTGCGTATTGTCTGGATTTCACTAGAGTGCATTGGGTGAGAGAAACTTAGAATCAAGGGCCTGGCCGCGAGCGCCAAGGCGCACACTGGTATCGTCGCCACGGCTCCGGCGCGAGTCGGGCACCTGACAACGGGGGACCGTGCTATGTCGTTCATTAGAAATCTGCTTGCACTCATCGGTTTGGCCACAATCGTGGCCGTCGTGGCCGCGTACAGCTACCTGGCACCGAAGGTGGCCGATTTCGATCCTGGCGCGCTGAAGACCTACGTGGAGTTCGCGCAGAGCATGCTGAAAACCGGCGATCCCGCAGTCGCCATGATGTGGGCCGTGCCGGTGCAGGAGGGTCTGAGCGCCGAGGAAGTGGTGGAATCGTTGAAGAGCCTGGCCACCTCCAAGAACTTCCTGTTCGTGGGCGAGTCGCCGTTCTACAAGCAGGTGCAGGCCATCACCGGCGAGAGCTACCGCTACGTCAACTTCTTGTCCTTCTGCGACGCCCGCGTGGGCAAGCGAATGCTGGAATACAAGGACTATTACAGCGGCTTCATGCCCTGTCGCATCGCCCTGGTCGAGGGCACCAATGGTCGGCTGGAACTGTACTCCATGAACCTGGATCTCATGATTCACGGCGGCAAGCAGTTGCCGCCCGACCTGAAGGCCGACGCCATACGGGTGCGCGACACCATCAAGTTCATGATGGAAGGCGCGGCCCGGGGGGAGTTCTAGGCCGCATATCTCAGCAGGTATCACGGTGGCGTCGACGGGGTAGCCCACCCCGACGACCGAGGGGTCGGATGCGATCTGAGGACCGGGACCAGGCCGGAGGTGCGCCTAGCGACCGTTCTTCTCGAGAGCCGCGCTGACGAGCACAAAGCCTAAATGGGCGCGTCCCTGCGCCGACGACCTCCAAGTGGCTTGCGCGGCGGGGGCAGCGCCCGCAACCCGTACCGCGCAACCTTTGCTCCCCAGTCTTCCTTGAGCCAGCACCTTCGCCGTATGTCCTCCTCCCCCGTCCCCCATCTCCTCCACTTGTTGCTGCCCGGCAACGCCCCCGGACGCACCCACAATACGGAAAGTCCTTAAAATTCATCCAAATCTTGCGGGAGATTACATCCGCGCTACCCACAGCGCAACAAAGTAGACGATGATACGCACCGTTTGCACAGCTGCCTGCACAGCCATGCAAACGGGCTGTTGCGCTCCCGCGACACTGGTTCGCAACATCGGACAGTGGTGCGGGCAGCCGCCGAGCGCCCTGTACCGCGCCGAGGCCGCTCGTCTATCATGCTGGAAGCCAGCGGCGCACCCGAGCGTAGACCATGTTCCCCACTCCACAGGCAGTCGAAGCCGCATTCTATCGTGCGTTCCAGGAAGCTGATCTGGAGGCCATGGCGGGCGTCTGGGCGGAGGCCGAGGATATTGTCTGCATCCATCCGCTGGGACCGCGCCTGCATGGCAGGCGCGCGGTGCTCGAGAGCTGGGAGCAGATCCTATCCGGGGGGCAGGCGGTCGACATCGTGCTGAGCGACCAGCACCGCACCCAGGTCACGGGCTTGGCCGTGCATGTGGTCACCGAGCATTTGGCGTTTGCCCGGGGCGACAAGCACTACCGGGGCCACTCCATCGCCACCAACATCTACCGGCTGGGCGCGGACGGCTGGCGCATGATCCTGCACCACGCGTCTCCCCTACCAGAGACGCCACCCGACTCCAAGCCCGCCACCCTGCACTGATCCCGCTAGTCACCGCGTCACGGCGTTGTGCTATCTTTGCACGCGAGCGAACGCCCGCCGCATCATCTAAGGAGCACAAGATGGCGACAACGAGAACGTCTAAGCCCGCCGCCAGCAGCGCCACTGCCGCAACCAGGTCAACGGCGACGAAGCCCCCCGCCAAGCCCGCGGCGGCGCGCAGTCCGGCAATTCAGACTCCCTATACCAAGACTCAGCTGTTGGCCGCCATTGCCGAAGCCACGGAGCTGCCCCGCAAGGATGTCCAGGCGGTGCTGGATGCCCTGGGCTCCGTCATGGAGCGCCACGTCAGGAAGCGCGGCGCCGGTATGTTCACGCTCCCCGGCCTGATCAAGATTCGCGTGGTTCGCAAGCCGGCGACCAAGGCACGCAAGGGTATCAATCCGTTCACCGGCGAAGAGACCGTGTTCCGGGCCAAGCCCGCCCGCAACATGGTCAAGGCCACCCCCCTGAAGAAGCTGAAGGATATGGCGGCCTAACGGCCGCCGGTTGGAGCGGGGCCTCAATTTCATAGACACTGCAGACTAGGTGGGCTCGACTCATGTCTGCGCAGCGCGATGCTTGGCGCTGATGAAATCGATGTGGGAGACGTACAGCAGGTCGGCGGCGCGGCGGATGACGTGCTCTTCGTATTTGTGCAGGTGGCGGTCGGCATAGGCCACCCGCCACATCAGCTCGATCAGGCGCACCTTGTCGGCGGCCGAGAACGCATCGTTGACAAGGCTGGTGAAGGCAAACAACCCAACGGACTCCTTGGATTGCCGCTCGGCCTGGGCGAGCAGGGTCTCGGTCTGCTCCGGCGAGAGCCCGAACAGATTTCGCACGCCGCGCCCCAGCGCCTCGCGCTCCTCCGAGTCCACGCCGGCGTCGGCATAGGCGACCTCGTAGAGCAGTGCGGCCGCGGCAATGTGCAGTCGATCCTTTCCCCCGTGCTGCTCCGGCTGGGCACCCAGCCTGTCGAACAGCTCCTGCAGCGTCTTGAGCATGGCGAGTGTCCCGTCAGAGCAGCACGCGCTCGATACCGCCCCGCGAAGCGCGCTCCACGAAACGCTGCTGCCAGCCCGCGCCCAGCCGGCGGTTGGCCAGCTCCACCACCAGGTAGTCGGGCTCGATGTCTGTCTCCGCAGCATAGCGCGAAAGGCCCTGCAGACAGGCCGGGCAGGAAGTCAGGACCTTGACCTGCGGCTGGACCTCGTCGGCCTGCGCCACCGCCTGGCGCCCCTTGAGCAGCTCTTCGCGCTTGCGAAAGCGCACCTGGGAGGCGATGTCCGGCCGGGAAACGGCGAAGGTCCCGGCCTCCCCGCAGCAGCGATCCGACAGCACCGCCTCCTGACCCAGCAGCTTCGCCGTGACCCCTAGCGGGTTGTAGCGCTTCATGGGCGTGTGGCAGGGGTCATGGTAGAGGTAGCGCACGCCCGACACACCTTCTGTGGCCACACCCCTTTCCATGAGGTACTCATGGATGTCGAGCAGCCTGCAGCCGGGGAAGATGCGGCCAAACTCGTACTCCAGGAGCTGATCCAGACAGGTGCCACATGACAGGATGACCGTCTTGATGTCCAGATAGTTCAGTGTATTGGCCACCCGATGGAACAGCACGCGATTGGCGGTGGATATCTGCTGGGCCTTGGCCTGGTCGCCGGAGGCGGCCTGGGGATAGCCGCAGCACAGGTAGCCGGGGGGCAGCACCGTCTGAACGCCGACGTCGAACAGCATCGCCAGCGTCGCCAGCCCCACTTGGCTGAACAGACGCTCCGAGCCACAGCCCGGGAAATAGAACACCGCCTCGGCGTCCTCCAGTGCTCGCGCCGGGTCCCGCAGGATGGGCACGGTGGTCCGATCCTCCACCCCGAGCAGCGCACGCATGGTGGCCGTCGGCAGATTGCTAGGCATGGGCTTGCGCATGAAATGGATGACCTGGGCCGCCACCGGCGTCTTGCCCGTGGTGGCCCGGGGACGCTGCTCCGGGTGCAGCAGGCCGGCCCTGCGGGCCACCGTGTGGGCCAGGCGCTGGGCACCATAGCCCCATTCTATGAGCGACTTGCGCATCAGCTTCAGCACGGTCGGGTCGCTGATGTTGAGAAACGCCATGGACAGACGGGTGCCGATGTGGCTGCGTTTGCGCCCCTGAGCCCGCAGGATCTCCCGCATCTTCACCGACACGTCGCCGAAGTCGATGTCCACTGGACAGGGGCTGAGGCACTTGTGACAGACCGTGCAGTGATCCGCCACATCGTTCATCTCCTCGAAATGACGCACCGAGATCCCGCGGCGGGTCTGCTCTTCGTAAAGGAAGGCCTCGATGATCAGACCGGCGGCCAGGATCTTGTTGCGCGGCGAGTAAAGCAGGTTGGCCCGCGGCACGTGGGTCGTGCAAACAGGCTTGCACTTGCCACAGCGCAGACAGTCCTTGATGGCGGTATTGAGATCCCCCAGGTCGCTGGCCTCCAGGATCAGCGCTTCCTGCTCGACCAGCCGCAGGGAGGGCGTGTAGGCATTGCGCAGGTCGGCCTCAGGGAGCAGCTTGCCGCGGTTGAAATGTCCCTCCGGATCCACCCGGCGCTTGTACTCGACGAAGGCGTCGACGGTCGCCTGGTCCAGGTACTGGAGCTTGGTGATGCCGATGCCGTGCTCCCCCGAGACGACCCCGCCGAGCTCTTTTGCCAGGTCCATCACCCGACCCACGATTCGATTGGCCTCCTGCATCATGGCGTAGTCATTGGAGTTGACCGGGATGTTGGTGTGCACGTTGCCGTCGCCCGCGTGCATGTGGGTGGCAACGAACAGCCGGCTGGAGCGCAGCTTGGCGTGGATGGCATCGAAGCGCGCACGCACGGCCTCCAGCTCGCGGCCGGCGAAGATCTCCTTCAGCGGCCGCTCCACGGCGGCCCGGAAAGAGATGCGCTGGTCCCGGCGCTGCAGCAGATCGAAGACCGTGTCGCCGGCGCGTACCGCAAGGTGCAACGGTGGGTCGAGCAAGTCCAGATGAGCCTCCGCTGCGGCGTCCATGTGCTCCAGCAAGGCGGTCCAGCGCGCGCTGACGCTCCGCAGCAGCTCCCGGGCCGCCACTCGCTTGGCGTCGATGATGGCCGTGCCCTCGCTACTCTCCGCATAGTCCTGCTCCGGGATCCGACTCAGCTCCGGCATGGATCCGTCGAGGTACGCCCTCAGTGCTTGGACGATCGCGAGCTTGTTGCGGGTGGACTGCTCGATGTTGATGCGCTCGATGCCGGCGGTGTAGTGGCCCAGCGCGGCCAGAGGTATCACCACGTCCTCGTTGATCTTGAAGGCGTTGGTATGGGCCGCGATGGCCGCCGTGCGGGCCCGGTCTTGCCAGAAGCGAGCCCGGGCCTCCGGGCTAG
>CAYQDX010000245.1:0-6319 GCA_964416345.1 uncultured Ectothiorhodospiraceae bacterium
CACGTCACAATGTGGACCAGGGCGCCCAGATCATCGACATCAACATGGGCTGTCCCGCCAAGAAAGTCTGTAACGTCACGGCGGGCTCGGCCCTGCTACGGGACGAGGCGCTGGTGGGACGAATCCTCGACAAGGTCGTCGCCGCCGTGGCGGTGCCCGTCACCCTCAAGATACGCACCGGCTGGAACCGCTCGTTGCGCAACGGCGTGGCCATCGCCCGCCTTGCCCAGGCCGCCGGCGTGCAGGCCCTGGCGGTGCACGGCCGCACCCGCGCCTGCGGCTACACAGGCGAGGTGGAGTATGACACAATTAGGAGCATAAAGTCGGCAGTGGATATCCCGGTGATTGCGAACGGGGATATCACCACCCCCGAGAAGGCCCGATACGTGCTGGAATATACGGGCGCCGACGGGATCATGATTGGCCGCGCGGCCCAGGGGAACCCTTGGATATTCCGCGAGATCGGCCATTACCTGCGCACGGGGCAGCAGCTGCCGGCGCCGGATGTGACAGAGATAGGCGACACGCTGCTCCGCCACCTGGACAACCTCTACCGCTTCTATGGCGATCACACTGGGGTACGGGTGGCGCGCAAGCATCTGTCGTGGTATAGCAAGGGTCAGCGGGGTGGCGCCCGCTACCGGCAGCTCGCCAACGGCGTCGAGACCCGCGAAGAACAGGTCCGACTGACCCGCGCGTTTTTTGCTTCGCTCAATGAAGGCACGGAGAAGGCAGCATGAGCACCATCACCAAGGAAGTTTTCGCCGTGCCCGATCTCGTCGTCGCCGCCGAGACCCGCAGCCAGGAGCCCTTGCGCAGCTGCGTGCTGGACGCCATGGAGACCTATTTGCAGCAGCTGGGCGATCAGATGCCCACGAATGTGTACGCCATGGTGATGCGCGAGGTGGAGGTGCCTTTGCTGCAGGCGATGCTACGGCACTGCCGGGGCAACCAGAGTCGGGCGGCGACCATGTTGGGCATCAACCGCGGCACCCTGCGCAAGAAGCTCAAAGACTACGGGCTTTAATCCAGCTGCCCCGACAGGGCGACTCGCACCGAGCCATCGGGACCCGGGGCGCCGATGAGTGCCAGACCCTGCCGCAGGCTCCCATGGGCCGCGGACTTGGCCGTCAAGCGCAGATTGACCCGATAATGGCCCGCAAAGGTCACGCTCACCTGCCCGCGGGCGAGAAGCGGTCCGCCCAGGTCGCGCACCGACCCTTCCAGCTCACCCTTGGGGCCAGCCTGCAGCCGCACCGCATAGCCTCCAAGCGGCAGTGCCTCTGGAGCGCGCAGGCGGGCGTCGCGCCACTGCAGCTGGCCGACTGCTGCCCGCACCCGCTCGCCCTGGAGCTCCAGCTCCGCCACATCCGCCACCACCGTGCCCCCTAGCTGCACCGGCTCTATTCGGGCCGCGCTGCCCACCAGGGCCGCCGGCAAGCTCGCGCGGAGATCCTGTACATAATAGCCTCCGCCCGGCAGGCGCAGGCCCGCCCGCGCCCGCGCCTGGACCCGGGCGTCCGCCAAGCTGAGCTGCAGCTCCAGGCGGCCGCGCCAGAGAGCATCCGGTCGCCACGACCATCTGAGGCTCTGCAGGCCGTAGCCGGCCAGCTCCAGGCTTGCGGCATGCCCCGACCACACGGTACCGGAAACGGCATGCAAGGTAAGCTCGGGCAGCGCTTGGGCCAGGGGATGGGCCACCAGGGCGGCAGGCAGCAGTGCAAGCAGCCAAGCCAGGTAGGCGACCACCCCCAGCGCGGCGTAGCGGCGCCAGTGGCTCATGAGCCCCGCTCCAGCAGCACCCGGGCGTTGACTCGACCGGGAGCATCCTGGCGCTCCACGCCTAGGCTGGTGACCCGCAGCCCATAGTCCTGGGCCAAGACCTGCACCCAGTAGGCAAGCTCGCTGAAGCCTACCTGCTCCAGCCACACCCGCACCCCGTTGCCGCCTTCCGGCTCCACCCGCCTCAGTCCACCGGCGAGACCCTGTGCCTTGGCGCTCTCGTCCACCATGGCAAGCAGTGAGCGCCCTACGCCGCGTCGCGGCGCCCGCCCGGCCATGGCCCGAAGCTGGCGCACTTCGGCCGCGGAGCGACGCATCCATTGCAGCAGCTCCTGCTTCTCGGTGACCTGCGCCTGGAGCCGATCGACCCGGCCCTGCAGCGGCGCCCATAGCCAGGCGTAGGCCAACAGCGCGAGAGCAACGGCGCCACCCGCCAGTAGCCAGCCCTGCTCCCGCCGCTGCAGACCTTCCCACCAGTCCTTCACGTCCCCGCCACCTGTACCTTAATGCGGCTGACCACGGAGCCCTCGCGCGCAGATGCCGAGATGACTTCCACCTTCAACCTGGCCTGCTCCAACCGCGCCTTGGCAAGCTCGACTGCAGCCAGATCGCGGGCCTCCAGCACCACGTCCAGGCTGCCGACCCGGTAGCTCAGGCTCGTCACCTTGACGCCGCTCACGCCCAGACCGGGCGCCGCCCTGCCGAGCAGCCCGGCGATGCTGCCACTGGTTGGTCCCTGCTGCAGCGCCTCCAGCCCACGCTCCATTTGCACCCTCGGATTGACCACCTTGCGGGCCTCGGGGAAGGCGCCCCGGTACTCCTGCTCGATAGCCGCATCGAGCCGAGCGGCCACGCCGTTCAGGCGCACCGCATCCGCCACTAGCCCGACGCCTCGCAACACCAGCCAAAACAGCAGCAGCGCCACTGCCGGCCGCCAAAGTGTCCACACCTTGGTAACCTGGTGGCTGGGTGCGTATGGGCCCTGCAGCAGGTTGATCGTCGAGCGCGGGTCCAGCCCGGCTGCCAGCTGAGCCAGCAGAGCGCCCTGCAGGGGCCGCTCCTCCACTTCTACACCGTGGCCCTCAGCCTGGCGCCGAACCGGCGCCATCGCCCCCGAATCGTCGCAGACGACCACGATGCGGTCCGGCGGCTCACCTGCGCCGGCCGCCGTGAGCAGCAGCCCGAGCTGCTCGTCGAGGGACTCTGGGTCGATCTCCTGCCCCGTCTGGAAGCCACTGCGCAGCAGTACCCTGCCCTCCACCATCAGCATCCTCCACTCGCCCGCGGCGGGCGCCGGTAGAGCGAGGGTCTCTGGCACCAGCAGCTCCGGCTGGATTCCCGCCTGCCGCAGCGCCTCCAGCCAGCCGCTCATACGCTCATGGGCCACCACTGCCACACCGAGCCGCCCCGAAGCGTCCCGCGCACCGGCGGCGAAGTGCAGGGTATCCACCTCGGCGGCCAGCTGCTCTTCTAGGGCGTAAGGCAGGGCTGCCAAGAGCCGGCTGCGCACCGGAGCGGGAATGCGGGTCTCCGTGAGCAGCACTTCCGCGGCCGGGACCAGCACCACCACCCGAGCTCCGGTCGCAGCCGTGGCGGCCTCGGCCAGGGTCCCGCGTCCAGGCGTGCCCCGGGTGGCGGGACCGAGGAGCGTGAGCCAATTGACCTGCGGGCCCAGCTGCAGGAGAGTCCGCGCCCGCATGCTCAATAGACTCCCTGAGACCGCAGCACCACCCGTGTCCCGCCGCCGTCGCGCCGCAGTACGGAATACAGGTGGCTGCGGCCGCGGTCGAAGCGAGTCTGGGCCTGGACCAAGAAATACCGGCTCGCCACGCTGAGGGTACCGGCGTCGAGGGTCTTGCCCTGGAGCTCGTCGCGCGCCAGGAAATCCTGCACACTGGCGTAGCCGCTGGTGCCACGACCCCCCGCCAGGCCTTCGGCCTCGCTCCTGCCGACGCCGTCGGCAACCGTCATGAGCACCTCCATCGGCGCGGTGTTGACATTGAGCGGCGTGCGCTCGGGCAGGACGGTCACGAAGGGGGCGAGCTTCTCGTAGGTGTCGGCATCCACACCTTGCACCAGGCGCAGCTCGCTGGGGCTCACCATGGGCCGATTGGCGGCCCGATAGGGGGGGCGCAGCACGAGATAGGATTCATCCTCGGCCCCGTCCGGGTAATGGGGCTCCACGTCGGCGTCCACCCAGTCGGCCACCGCATTGGCGATTCGCGTGTCCAGGTCCAGCGCCTCCAGCAGCCGGCGCAGACGGGCCATGGCCTGCCCGTCCGTGCTGCCGTCGTCGGCCCTTAAGTTGTTCAGATTGAATCGCCCTTGCAGATCTTGCACCCTTCCCACCACCTCGGCGCCTTCCACCTGCAGGGGCGGGATGATGCGCGCCCAGTCATCCCCCAAGGTATCGCGGTCCCGGCCGTCTTCGGCCAGGATGCGCCCGGCCCAGGTCTCAACGCCCAGCGCAAACAGATAGGCCCGATCGGCCTCCATCACGTTGCTGACCCGACGCAGATCGAGCACCTGGCGCGAGAGCATCTCTACCCCAACCATGGAGGCGATGGCCGTCACCAGCATGGCGGTGACGAGCGCCACCCCGCGGCCCCGCCTCGGCCGAGCCTTCACCCGCTCAGCCTTGCCCACGGCTAGGCTCCTTGTTGTGCGCGCTCGGGATGCGGAACAGGCGCACGATGCGACCCCAGCCCTGCACCTCCCAGCTGAGCTCTACCGCCCGCGGCAACACGCCGGCATCCGCCGGGGCGGTGCCCGCCGCCGGCCAGCTCGGCTGCCACACCCCGTTGGCGTCCAGGAACTGCAGCTGCGGATCGCCGATTCCCTCCAGGAGTCGCTGCTCCAGCGGCACGCTGTCCTGAGCCCGGTCCAGCACGGCCCAGCTAAGGCGCAGCAGCACGCCGTCGCGCACGGCGTATGCGACGCGCTGCAGGTGGCTGCGCGAGAGCTGTCCCGGATTGGGCCAGCCGGCATGGGTCAGCTCCACCAAGACCTCCCCCCCCGTCCCGCCTTTCAGGGCCGGTTGCTCGTCGCCATAGGCATCCCGCACCGGGCGCGGCACCACCTGCTCGAAGTCCCGCCCCAGCCGCAGATAGGCGCTCTGCAGCGCGATGAGCTCGGCGCTGTGCGTTTCACTCTCGGTCTTGGCACGCAGCACCGACTGCAGCCCCCCATAGGCCAGCACGGAGAGCACTGCGAACAGTGCCAGCGCGACCAGGAGCTCCAGCAGGGTGAAGCCCCTAGAGCGCACGGTCACGGCCGCCCCACATAGGCCACTAGGGCGTCCAGAGGCTGGCCGTCCTCACCGGCGGAGACCCGCACATCCAGGCGCCGGATAGCTGCGTTGGGAGTACTCGATACGGTCACCGACCACTGCCACTCGCGGCCGGCGAGCCGCTCCTTGCCGCGGACCTGCTCGGTGGCGGGCCAGCCGCGCGCGGTCTGCCATTCCACCACCCGGTTCATCGCCACCCAATGGGCCAGGACCCGGTCCCGCAGCTCCGCGGCATGGGCTGCCTGTACGCTCACGCCCTCGATCACCGCCCCCAGGGCGATGGCGACCACCGCCAGGGCCACCAGCACTTCCAGCAGGGTAAAGCCACGGGCCGTGGACCTCACGGGGCCTCTGGTCCCGTCGCCCGCAAGCGGCCGTCCAACTCCCCGCTCAGCACATAGCTCTGGTGCCGCGGCGCGTCGATCACCCGCAGGCGGAACGGCGAGAGCTCGCCACTGGAGAGCAGAAGCACCCGCGGCGCCGACTCCTCTCGGCCGCGATCGAGATCCACGGACTGGCCTTCCAGGCTGAGCTCCAGACGGGTGCCAGCGGGCAGCTTGCGCGGCCGCAGCATGGGATCGTCCTCCCCCAGCGGCAGCCATTTCTCCCCCTCCAGGTGGAGGAAGGAATAGCCATCGGCGCGCACCTCCAAGGCCAATTCGGTGGCCTGCAGGATGGCCTCCTCCTGCGCCAGCCCCAGCAGTGCCGCCAGCCGCCGCATCTCTTCCGCAGCCGATTCCCGGGCCGGGGCGTCACGCACCGACAGCATGGCGAAGCCGAGCACGATACCGATGATGAGCAGCACCACCAGCAGCTCCAACAGGCTGAAGCCTGCCGCAGCCCGCGGTGCTGCCCGGGTCTGACTCAGCGCAGATTCCAGTTGCCGATGTCCGCGTCGACCCCTTCGCCACCGGGCTGGCCGTCCCGGCCCAGGGTATAGATGTCCAAGCTGCCGTGCACGCCCGGGCTGAGGTACTGGTATGGCCGCCGCCAGGGATCCATGGGCAGGCGGTCCAGGTAACCGCCGTCGTTCCAGTTGGGTGCCTCCGGCGCGCCCACCGGCTTCTCCACCAGCGCTTCCAGGCCCTGGTCCGTGCTCGGATAGACGAAGTTGTCCAGCTTGTACAGGTTCAGCGCGCTCTCCAGGGTGCGGATGTCCTGCTTGGCCTTGGTCACCCGGGCCTCGTCCGGCTTGTCCATGATGCGCGGGATCACCAGGGTCGCTAGGATACCCAGGATGACCACCAC
>CAYQDX010000246.1:0-6310 GCA_964416345.1 uncultured Ectothiorhodospiraceae bacterium
TCGATGTAGGCCCGGCGCTGCGCCTCAGTGGAAGCGTAGCAGATGTCATAGATGTTGAAGCTCAACGTCTTGGTGAGGTTGTTGAAACCGTGCAGCTTGAGCCGGGACAGTGGCATCACCATGCGATGGTCCCACTGGGCCTGCGCATTGGGGGCGGCAGTATCCACAAACGCACATCGATTGGTAGCCTCAGCCTGCCCCCTCCTGGCCGTCACGCACCACGAAGTCGTGGCTGATCTCGGCGGTCTTGCCGAGCATGATGGAGGCCGAGCAATATTTCTCTGTGGACAGCGCGACCGCGCGCTCCACCTGGGCGTGCTTCAAGCCCCGGCCGTCGACGATGTAGTGCACATGGATCTTGGTGAAAACCTGGGGTGGCTCGACCGCCCGCTCCGCCTCCAGCTCGACCACGCAGCCGGCGACCGGCTGGCGAGCCTTCCGCAGTATGTGCACCACATCGAATGCCGTGCAGCCACCCATGCCGAGCAGCAGCATTTCCATGGGCCGGCAGCCCAGATTGCGACCCCCCGAATCCGGCGGGCCGTCCATCACCACAGCGTGACCGCTTCCGGATTCCGCCAGGAACATCGCATCCTGCACCCATTGCACCCGCGCCTTCATCGGTCCCCCCCGGCTGCTGCGAATCCACCGCGCAGGGTATCACATCTGCACCCGCGCGGAGCCTAGCGCTACACCCCGCGCCCGGCGGTGTGTCATACTCCGGGAGGGAATGTTGCGCCGGAGCCACCCATGATTCCTGCCCTGCCCAGGTCTCCATCGCCGTCCGTAGAGCGCTTCCTGGCGCGATGTCATCGGCGCCACTACCCCCCCAAGTCCACCATCATCCACGCCGGGGACAAGCCCGACGTGCTTTACTATCTGGTGTCGGGCTCGGTGGCGGTGCTCATCGAGGACGACAAAGGGCACGAGATCGTGCTTGCCTACCTC
The DNA here is from genome assembly GCA_964416345.1 of uncultured Ectothiorhodospiraceae bacterium. Taxonomy (GTDB): domain Bacteria; phylum Pseudomonadota; class Gammaproteobacteria; order CAYQDX01; family CAYQDX01; genus CAYQDX01. Next base: position 949 of record CAYQDX010000246.1, read on the forward strand.
AATCCTGGGGCTTTCTTCGGCGAGATGGGGCTGTTCAGCGTGCTCGGCACCCGCACCGCCTGGGTGCGCGCCCGCGGCGCCTGCGAGCTGGCGGAGCTGAGCTATCCGCGCTTTCGCCAGCTCGCCCAAGACGACCCAGAGATACTCATTGAGCTCGCCTCCCAGCTCGCCCTGCGCCTGCACAAGACCAGCCGCAAGGTCGGAGACCTGGCCTTTCTGGACGTCACCGGGCGCATCGCCCGCACTCTGCTGGATTTGTGCCGAGAGCCTGACGCCATGACCCACCCCAATGGGATGCAGATCCGCATCACGCGTCAGGAGCTGGGCCGCATCGTGGGCTGCTCCCGAGAGATGGCCGGGCGGGTGCTCAAGGAGCTGGAGGAAGAAGGTCACATCACCGTCAGCGGCAAGACCGTCGTGGTGCTCGGCGCGCGCTAGCCCGACTCCCGCAGCCTCACCATCGCCGCGATGACGAGCATCAGGTAGATGCTGAAAGGAAGGGATCCATAGGAGTAGCTCAGCAGCGCGGCGGTGAGTATGGCCGCCGCAGAGGCGGCAAATGCGCCGCTCTGACGTCGGCTCTGCGGATCCAGGCGAGCCATCCCGCGCAGACCCGCATAGGCTGCGCCTCCCAGGAAAGCCAGCAAGGCCGCCAGCCCCAGCCAGCCGGTCTCGTACCACGCGTCCAGCACGAAATTGTGCAGATGTCTAAGGGTCTTGTCCGGCAGAATCACGGCCTCCGAGTAGCGCACGTTACCCATACCCACACCCACCCAGGGACGCGCCGGCGGGTGCTCGATGGCCTGCCGCCACAATATCGTCCGATCCGAGCTGATGCGGGCCACGAGCTCGCCCCCCGGGGCGCCCAGCTCCGCCCCTCGCAGCATGTACGAGCCTCCGGCCACTACGGCGAGCAGGAGCAACCCGGCGACCACCGCCGCCGCGAGACGCACTGGCCACTGGGCGCCCAGCACGCCATACACCAGCACGGCCGCAAGCGTGCCGAGCAGTGCGGCGCGGCCCTGCGCCAGCAGCACATAGGCCAGCGCAATCCCGGTCAGCCCCACTGCAGCGGCCCGACGCCAGTGCGCCGGGAGGCCCGCCGCCCAGTAGAGCAGGAACGGCAGCAGCAGCGGCAGATTGTCCTCCTGCAGCTGAAGGGTGGGCTCGAGCTCCCCGGGGGCCAGCATCAGCACCAGCAGCTTGAGATAGAGAGCCGCCACCACCGCCAGAGCACATCGCGCCAGTGACCGCAGCAAAGTCTCGACGCCGCCCTCACGCCGCAGCAGCACGCTCAGGGTGATCACCAGCGCCAGAGTGTGACCGGCGAAGTTGACCCAGGCATCCACCGCCCGGCCCAGATCCTGGGCGGCCGGCACGCCCAGCAGGAACGCCAGGAGCATCAGAGCATACAGCCCCAGCAGCCAGCGCGGCCGGGGCAGGGGCCGTCCGATGAGCGCAAGCGCCGCCCACAACAAATAGCCTGCCGCCAGCAGATTGCCCGGTGCGCGGCCCAGAACCTGCGCCAGCGGGAGCCAGGTGACCAGTAGCCAGCCCCAGGAATCGAAGGCAATTTGCAGACGCTCGCGCATGGGCTCACTCCACTCCCAGACTGCGCGACCGGGAAAGCACCGCGTCTACGCCGATGTGCTCCATCCCCGCTCCGCCCTGAGGCTCCACGGCGACGATGTGCCGAGAATGGCGCAACGGCACGCTGGCACCGAACAGACCAATGCTGGCCACCCCCACTGCGGCTGCCATGTTGAGCACCCCCGTATCGTTCCCGACATAGAGCCGGCACGCCTGTAGCAACGCCACGGTCTGGTCCAACGGCAGGTCCAGCGCCGGGGCCAAGCCGGCGCCGGACCGGGCCAGAATGGTCTCACCGAGGTCGCGCTCCGCAGGCCCCCCAACCACGAACAAGGTGCGCTGCACCGGCCGCGCCAGGGCACGGGCAAGCTCGATGAATCGCGCTCCGCCCCACTGCTTGTAGGGCTCGCTGCTGCCGATGCCCAGCGCAATCCATGGCCGGGGCAGTGCCCCGAAGCGCGCCAGCACGGCGGCCCTGGCCTCGGGGCTCACAGGCAGCATGGGCTCCGCTTCAGTGCGTGGCACGCCGCAGAGCTTAAGCAGCAGATCGGCCTTCTCGATGGGATGGGCCGCATGTGCCCAATTGGGGAGGACTACGGGGTGGCTCAGCCACAGACGCTGCGCCCCCACGCCGTAGCCGATGCGCCGGGATATGCCGGCCAGCCAGGCACACAGCGCATAGCGGGCGCTGCCATGCAAAATCCAGACGGTGGCGAAGCGCTGCCGGCGCAGCAGGGCGGCCAGCCGCAGCAGACCGGCGACACCCTCGTGGCGCCCCTGACCCCGCTCCAGCCACAGCACTCGCTCCACGCTGGCGTCCCCACGCAATAGCCGTTGCGCCTGCGAGCGCGGCTTGGTGAGCACGCAGACCCGACCGCCCGGACTCTGCGCCGCCAACGCGTGCAGGTGCGGCAAATGCCAGACCATGTCGCCGATGCCCGGCAGGGGCTGGACGACCAGGGTGCCGCCCGGCGTCACGGTCAGTCCAGTCACGGGCACAGCTCCTCATAGAGGCCCACGGTGCGCACCAGCATGGCATCGAGGGTGTACGCCTGCTGCGGCGGCGGCCGCTGGGACTGCTCCAGCAGCGCCGCGACGCGCTCCAGCAGTGCCGCGTCATCGCCCACCGGAATCGCCCCCTGGGGATATATGCGGGCCAAGATCTCGCCCACGCCGCCATGGGCGTAGCCCGCGACCGGCACCCCCAGGGTCAGTGCCTCCAGCACCGTGCGACCGAAAGACTCCGCCTTGCGCGACAGCGACAGCACCAGCTCCGAGACCGCATAGATCTCCCGCATGTCCGACCGCTGGCCAGTGAAAGTGAGCTGGTCGACGCCCTGAGCCGACGCCAGCTCCCGCAGCTCGACCACGTAGTGCTGGCGTCTGGGGTCCAGGGCGCCCACTATCAGCCCGTGCACTTCCACGCCTCGCGCCTTCAGGCTCGCCAGCAGCCGGATGAAGTCGGCGTGCCCCTTGAGTCGCGTGAGCCGGCCCGGCAAGGTCAGCAGTCGGCGCTGGCGCAGCTGCGGAAACTCGGCCTGCCAGCGCCCTATCCAGGCCGCCGACGGCGCGTAGCCGTAAGGAAACTGCCGGTGGTCCACGCCACGCGGGATGACCCGAATGTGACTGGCTTCCATTCCGGGATAGTTTTGGATTAGGTAGTCGCGCACGCAGTCGGATACGGCTATCACGCGCTCGCCGCGAGTCATGACGGAGCTGTAGCGACTGACCGAATACAGGCCATGGACGGTGGTCAAGAAGCGCGGCCTGTGCCCGGCAGGCATGCTGCGCCAGGCCAGGTAGGCGACCCAGGCCGGCAGCCGCGAGCGGGCGTGCAGAATGTCGACCTCACGCTCCCGCAGCAGACGGCGCAGCCTGGGCACGAGCAGGAAGACCAGCGGCGACTTGCGGGCGATGGACCAGCGGATGTGCTCACTCCCGCCACGCTCCAGCTCGGAGACCATCCTGCCCCCGCCCGAGACCACCAGCGAGCGGTGGCCACGGCGCGCCAGCTCGGCGCCGAGCTCCAGCACTCCTTGCTCCACACCGCCACTGCGCAGGGCCGGCAGGAGCTGCAGGACCGTCAGGCGTCGCGCCACCAGTGCTCCAGAATCCATCGGGCACAACGGGTCGCCTCGTTGAACGGGGGCGCCGGCGGCCGCGGAGCCGTCCCCGCAAGCCAGCGGGAGTACGACACGGCATAGCCCGTGCTCACCAAGTGCGCCACGCCCCGACTCACTCGACTCTCCCGACTTGGGGGCAGCTCCAGGATAGCGACGGCGGCACCAGAGCTCAGGGCCTCGAAGACCATGGACACGCTGTCCTCGGAAACCCACACGAGGCCTGCCTGCGCCAGCTGGGCGGGCAGCCAGTCGGGAGTGGTCTGCTCCCAGGGCACGAGCGTGACGCCCGGGCCGGCCAGCGCTTGCAGGCGCTCCACGGTGGCTGCCGGCGTGCGTCGAGACGTACCGAGGGTCCACCGCCGCTGCTCTTCCAGGATGGTCTGCAGCTGCGCCAGCAGCAGATCGTCCGACCATTCATAGTGGGACGAGGGGCCGCCAATCAGGGCCAGACCACGGTCCGGACGGTGCTCTCCGCCCGGGCGAATGGCGTTGAGCACCCCCTGGGTCGGCAGCACCCGTGGTCCGGCTGCGACCCGATCGTGCTCCGGCACCACGCAGAGATCGAACCATCTGCGCGGCAGAGTGGGCTTCATCAGCACGACGCAGCGCCCGCCACGAGCCCGCCGGGCCGCGAGCAGGCTCCAATGGGTGCGGTGGCCGGCGCCGACGATCAGATCCGGGCACGGTAGGGCACGCCACTCGGCCGTCTGCCGGCCGAGCGCAGCGGACAGCAGGCACCGGATGGGGACGGCCGGCAGGGTATGCAGCACCAGGGGCGTGAGATCCGCCAGTGCCTGCACCAGCCCGCGGCTCTGGTTGTCGTGGCCGGGTTTGCCGTCCACGAGCCGCCAGCACACTCGTGCACCGGCACGCGGCGCCCTCGACGCGGGAGCGCGGAAACCCGCGATGGGGCCGTCCTCGACGTCAGTCCTTGAGGATGAAGTCCGCCCCGCAGTAAGGGCACTTCGCCCGTCCGCTCGCCTCGATGGGCAGATAGACCCGGGGATGCGAGCTCCACAGACGCATCCCAGGCATGGGACAGTGCAAGGGCAGATCGGCGCGGGTGACCTCATAGACCCTCTGGGCGTTGGGCTCGGAGTCCTCGCGGGGGTTAGTGTCGGCTCTAGTTTGAGTCACGGGGTGGTCTCCTAAGACTGGACACTAGTCCACCAGCGTCAGCCATTCGGGATGCTCATCCCGGCGGCCATGGACCTGGTCGAAGTACAGGTTCTGCAGCTGCTCGGTCACGGGTCCGCGGTGGCCCTTGCCTATGAGACGCCCGTCGAGCTCGCGAATCGGCGTGACTTCGGCCGCGGTGCCGGTGAAGAACGCCTCGTCCGCAATGTAGACCTCGTCACGGGTGATGCGCTTCTCCTTGACTGGATAGCCGGCGTGCTCGGCCAGCCGCAGCACCGTGTCCCGGGTGATGCCCTCCAGGGCGGAAGTCAGATCCGGCGTATAGATCACGCCGTCACGCACGATGAAGACGTTCTCACCACTGCCTTCCGAGACGTAGCCCTCCGCGTCGAGCAGCAGCGCCTCGTCGTAGCCGCAGGACAGGGCTTCCTGCAATGCCAGGATCGAGTTGATGTAATGGCCATTGGCCTTGGCCTTGCACATGGTGATGTTGACGTGGTGGCGGGTATAGG
>CAYQDX010000247.1:0-6298 GCA_964416345.1 uncultured Ectothiorhodospiraceae bacterium
CCGATGCTCCACTCCGCCGTGGTCACGTCTTGATGCGCGCCCGGCGCAGCGCACCCTCGTCCACCAGCCTGCGGCGCGCCAGCTCGTAGCGAATTCTGGAGCCACCGGACTCGAACAGGGCCAGCAGCTCCGCCTTGAGCTGATCGCGGTCGTAAAGGCGACGCAAGGGGCTGGGAAATCCGGCATACCAGGTCTCGACGTCCGAGGTCTCGAGCAGGCGCATCGCGCCGACCCGCCGGCAACGGCCAAGGCTGACAAGCTTAAGGCGGGCGTAGAGGGGCCACCAGAAGGGAAGCTTCGGGGCGCTGCGCAGGCAGGCGAAGACCACCAGGACGCGCGTCCCCGGCGCGAAGTCCCCCAGGCTGGAGAGCGTGGTCTCGGCGCCACGGACGATCAGGGGCAGGTGGCGCGCGTGGCGCTCGAGCACCACGGGAGCATAGAGCACGCGCAGGCTGGCGCCGTTGATCCAGTCGCGGACGGCGGTGCGCCTGTCCGCCTCGTCGCGGGCGTGCCCGGCGCCAGGCAGCCCATCGATCAGGGCCTGCCAGAAGGCGCGGTCGTCGAAACGGGTCAGGCGCAGCGGGATCGCCTCGGGCAGGCTTCCCGACTGCTCCGGCCAGGGGTACAGATGGATGTGGTCGGCCAGGTAGGACGGCCAGTCTTCGGCGCAAGCCTCGACCAGCGCGATCGCACGGCCGGTCTCCGCGTCGGCCAGTGCGTCGCCGATGGCTGCGAGCTGCTCGACATGATCCAGGAGCTTGGCCAGGGGGGCACTGAAGTCGGCAGCGTATTCACCGTCCAAGTCCGCTTCTGGCTCGACGAAGAAGGCGGTCGCCCGCGGATAGACGCGCGGGAGGTTGCAGATGTCGATGGCAAAGCCCTTGTCGGTTCCCTGGCGGTGGGTAATGACGGCGACGACCCTTCCAGACACCCGATCGCAGACCGGTGCGCCGCTGTAACCGTCCTTGATCTTCTCCAGCTCGCGCGCGCCCTCGCGCAGATAGTAGTCCCACGCCGGTACGTCCTGATGGGAGACGTGAGGTCGGCTGAGCTTGGCGCCTAGGGTCCCGCACAGGGGCCGCCCCACGGGCTCGTAGCCGTAGGTCTCGAAGGCCAGGTCCTGCCGCGCGCCATGGGGCTCGAGCGGCAGCACTGATTCGGCGGTCAGGCCCTCGACGCGAAGCACGGCGAGATCCAGATCGTCGTCGCCGTCCGCGGTGGAGACGACCTTGCAGGGCAGACCGTCGATGCGCAGCTTGTCGCGCCCGATTGCGCGCACCACGTGCCAGCAGGTAACGACCAAGAGCGCCCCGCCCTCGCGGGCGCAGGCAAAGCCGGTCCCCTGCCCCGATTGCTTATCCTCGGGTCCGGTGACACGAAAGACTACCTTCGTCCAGTCCATGGCCGTCCGAAACGCTCAATCGACCGACTTGGGACGCACCGTCAGGGTGAAGGTCACGTTGGCCCTACCCGTTCCCTGGGCGATGAAAAGCTTGCCCGTCGCTTCGAAACCGAGACCCAGCTCAATCTGCACTTGGTCAATGGTGAGCTCCCTGTTCAACTCGCTCCAGACTGACACCACAGGGTCTACGGCTTTGAGGAGCAATGTCCGCGCCTGATCAATAGCCCCGTCAACGCGACTCGCCGCTCCGGCGACGATCTGCCTGGGCTCATCCTGGGGATTGGACTGCACCTCGACCAACAGGCCATCCTTCAGCTCAACGAGCTCTGTGGACATCTCAGCGTACCTCCTCGCCAATGTGTAGTTGCGTGGGATTCCCGCCCAAAAAACGTACGCGGCATTACCAAGCCGCGCCGTCATATCTTCTCAATCTCCTTGATGCTTGCCCTGCATAGCTCGCCGTGCTTGCCAAACCGGATTGGACTGATGAATGAATATAAGCAATTCCTGCAGTCTCCTCCTAGTGCAGCGGAGTAACTTTCGCACACCCTACTGGCCTATCCTACGTTCGACGAGCGTCCCCTGGTGATACACCGCCTTTCAGCCACTGGAGCATTGGCGCCAGAGGGTGGCACGCCGCGTAATTCGTCCAGCCTGTTCTAAAGTGTAAGTGAGCAGGTAGTTGCCGGCGGCAATCTCGAGCACCTGGTAGTCCTTCGTGATCCAAGATTCCTCGGTAGGATTCTGTTGTCGCTGTTGGAGCACGCTGAGCACGGCCGCCCGGCTGTATCGACAGCCGGAAGCGCCGACCTCCCAAAACTCAGGCGCCATCATCGCATTGAGCTGTTCCAGCGTCGTGCCTACAGTCGCAGAATGAAAGAGCGGCTCCAACGACTTCAGCTCCTCCAGCACGGATCGAAGATGCTCGGGAATGTTGTAGCTTGGCTCTTCCATCTCAATTTCCGCCTGGGCTGCGCGTATCTCCTCCCTGAAGTCTCACGCCGCCGGCGGCCCCGAGTCGGAGAGGGCGCCCACGACCATTGCGACCAGGCCGGCGAGCGACGCACGAAGATCGTCGACGTCGCGCGCGTTCTCCTTGATGCCGCGTGCCGACAGGGCAAGCGTATGGGCCAGCTGCTGTGGCCGCATTGCCGGCGCGGCGTGGGGCGCGATGACCGAGACCAGGACGGACTCGAGCCCGCTGTATGCGCTCTCGATCACGTCTTGGCTGAATGCCTGGGTGCACTCGATCAGCTCCTTGGCGTCGGGCGATCGGTGAATTAGCTCGTAGGTCCGTACCACCCAGATCTCGAGCACCTGCTCCAACTTCTCCGCCAACGAGCCCGGGCCGGCAACGCGCCGCCGGATCTCGGCCAGTGCCTCCTCCATCATCTGGGTCGCGACCGCGTTGAAGACCTCCTCCTTGCTGGCGAAGACCGCGTAGAGTGTGGGGCGCGACATCCCCGCCTCTTTCGCGAGGTCGCCCATGGTGACCCGCCGGTAGCCGTACCGCATGAACGCCGCCATGGCGGCTTTGATGATCTGGTCCCGGCGCGGGTCGCTCATGGGTGAACTATTGACAAGATTCGTAAAGGTGTCAATATCGACAAGTAGACGACTTATGTAAAGTCATAAACTCGCCCGCAATGAGAGGAGCGACCCATTGACCGCACCATCGAGTGCCCTCTCTGCGAGCCCTGGCTTGGATGCGCCCAGCGGGCGGGAGTCCGCTGCCGTCAGGCCGCTGCTCCCGATCCTTGCCTTCCTGCTCATCTGGCTGGGCGGGCCGTTGCTCGTGCTCGGGTGGTTGCTGCGTCCCGAGCTGCCCGGCGGGTGGCTCACCGTCGCCGGGACGGCCGCGCTCACCACCATCCCGCTTCGGGTGCTCGTGCGCGGTTTCGGCGCCGGCGCCTACCCGTCGGCCCTGACGCGGCTGCTGGTGCTCCGCCCGTTCTGGTACGCGATGTTGCTCCTGCCCCTCCTGGCGGGTGCCGGACTCCTCGGGATGCTGGCGGGCGTGGCGTTCGGCGCCGACGCAAGCGTAGGACGCTGGGCGCTCGCCGTTGGGGCCGCCGTGCTTGCGACCGGTACGATGGCGGGCCTGATTGGAAGTCGCCGGCTCGTCGTCCGGCATCTCGATGCCTCTATCAGGAATCTCCCCGAGGGACTGGAAGGCCTGCGTGTGGCTCAGCTCTCCGATCTCCATATCGGCCCTCATACCTCGCGGCGCTTCCTCGCCCGTATCGCCCGCGCCGTTCACCAAGCCGCCCCGGACCTGATCGCCATCACGGGTGACCAGGTCGACGACCACGGTCCGGACGTCCGGCACTTCACCGCGGCGTTCGGTGATCTCCATGCTCCGCTCGGCGTGTTCGCCGTCGCCGGCAATCACGACATCTACGCAGGCTGGGACGAGGTGCACCGCGGCATGGTTGATACGGGCATCGCCGTCCTCGTCAATGAGGCGGTGGCCGTGGAGCACAACGGGCATCGGCTCTGGATCGCCGGCACGGGCGACCCGGCCGGTCGCGCGTGGCACCGGAACCGCGGAGGCGGTGCCGCACCCGACATTCCCGCGACGCTCGCCGCCGTCCCCACGGGCGCGGTCACGCTAGCGCTGGCGCACAACCCGGCCCTCTGGCCCGAGCTGGCCGAGCACGGCGTGTCGTTGACGCTCTCCGGACATACCCACCACGGCCAGGTGTCCATCCCACGCCTGGGGTGGAGCCTCGCCTCGCCGTTCCTGCGCCTGGCCATGGGCGTGCACCGCCACCGCGACTCGCTCCTCTACATCAACCCGGGCACCAACTACTGGGGCATTCCCCTGCGCATTGGCGCGCTGCCCGAGGTCACCGTGCTCACGCTGCGCCGTGCCGGCAGCTCCGGGAGCAGCATTACGGCACCGGCAGCATGAACCGACACGCGCTGTAGGGCAGCCCGACACGAAATGGACACCCGAGGACATTCCCGACCAGATGGGCAGCATTGCCATCGTGTCGGGTGCGAACACCGGCATCGGCTATGAGACGGCTCGCGCCCCGGGCCCACAAGGGCGCTCAGGTAGCGATGTGACAATTGCTGTCCTACGGGGGCACTTTACGTCCCCACCCGCCACGGACCCGGCAGTGGTTGGACCGAGGGCATTGAGCAAGCGCTGAATCTGCCCGGGTCCGCCCGAGCCCAGCGTGCTTGTGGTGACATGGCAGACCCCGGTGAGGACACCTACACGTGGCTGAAGCCGCGGCCGTTGGCAGCTTGCAGAGCAATGGCAGGACATAGGTGTGACACAGGTTCTGACAGGCGCCAGTGCATAGTGCTATCGCCACTTTCTTTCAATAACTTTTGGCCAAACTCCAGGAATTTCCCGATTTTGGCACGGTCGATGCTGCATGTGTGTCAAGCGCACCGCACACGAAGCTGCGAGGTGACACCCATGAACAAGCTGCTCACCGAGGACACGCTCAGGCAACAGAATCTTGCGCTCGCCGGCACCGGTGGCATTAGCGACGAAAATCGCACCAGCGGTTTCAGACCAGCCTTTTGCGACCCCACCACCGGCCGTACTGAGCTATCACGCTTCGCCGATGGACGCCCCGCACCCATGCACCTGCTCGACGGCTTGCCGGACACCTGGGTCGCGAGGCGCGACGCATTTGGCCACGTCACGGCCATCAGACAAACCATCGTTGCGGGATTCATCCACTGCGGACTCTTCTACACACGGGAGCAAGCCGCTGCGGCGATGCACTGAGCAGGAACGATGGTCAGGGGTCAAATCTGAGCGCCCTCGCGCCTCCGCAGCCGTCGCTGCGGTCTGTGGCAGTCTCGCTGGCGAGGTACGAAGTGGCCGTCAGCGCCGGCGCTATGTGTCACTCATCTACGACACGACACCGCTCAACCACAAGTCGCAACTCTGGGGTGTCCATGAGCGCTTGATCTTCCCGGAGACCGTATACGTCCTCTGCGAGACCGAGAGTCCCGGTGGAGCCAAAGCGTCGTTGACTCACCAGATGGCCGGCTCCGCTCGTCATGCCGAATAGCGTGGCCTCGCCAGGCCGCGACAAGTGGTGAACTTAGTCCCGTATCCACTGCGGTGTCAAGGCGTTGTCGCCGACATTTCGAGATGTCGGATCGCCTGTTCGGGACTCTGAATGGAGATCAGAATCAGCTGTTTCACAAACTCGAATACGCGTGGGTCATCGATGTCGTTGTGATCCCTGATCAGCTGCTTGTCCACGTAAGCAAGCAAATAGGGATTGCGCCCCGCGGAATCGGCGGTGCGTTCAAGCGTGACATCGCCGAACGAGGTCTTGCTCCCCGGCTTGTCGTTCACCCAGTCGGCACTCGACTTGATGAACAGCTGCACGCTGTGGGCGGGGGTCAGTGTCTTGATCTGGTCGCGATCCTGTTCCCGCACTGATTAGAGTCGATGGGTCCGGTACGGCCCGAAATGGCCGACGGCCGTGATATTGGCCTGGGATTCGTCGATAGTTTCCTGCTGACGGGTGACCGCGTTGTAACGCTTCTGGTCCCGGGTGCTCTCGAACAATGTGGACACCCGGCGCCTGGCCGGAAAGGCCTAGCGCGCCGCATAGAACGTCGTATCGGCCCGGCACTGCACGAACTGTATCGACGCAGTCCCACCACCGTTCTTGCCAGGAGCCGTGCTGGCCGCGGCGAGGGCGGCCGCCCTCGCCGCGCTGTCGAGACGCCCGTGCAGGTCAAGAAGCCGCATTTGGCTGTGGTCGCGCCTGGCTACAGAGGTCAGGGCAAACTGGGGAAGCTAGGGGGCGGTGAGCTTGACGTTGAGGGCATCCAAGATTTGCCTCTGGCGAGCGTCGGGACCTACATTCCGCTCTTCTCAGCGACAATTTCTCGGCATTTTTCGGTGCCCTC
>CAYQDX010000248.1:0-6282 GCA_964416345.1 uncultured Ectothiorhodospiraceae bacterium
GTCCGAGGGTGCGGTAGTGGTCAATGTTGGTCCCCAGCAGCACGTAGCGCACGAAGAACGCGGCGGCCTGGCGCAGCTGCGCCGGGCTCACGTCGGAAAGGCCCGCCTCGGCAATGCGGGCAGCGAGATCCTCGTCGCGGGCGGTGGCGGCCTCCAACAGCGAGCCGACACCTTCGGGCAATGGGCCCCGAGGGTCCGTCAGCTGGCGGTACTGCAGTGGCGCACGATGAATCTCGAGGGCCAGGGCATAGGCTTCCGCTGACATCGTCGACCTCGGACTACGCGGTGAGCTGTCTGGGCGAGTCGCCGTCCTCGGCGCGATAGTGGTAGTAGTAGTAGCTGTGGTAGTAGCCGTAGCTGCGCCCGGTCTGAGTCACCTTGGACAGGATGGCGCCCACGATGGTGGCGTGGGCACTGCGCAGGCGCTTGGCCGTGGCCTGCAGGGCGCCCTGACGCACCACACCGGCCTCCGCCACCAGCGCGGTCCCGTCCGCCATGTTGGCCAGGATGAGCGCATCGGCCAGACCGAGCACCGGCGGTCCATCCACCAGCACATAGTCGAACTTCTCCGCCGCCAGCTTCAGCAGATCCATCATCTTGGCGCTGGAGAGCAGCTCGGCGGGGTTGGGGGGCAACGGACCCGCGGGAATGGCGAACAGCCGGGGCACCACCGTGCCGTGCGACACCGCAACCGGATCCGCCCTGCCGGCCAGATAGTTGGTCAGCCCCTTGGAGTTGTCCAGATCGAGCAGGTGGTGGATGGACGGGCGCCGGAGGTCGGCGTCGATGAGCAGCACCTTGCTGCCGGTCTGGGTAAAGGTGATGGCCGTATTCAGGGCAGAGGTCGTCTTGCCTTCGCCCTTCTCCGAGCTGGTGAAATGAAGCACCTTGGGCGCGCCCTGCGCGGTGGAGAACAGCAGGGAGGTCCGCAGCGACCGGTAGGCCTCCGCAGTCGCCGACTTGGGATCGTGATGGGCCAGCATGCCGACGGAGGGACCCTCGAATTCCTTGCCGCGCAGGGCCTTGACTACCGGAACCACGCCCAGCACCGAGAGCCTGACCCGCCGCTCCAGGTCGTCTGGCCCCTTGATCGTGTCGTCCAGGTATTCGAAGAACAGCGCCATGCCAATGCCGACCACCAGCCCCAGGACTAGTGCCATGGTTACGTTCTTGCGCAGGTTCGGCTTGAACCGGTAGCCCGGCTCAGCCTGGTCGACGATGGAGATGTTGTTGGCGCCGATACCGCCGGCTACGCCGACCTCTTTCATGCGCTGCAGGAGGCCATCGTAGAGCTGGCGATTGGTATTCACCTCGCGCTTGAGGACGTTGTATTCGAAGCTCTGACTCTTGCGCGCAAGCACTTCGTGCTCCAGCTCGGCGACCTTGGCCGCGAAGGTCTCCTGCTTGGCCTTTGCCGCCTCGTAGGTGGCTCGGATGGCCGACTGGATATTCTTGACCTCGACAGAGATCTGGCTGTCGATCTCGGCGATCTGATTCTTCAGCTGCGCCATCTTCGGATAGGCGGGCTTATAGATCTTGAGGTCTTCCTGGTATTGCGCCTGCAAGGTCGCCCGGGTCTGCTTGAGCTGCTGAATAACCGGGCTGTCGAGGATGGGGTTGAGGCCCTGATCCCGCGCATTCAGCATGGCACGGTAAGCGGTCTCGGCGCTGATGCGCTCTTGCTGCGCCTCCGACAGCGCAGTATGCAGGCGCTGCAGCTCCTGCATGTGCACGTCCTCCCCGTCGCCGCCGGTGACGATCTCCTGCGCCTTGGCGAAATCGACGAGCTTGCGCTCCGATTCTTCGACCTTGGCCTTGACCTGCTGCAGGCGATCCTCCAGGAACGTCTTGGCATAGGAGGAAGCGCCGAAGCGCCGCTCCAGATTCATGTCGATGAAGTCCTTGGCGAGCGTGTTGACGATCTTGGCCGCCAGCACTGGGTTCGGGCTGTCGTAGGACAGGCGGGCAATCCGCGACTCCCCCACCGGCTGCACGCTCAAGCCACCAAGAAGTGCATTCGCCAGGGCCGTGACGCGCGCTGGGTGGTCGCGCGAGCCGGGATCCGGCGCAGCTTGCGCAGTGCCACCGGCGTGAGGATTGAAGACGGGATTGCGGGTCAGGTCCAGATCCGTCACCACCCGCTCGGCCAGCGCGCGGCTGCGCAGCAGCGCATACTGGGTCTCGTAGAAGCCCTTCCCGGTGGTCTCGATGGGCGCCACCTCCTCGAACTGCAGCACCTTGGGCGGCTCGCGCTCGATCTGGATGGTGGCTGCGGCGCGATACATGGGCACCTCCAGCAGCGTGGAGGCCACCGTGGCGCTGACGATAATCAGAAAGAAGCTCAGCACGGTCCATTTGCGCCGCAGGATGATCCCCCAGTATTCCCGGAGGTTGAGGCCGTCCTCTTCGCCCGGCTCGGCGAAGAAGTCCTCCAGCCCTTCATACGGCCGCATTGCCGTGCGGCCATCGCGGGGATGAATCTGCGGCAGCCCCTCCAACTCGTGCGAATAGCCCTGGCGCCTGATGATCTCGGCCATGTGTCACGCTCCCGCGGGGAAGGTACCCGTGCGTGCCACGCCTGACATCAGCGCAGCAGTCCAAAAGAAAATATGGTTCGGAAATTCTTCAGGGCAGCCTTGACCTTGTGCTCGTGGACCTCCACCAGGTCGTTGGCTTCCACTAGTGGATCCGGCGCCTTGCCCTCGCGGATGGCCGCGACATCGAAATCCAGGGACTTGCGCTGACCATCTGGCCCCGTGCGGTAGATCGTGACTCGATCCACGTTGGCCATGTCGTTCGGCCCGCCGACCACCGCCATCACTTGGAGCAGGCTGGTGTTGCCGCGCAGGGGGATTATGCCCGGGCGGCTGACATAGCCCTCCACCGTGATCTGATCGCGGTTGGCATATTCCTTGACGAAGACGCTCACCTGGGGATCCTGCAAATACTTCTCCCCCAGCTTCAAGGCCAGATAATCCTCCAGCGCCTGCGTGGTCAGCCCACCGGCCTGCACGCGACCAATGAGTGGGAAGGAGATCTCGCCGCGGGCGTTCACGCGGACCGTACGGGCCAGATCGGGCACCTGAAACACCTCTATCTCCAGCACGTCATCGGCGCCTATGAGGTATTCCCTGAAGGCGCCCTGAGGCGCGCCCGCGGCGGAATGCGCAGGCCTCGCCTTGGCGCCGGGAACCTTAGCGGCCTGCTCGTGCGACGCAGCCGGCTGGGAATGACCGTCGCCCGTGGAGGCAGCGTCGGGCGCGGCGCAATCACTGCCACCGGAAGGGCCGATGTCGAGAATGTCGTTGAATTTGCTGTCGCAGTCGGATGCGGCCTGCACCGGCATCACCACGACGAAGGCGACCACAGTCAGTGCGGCCACCCAGGCGCGCGAGCCGCGTAGACAGGCCTCTTGCTGGAACATCGTCCCTCCTGGCGTCTGGCTCCAGGCGCCTGTCACAGGTGCCGTGCAGCTCCGCACGCTAGCACCGAGCAGGGCCGCAGTCCGGGTGGCGCACCGCACGCCTCCTGGCGCCCGCCGGCAGACTTGCGACTCAATAGCCACCTGCCTGGCTCCGAGCGCAGAGTCCGGCGTCTGCCGGCACGTGCGCTCCGCTCATCGCCGAGATGGCTGGCGCGGACTGCCGCACTGCGATGCGGCGGGCAGCGAAATCCGGCGGCCTCGTCTAAGTCGTCGCGCAGACGCAGCCTAGCCAAAGGCAAATCTACCCTATTCAGAGAGTTGAATCCAAGACCGCGCTCGCTGCCGACGATGCGCGGCTGCCCCCGTTGGCTAGACGAAGGGGAGGTCCGAGGAGAAGTTGGTAGCGGGGGCAGGATTTGGGCCTTATCTAACAGGGTCTGCCCCGGTCCGGGTCCCGCTGGGACGGTAGCGCAACCTTGTACGTAAGTCCTGGTATCGGTGGCCCGTCCCTCGTCCTCTCCTAGCCCTGAAGTCCGTGCTGAACCTGCCCAACGGCAGGGAGCGACCTCTATTATATACGCCATGGTCCCGTATATACGCCATGGTCCCGGCTGCCCGACTTTTGGCGCTCGCGGCGCTGCTGGTCCTGCCTGGAGCGACGGTCCCGCCGTGCCCTTCACCTGTCACGCAGCTCGTGGGGATGTTGGAGCGGTCACGGGTGGTGGTGCTGGGGGAGGTGCACCGGCGGGCGGAGTCTACGGCGCTGGCGGCGGTGGTCGAGTCGACGTCGGTGGTGACGATGGAGGCGCCGGAGTCTGCCGGGGAGGTGTGGACGGGGTGGTGCGGTGGGAGTGTCGTCCCCCGGACCGGTCGGGGGTCGCGAGGTGGCTGGGCCCCCGCAGATCCCGCACCCGTTAGCGTCAAATTTGAACCTCCGGCTGCCGCTGTATTACCGTCTTGAATGGGACCAAGCGCAACGGAGGGCTGGTCCATGCTGCAGCACGACAACTACTCCGAGCTGATTGCCGAATGTCACCGGCGGGTCGCCGGCCGCCACGAGACCTCAGCCAGATACACGCGTAACCTGATCAAGCGCGTGCACGAGGCGATTATCGGGTGCGAAACCAACCCCGAGCAGTTCCAAGAGCTTCGAGCGCTCGAGCAGGCGCTGTTTGGGCTGCTGCCACCCGAGCCATCGTCATCCCCTGGGACTACCGCGCGCGAGGTTAAGGACAAACTCTCCAAGCCCGCGTGACTACAACCCCTTGCGTCCGCTAGGAGGAGTGATCCCCGACGCGAGTCGCCGTAGTCCCGAACGTTGTGCCCTTAGCGCTCGATCTGGGCGTTGGTGGTCGCCACCCGGATCAGCTCAGCACCGGTCGACCCATCCATGGGATAACAACCCACGCCGATGGTGATGTGGCCCCAGCCCCCCTCCTCGGCAATCCGCAGCAGCCGCGCGCGCACCGTCCGCGGGCCATCTCCCGCCAGCGTCTGCGGCAGCAGAATGGTGTAGCGACGTACATCAGTCCTTTGCACCACGTCGTATCGGCGCACGCACTGCCTCAGATGCTCCACGTCCAGGGTCTTACCCGGCACCACTCGGTGGACGCCGCGCGGCACCGCCTCGGCGACCTGTAGCACCAGGACGCCGACTGCAGAATGAAAACGCTCAGCGCGTGCAATCTCGCTATCGAGAACATGGCGTATCGTTCGCCTGCGCGAGTCGAACATGAGACTCCTTCCTCTGCCCGTGGCGCTTGGATCCCGTGGACCGCCGGCTCCGGCACCGCGACTCTGCTCTACAGCGAAGCGGAAAGGGTGATGCGCGACGCGAGTCGCTAGACTTGGCCGAGAGGGCTGGCCGGTCGCTTCCGTGGGAACGGGCATCACTGGGGAAGAATATACCCCATTTCCGGGGCGATGTGGGGAGAGCGGGCCCGCCACGGGTTGGGTGCCCCGGGCGGGGCGGTCAGCCACGGGCTTCTCGCGGGTCGGGGCGGCCGTAGAGCTCGGCGCCGGTTTCGGCTTCGCGCTTGTGGATGGCTTCCATTACGCCCTCCAGCATGATGAAGGAGGCGGCGCAGCAGGGGGTGACGGTGACGAGGAGAGAGGCTATCGATGTTGGTTGCTGGCCCCTGTCTCTGCCATGGTTGCCACGCCGCCGAGTCAACCGAGGAAACTGAAATGAAACAGAAGGTTCTGATGACTGCTGCGTGCGTGGTCTGCGCGTTGCTCCTCGGGCAAGCTGCGCTTGCCGATCCGCCCAACAAGGACGAGATGGAGGCGCAGAAGGAGCAAATGAAGCACGAGCACGAGCAGGCCAAGAAGGATGCTGAGCTCCGGCGGGAAGAGATGAAGCGGGAGCAGCGCAGGCACGATGAGGATTCGGGGCGCGGGCGCCGCGACCGCGAAGAGGATTCAGGGCGAGGACGGAGCGACCGCGAAGACGATTCGGGACGCGGATGGCGCGAGCCCAAAGATGACTCGGAGCAGGGACAGCCCGGGCGTTACAACAGAACAACCCCACCTTCCTACGAGCGTTCCAACAGAATAGCCCCACGCTCCTACTAGCAAAAATACTTCAACAAAGCGGGGCGGCGATCAAGGCGCCGCGCTTCTTTTTCGGGCGTGGGAGGAGCGGGTCCCCCGACGGGTTGGTTGGCGGGTAGATGGTGAATCATAGCGGTGCTCCTTCTGGTCAGGGGTCACCGCCTCCCCTCGATGCCAGACGAGCAGGAGGCGGACCGAACGGAGCTGGCATGACCGGCCCAGAAGGCTACCGGCGACCCGAGGGTCCCCCGTGTCCTGTGTCAACTATCTTGTCCTGTCGGCGTCAATTATCTTGGCCGGTTTGC
>CAYQDX010000249.1:0-6267 GCA_964416345.1 uncultured Ectothiorhodospiraceae bacterium
CGAGGGCGGAGGGAGAGTCAGCACTGCTCAGGTATTCGAACAAGGCGCGGCAGAAGGCGAAGCGAATCTGCTCCGCGCGCTGCTTGGTGGTGAGGAATGCTGGACTCCCACCATCCTCGCAGTCCACCATGGCATCGAAGAGCTTTCTTGCAGCGAGGTATTCGAGCCCCAAGCCCGCCAGAGATGGTATGGCGAAGGCGTTGGCAAGGGCCTCATCCGTCGATAGTGGGGCTGCGTCTAACCCGAGGTGCTCGCGGAGTGCCCTGGCCAGCTCATATCCCTGTTCCCAGGGGGCACCTCTGGAGTCGATCTTCTCTGTGTGCGTCCGCAAGCGGCAAATGGCCGCAAACTGGTCTCTGGCTTTGCGCGCACGTTCTCGCGCTCGCTCTACAAGTCTAGTCTGCGCCTCGAGCTGGAGCGAATCCGCGACGGAGAAGAAATCCTCTTGCCACTGTGCTGGTAATTTTCCCGCGGCGGCGACAATGGAATCAGCGACCTGCTCGTCCAGGGAGTAAGGGTCCTGTCCCAACTGAGCTGCGGCAATGCAGAACGCCGCCTCATCTTCGTCTGTACCCTGTATGGTCTGCCACTCCTGATGTAGGTAGGAGTCGGTGACGCCCTGCTGATCCAAGCGGTCTAAGACGGTGTCAATCAGAGCGGCGAGTGCCTCCTGAATGCTGCGAAGGGGCACAACGCGCGTGCCGTTGCCTGTGAAGCTTATCTGGGCCTCGGGAAGATGGAAGGGATGCCACTCGAGCAGAGCGCGCGCGCCTGTTGGGTTTATCAGGAGGTTCGGAAGCGCGAAACCTTCACGGCCAAAACGAAGGTTGTGGCGGAGATCGTAGCCGTCGCGTCCGGGGGTTTCCGCTTCGTATAGGAGGCCCCACCAGTGAGAGGCAAGCCATTCCGCCAGTGGGTACAGCGGCACCAATACGGATTGACGCACGCTTTGGGCACGAAGGTCGTAGGCTTCCGTGACTGTAGTCCCGTCTATGCGGATGGCGAGCCTAGCCCAGGTCGCGGCTAGCTCCATGCCTCGACTGCCGTTGACCTCGTGCCATTCCAGATCGAACTTCAGCTCACCCATAGTAAGAATCGATCCCGTGGGGACTTTCGTCTGGATGCAGCGGGTAGCCCTTGTATTGACCTTGCTCGCGGTTTACTAGGCGTGCCTCGTAGACGGTCGCTCCGTCCTTCCCAGTCAGAATTCTCCGTGCCGGCGGTCGATGACGTCTTGGCGCTCGCAGCCAGTGTTTCCGGTCTTGGTCCTGGCCACGCCCAATCATACCGCGTCGGCGCTGACGAAAAGTGGGCTTCAGCCCCGACGAGGCGGTTTTTCCGTTGTGGTTGCTTGCGTTTCATCTTCTCCCACGGCATCTTGCGGCAGATGCCCAGCTCCTCGGCGCTCTCGACGATGCGGCCCTGGTGGGCCAGCAGGCGGTGCTTGATGCAGCGCTTCTCGCAGGCTTGCGGATAGGCGTGGAGGGTCTGGTCGGTGCCGGCGGCGTGGGGGAGGGGTCGTGCGGTGCCGCCGGCGAGCAGGTCCTGCGGCAGGACGCTGGGCTCGCCGCTGAAGATGCGGGCGCGCTCCAGGCAGTGGCCCGGATCGCGCAGGTTGCCGGGCCTGCGGTGCTCCACCGGCGCCTGCTCGGCATCGGGGTGCAGGTGCTTGCGCGGCTTACCGTGGGTGGCGGACCAGCGATCGAGGAAGTGCCGTGAGCGTCCCTCCGCTGCCGGCGCCGTAGGAGCCCGACATCAGGCACGCCTGGAATCGTCAAACGCGACGGGAGATCGGGTATAGTCGGGCTAGCCTCATCACCGCCCGGGCCTGGTCCGGGCAGCACCCAGGAAGCCAACCATGTATCCGTCAGCAGCAAGGCTGCGGCTTGCTCTTGCCCTGCTGGTGCTGGTGTGGACGTACGCTGTGTGCGTGCCGCCGGCCCGGGCGCAGGCGGCCGCGCCAGCGAGTCCCGCCGAGCCTTCGGCGGAGCAGGTCAAGGCCGTCATCCATACCCTGGAAGACCCCACCGAGCGCCAACGGCTCATCGAGCAGCTACAGATCCTGGCAAAGGCCACAGAGAAGACCGAGGCTCCGGCGAACGAGGTGCAGACCGCCACCACCGAGCTGTTGCAGCGGCTCTCGGCCAAGCTCGGTGGCTTCGCGACCAGTGCCCTGGACGTGCTCGGGGTGGTCAAGGAGCTACCGACCGCGGTCAGCTGGATGATGGACGTCGCCACCGATGCCGATCAGCGGGACTTTTGGATCTCGGTGGTCTATCGTTTGGGCGCGGTGCTGGGGCTGGGCTATCTGGCGGCGCTGCTGGTGAGCACCCTGCTGCGCCGGGTCCAGCGTCTGATCGCCCGGCAGTGGGTGCACACGGTCGCGCTCAAGGCCCTGATGGTGCTCGCGCTGCTGCTGCTGGAGGCCGTCCCGGTGCTGGTCTTCACCGGGGTTGCCTATGGCACGTTGCTGGTGGTGGATCCCTTCGAGGAGATTCGGCTGGTGGCGCTGGCCTGGATCAATGCCTCCATCATCACCCGGGTGGTCTACGGCCTGGGACGGACGATACTCGCGCCCGATGCGCCCAACGTGCGCCTGGTGCCCGCCGGCGACGAGACGGCCCAGTATCTGCGCATTTGGCTGCGGCGCGTGACCGGCACTGCGGTGTTCGGCTTCTTCGGCCTGCAGGCCGCCGTGCTGCTGGGGCTGAAGGGCAGCATCTACGAGGCCCTGCTCGCCCTGCTGGGGCTCGTGGTCACGGCCATGCTGCTGGTGTTCATCATGCAGAACCGCCAGCCGGTGGCCGGATTCATCCGCGGTGAGCAGGGAGAGGGCGAAGGGCTGGCCCGGGGCATCCTGGTGTTCCGCCGCCGGCTGGGCCAGACCTGGCACCTCCTGGCGGCGGTCTATGTGGTGGCGCTGTATGGCGTGTGGGTCCTGGAAGTGCGCAACGGCTTCACCTATCTGCTGAAGTCCACGGCGCTCACGCTGCTGGCGCTGCTGGTGGCCCGGGTGGTGCTGCACGTGCTGCGGGGGCTGTTCGACCGCGGACTTCGCATCCGCAGCGTGTTGCAGGCGCGCTTCCCGGGCCTGGATGCTCGGGTCAACCGCTATTTTCCGGTGCTCCACGGCGCAGCCAACGCCCTGGTGTACGCCGTCACGGCGGGGGTGATACTGCAGGCCTGGGGTGCCGATATCGTCGGCTGGATCTCCAGCGAGCCCGGGCGGGTGCTGGGGGGTGCGTTCGCCCGCATCCTGGGCATCGTAGCGGGCTCGGTGCTCATCTGGGAGGTGGCCAGCAGCCTGATCGAGCGCCACTTGGACGAGCTGGACGAGGCGGGTGGCCCCCGTGCCCGTACCGGGCGCGCCAAGACCCTGTTCACCGTGGCCCGCAACGCCTTGATGGTGGTGCTGGCGGCGGTGTCCACGCTGATGGTGCTCTCGGAGCTGGGCGTGAACATCGGCCCCTTGCTGGCCGGTGCCGGCGTCTTCGGTCTGGCAGTGGGCTTCGGCGCTCAGCGCCTGGTCCAGGACGTGATCACCGGCGTGTTCATCCTGTTTCAGGATCTCATGGCCGTGGGGGACGTGGTGAAGCTCGGGGACCGCGCCGGCGTGGTGGAGGCCCTGTCCATCCGCTCGGTGCGCCTGCGGGATCTCGCGGGGACGGTCCACACCATCCCCTTCAGCACCATCGACATGGTGAGCAATCTGACGCGGGAGTTCTCCTACTACGTGTTCGACCTGGGGGTGGCCTACCGGGAAGACGTGGACGAGGTCATGGATCTCATCCGGGAGGTCAGCGACGAGCTGCAGGCGGATCCGGAGACCGGCCCGGAGATGCTGGAGCCCATCGAGATCTTCGGTGTGGACGCGTTCGCCGACTCGGCGGTGATCATCAAGGGCCGCATCAAGACCCGCCCCATCAAGCAGTGGCTGCTGGGGCGGGCCTTCAACCGTCGCATCAAGCTCAAGTTCGACCAGCACGGCGTGGAGATTCCCTTCCCCCACCGCACTCTTTATTTCGGCGAGGACAAGGACGGCGCCGCGCCTGCGGCCCGGGTGCAGGTGGCGCCGGGCATCACCATGGAGAGACCGCCTTATGAGGCGTTGGGAGAGCCGGCCGCAGCCGTGAATCGTGACCCGTGAATCGTGAGCCGTGACCCGTGACGCGTGAATCGTGAGCCGTGATGCGTGAATCGTGAATCGTGATTCGTGATTCGTGATTCGTGATTCGTGAGCCGTCTCACGCGTCACGATTCACGTGCCGGTTGCATCGAGCAGCCGCAGCGCGTCCTCGATGGGCGGGATGCCGATCCTGATGCCATGCTCCTCCCGCAGCCGGGCTTGGGCGGCCGCCACCCCCTCCGGCCGAGGCTGCATGTCCGCGATGAAGGTGCTCAGATCCTCCACCACCGCCCAGGGATACATGATCCAACGCCACTTGAGCACCTTCCCGGCATAGAAGTCCGGCACGAACCGCGACGAGATCTTGTGGTGCAGGGTGGCGGTGCGCAGCAGGGCCGGCCTGCCACGCGCGCGCAGGTGCTCCAGGGCGACCTGGAAGGTGTCCCCCGAGTCGCTCACGTCATCCACCACCAGGACCTCGAGGCCATCGACCTCGGCGGTCAGCGGGTAGCGCACCGCGGTCTGGCTGGCCTTGTGGGTACCGTGATAGTGCTCGATCTTCATCCCGGCGATGTTGAGCACGCCGAGCATGTCGGACAGCAGCCGGGCCGGCATGTAGCCGCCGCGCTCGATCGCGACGATCAGATCCGGCCGCAGCCCCGCCGCCGTGATGCGCCGGCCGAGGATGCGAGTCAGGGCGACGAAGCGCCCCCAGGTGATGACCTCGCAGCGTAGGGCTTGTGGCATGCGGTGCTCCTATGTCGAAGTGGACGGTGCCGGTCGCGTCGTGCGGAGCACCTGCCCGTCCAGGCGGGCAGCTTAGTCGTGTAGATTCGGCCAGAGGGCTGGCATCCCACGGCAGGTGAGGGAGGCGAGGCCTCTGCGCGACTCCCCGTCGCGTGTCGCATCAGACGATGTGCTCCCGGCCCGCCGATGTCCGTTCCAAGGACTGAAAACGTCTCCTGTGGCTCGCCGGAGAACCGGGCTCGGCGGTCGGCTCGCGCCGGATCGCCGCCCAAGGCGGATCTTCACGCAGTGGTCAACGTCCCGTAAAGCCCGTGTCACAGGCTCTCTCTAAGACTGGCGTCGACCTCAGGGCCGTGGAACGGGGTAGATGATCCGAGTCGATGGCGTCAGCGTGTCATATCCCGGTGGCGAGCCTCGATCCGGCCAGCTCCACCCGGGTGCTGGAGCTGATCCGGTCGATCTGCGCGGACAGCCAAATCCCGGCGGTGGTCCGCCTGCACCAGGTGGAGCTGGCCAGCGCCTTCGCCGACCGCATCATCGGCATCGCCCACGGTCGAGTGGTATTCGACGGCCCGCCCTCCATCCTGGACGAGGCCGCCCTCGAGGCGATCTACGGCGCTGCCGCCGGGGACCGGCCGCGCACGGAGCACGAGCCGCAGCCCGTGCCGACCGGCATCGCGGGGGCCAATCCCGTAGCGCCGGTGCGGTTGAGGAGCGCAGGACGGTCAGGCCAGAAGTCGACCCGCCTCTTCTCGCGGTAGGCGAGCGGGGGGCCGCGGCGTCGGGGTGAGCGAGGTAGGCTCAGCCCCGCCCGCGCGTGCGCGTGCTGCGCTGCACCGAGCCGCGCTCGATGAACGTGATGATCTCGCCGGCGACATCCTTCTGGGTCGCGGTCTCGATGCCTTCCAGGCCTGGCGAGGAATTGACCTCGAGAACCACCGGCCCATGGTTGGAGCGCAAGACGTCCACGCCGGCGACGTTGAGACCCATGGTCTGGGCGGCGCGCACAGCGGTGGAGCGCTCCTCCGGGGTGATGCGTACCACGCTGGCAGTGCCTCCGCGGTGCAGGTTGGAGCGGAAGTCGCCTTCCTTCCCCTGGCGGCGCATGGCGGCGATGACCTTGTCGCCGATGACCAGACAGCGAATGTCGGAGCCGCCAGCCTCCTTGATGAACTCCTGTGCCAGGATGTTCGCCTTCAGCCCCATGAAGGCCTGGATCACGCTGCTGGCTGCGTTGTGGGTCTCCGCCAGCACCACCCCGATGCCCTGGGTGCCCTCCAGCAGCTTGATGACCAGGGGCGCTTCGCCGACCATCGAGATTAGGTCCTCGATGTCGTCTGGGGCGTGGGCGAAGCCGGTCACCGGCAGGCCGATGCCCTTGCGGGAGAGCAGCT
>CAYQDX010000250.1:0-6222 GCA_964416345.1 uncultured Ectothiorhodospiraceae bacterium
GTGTTGAACTCCTTGGCCACGCCGCCGGCCGCCTCGATCTCGCGCGCCACCAGCTGGCCCAGGTCCTTCAGGTGCACGTGGCCGGGCACGAACTGGGTGAAGGAGTTGGCAATCGCGATGATGGGCTTGTCGAAATCTCCATCACCCATCCCGGTCGCCCGCCACAGAGCGCGGGCACCCGCCATGTTGCGGCCATGGGTCGTGGTCCTGGATCGGTATGCGGGCATGTGCCTGCTCCTCTGCTTCGGATCGGGTCGGCGCTGAAGGATAATAGCAAAAAAGCCGTCCAGCTCCCGGACAGAGCGCTCGCCCGAGCATCCACTCGCACGGGCGCCCGACCTCGCGACCCTCAATAGTGAAGCAGCTTTGCGCAGCAGATCTCTTCGAGCAGGGGTGCGAGCTCCGTCAAGGCGCGCTTGTAGACCTCGCGCTTGAAAAACACCACCTCCCGCATTGGCTGCCAATACTGCACCCAGCGCCAGCAATCGAACTCCGGTCGGGTTGAGAGGTCCAGTCTGACGTTCTCCTCGTTGCCGACGAGTTGCAGCATGTACCATACCTGTTTCTGCCCGATGCACAGGGGACGGCGATCGCGCCGGACGTAGCGCTTGGGCAACCGATAGCGCAGCCAGCCACGAGTGCAGCCGATGACCCGGACATCGCCAGGCTCCAGCCCGACTTCTTCTCCCAGCTCGCGATACATCGCCTGCAGGGGAGTCTCCCGCTGCCGTATGCCGCCCTGCGGAAACTGCCAGGCATTCTGGCCGACCCGTCGGGCCCAGAAGACCTGCCCGGCACCATCGCTCAGAATGATCCCGACGTTGGGCCTGAATCCATCACAATCAATCACTTGCAAGACACCACGCGAGTCCCATTGGGGTAATTGTCACACAACCTGCCGCTGTGCAGCAATTACCGGCCCTTTGGCGCCTGGATTCTATGCCAACCGGACCCGCACAGGCCGCTGGAGCCGGCTATTCTGACTTTTTCCCATCCCGATTTGAGCACCCAGATGTTACGGAGCGAACGGTGAGCCTTGCCGTCTTCGACCTGGACGATACCCTCCTCGATGGCGATAGCGACCCTCTTTGGGGACAGCTCCTCGCCTCTATCGGGGTCGTGGACGGTGCCGCCTACGAACGGGAGAACCTGCGCTATGACCGGCAATATCTGGCGGGTGAGTTAGATATTGATGAATTTCTAAACTTTTCCCTGCGGCCACTGGTGGAGCACGACCTGGCAACTCTCGGGCGCTGCCATGCCCCATTCATGGCCGAGCGCATACCGCGGACCATCCGCAGCAAGGCTCGCGCGCCGCTGGAGCGAGTGACTCATGCGGTGGCGGTGGATCCGGACGCGGTGCTGCGGGAGGCCGCCACCGCCCGAGGCTGGCCCATCATGACGCTGCGCGACACCGCAGCGTCCCCTCCGCAGACCTCGCACGGGGGACGTTGAGTCGTGGTGCGACCCCGCTTGCTGTTGACCGTCCTGGTGCTGCTGGCCCCTTGCGCCTTGCTGACCGCCCTGGCCAACGGCAGCCTGGCGCTGGGCTGGGATCCGCTGGGCCGGCTGCTGGACGGCAGCAGCCTGCAGCGGCAAGTCCTGCTACAGCTGCGCCTGCCCCGGGCTCTCAGCGGCTTCGTTACCGGCGCCACCCTGGCCGTCGCCGGCAGCCTGATGCAGGTGCTGCTGCGCAATCCCCTGGCGGATCCCTACATCCTGGGAGTCTCCGGCGGAGCGGCGGTGGCCACCCTGCTCGGCATCCTCGCGGGCCTGGGCGGGTGGGCGCTGTCGGGCAGTGCCTTCGCCGGAGCGATGCTATCGACCCTGTTGGTGTTCGGGCTGGCCCGGGGCCGCGGCAGCTGGACGTCCACCCGGCTGCTGCTGACCGGGGTCGTTGTGGCCGCCGGCTGGGGGGCGTTGATCACCCTGATTCTCGCCCTCAGCCCTCAGAGCTATTTGCGCGGGATGCTGTTCTGGCTCATGGGCGACCTCACGGACGCCTACCATCCCGGCCCGGCCGCGGCGGCCCTGGCCGTGGGGTTGGCGCTGTCCATGCCCCTGGCTCGTGACCTCAACGTGGCCGCCCGAGGCGAGCTGGAAGCGGCAGCCCTGGGGGTTGACGTGGGTCGCCTGCGGCGCAGGATCTACTTCCTGGCCTCGCTGCTCACGGCCGCCGCCGTGACCTTGGCGGGAAATATCGGCTTCGTCGGCCTGGTCGTGCCCCATATGGTGCGCCTGCTGGGCGGCACCGACCACCGGGTGCTGCTGCCGGGGGCGGCACTGTTGGGTGGCAGCCTGCTGACCCTGGCCGACACGCTGGCACGCACCGTGCTCGCGCCGCAGCAGCTCCCCGTAGGGGTGATCACTGCTCTCATCGGCGTGCCGGTGTTTCTCCTGCTGCTGCGCAGCGGAAGGACATGAGCCGACTGCCGCTGCTGCGCTGCAGGCGCTTGACGGTGCGGGTCGGCGAGACCCTGGTGTGCCGGGAGCTGAGCTTCGAGGTGCACCCGGGGGAGGTATGGGCGATACTCGGACCCAGCGGAGTCGGCAAGAGCACCCTGCTGCACACGCTAGCGGCGCTGCGCCCAGCCCAGGCCGGCGAGGTCTGGCTAGAGGGCCGGCCGACCCGGAGCCGATCCCGGCGCGCCCTGGCACGCCAGGTCGGCGTGGTGATGCAGCAATACTCGGCGCCTCTCGCCGGGACGGTGATGGAGCTGGCGCTGACGGGTCGGCACCCATACTTGCGGGCCTGGGAGTGGGAGTCGGCACAGGACAGGCGCCGGGCCATGGCCGCCCTGGAGTCCCTGGGCCTGGGTCGGTTGGCCGAGCGGCAAGTCGGCACCCTCTCGGGCGGTGAGCGCCGCCGCCTCGCCGTGGCGGTGGTGCTCACCCAGGACCCGCCGCTGCTGCTGTTGGACGAGCCGGTGAACGACCTCGACCCGGGCCACCAAGTCGCCCTGCTGGAGCTGTTGGTGGGCCGCGCCCGGGAGCAGGGCAAGGGCGTGGTCTTGGTGTTGCACGATCCGGTGCTGGCGTCGCGGTTCTGTGACATGGCGATGCTGCTCTTCGGCGCGGGAGCCATGCTGTGGAGCGAGACCGGCACGGCCCTCGGCGCGGCGAGTCTAGCGCGTCTCTACGGCCGTCCCTTCGCGCCCTACAGCGGCCAGCAAGGCACGGTGTGGCTGCCAGCCTAGGGCGCGGATCCGACCGGGCCGGGAGTGCAGCTGGGGAATACGACCGATGTCTGACTCCGATGCAATTTGCAGCAAACCCGGGCATCGCACTGCCGCCGCAGGAGGACGCGCCGGGCAACACGGCGGTGAGCAGCCCCGAGGCGGCGCGACCAGACCGCGATGATCCAAGTCGACGTCCAGCAATACGACAGTGCTTTCTATGCCCTGAACCTGCGCGCGGCCCTGGGCTCGGCCAGGGAGGTGCTGCCCCGGCTGCGGGAGCACTTCACCATTCGCAGTGTGCTCGACGTGGGCTGTGGCAGCGGCGCCTGGCTGGCGGTGTGGCAGGAGCTGGGGGCGGAGATTCTGGGCCTGGACGGCGACTACGTGCTCACTGCCAGCCTGGCCATCCCAGCCGAGCGCTTCGTCGCCCACGATCTGCGCCGGCCCATCGACCTGGGTCGCAGCTTCGATCTGGTGGAGTGCCTGGAGGTGGCGGAGCACCTGCCTCCCGCCCAGGCCGCGGGCCTCATCGACTCCCTCACCCGCCACGGCGAGCTCGTGCTGTTCTCCGCCGCCCCACCCGGGCAGGGGGGCGTCCTCCACGTCAACGAGCGCCCCTACGAGTACTGGCGCGGACTGTTCGCCGAGCGCGGATACAGCGCGATCGACCTGTTGCGTCCACGTCTGGCCGGCCTGGCGCAAGTCCGGCCCTGGTACCGGTACAACACGTTCCTGTACGCCCACCGGTCCCGGCTGGACGGACTGGGACCGGAGGTCACCCGCCATTTGGTGCCGCCGGGCCAGCGCTTGCGGGACTACTCGCCCCTACCCTATCGGCTGCGCAAGCTGCTGCTGCGCCAGCTGCCGATCAGCTGGGTGACCCGGCTGATGCAATGGCGCAAGGACGCCACGCTGCGGAAGCTGGCCGGCGGGCCGGGCCTCAGCCGGTGAGCAGGCGCCGCCACCAGCGCCTGCGCCCCCCCGGCGGTGCGATGGCACCCGGCAGGTCCACGGGCGTGAGGGTGGACAGCACCCAGCCCGGCAGGGGCGGGTGCTCGCTGTAGCCGCAGACCACTCCCAAATTGCTCGGATCGAAGATCTTGACGAATCGCGGTGATTCCAGACTGTCAGCGTAGACGATGCCGCAGAAGCTCTCCTGGTGCTCACGGCGCAGCAGGGCGTCGATCTTGTCGATGAAGGCACCGACCCGCTCGGCACTGGACGGGGCCTCCGGAGGGGGCTCCCCCACGGCATAGAGATACCATCCCGCGCCTGCCCTGGCGCGCACGCGCTCCCACAGGCGATCCAGCTGCTCCCAGCGCAGCACCCCGTAGAAGCGGCCCCTGAAGGCCTGCAGATACACTTGGTCATCGCTCACGGGTCGAGATCCTCCGCGGCGCGGGACTGGCGCCACAGCTGGTAGCTCGGCTGCTTAAGATAGGCCTTCTCCAGCAGATATTCGAGCACGCTGCGCAGCCGATAGAACTGCACCACCGAATCGACGCGCAGCAGCTCATGGCCACGCTCGTCGTAGAACACCAGGGTGGGGGTATAGAACAGCCCCAGCTCATGACCCCACTTGCGCGCCGTGGTCCGCTCGCCCCGTGGTGTGATCACCGGGGTGTCTTCCCAGAGATCGAGCTGCACGGACTCGAACTGCTCGATGAGCTTGACGATGCGCTCGTCGTTCAACGGGCCGGTGTGCAGGACATCGCAGGCATAGCAGTTGCCCTGCTCGAAGAACACCACCAGCGGCCGCTGGGCAGCCATGTGGGTACGGTCTAGATGATAGGGTGGAGGCTCGAAGAAGTCTTCCTCGCTCAGCTCGTCCAGCTCGAAGGCCTTGGGGGGGTCTGCGCGGGTGAGGTAGTCGGGGAAGCTTTCCTTCAGGTAATAGCCGTCCGCGACGTACTCTAGCGCCGCTCGGAACTTGTACGGGGGGTAGAAGCCAAGCAGGCGCAGCGCCTCTCGTCCGCTCGTGTCGTAGAACAGCAGCGAGGGCGTGAACATCAGCTTTTCCCGCGCCGCAAGATCCTGCTCGCTCTGCTCCCTGCCCTTCAAGTCCACCACCGTCTCGATGCCCCAGATGTTGATGGGGATCACGTCGAAGTGCTTGCGGGTGTAGGCGGCGATATCCTCCTTGCCCCAGTTGCCCTGCAGCAGCGCCCCACAGTAGGCACAATGGCTCTGGCCGAAATACACGATGATTCCGGACTTCTTCTCGGTCGAGGCGTCCTTCAGGTCGTCGCGCAGGTCCAGCAGGCTGAGCTTGAACCAGGAAGGGTACTCCAGCGCCTCTGCCAGAGGCCGGTCGGAGAACTCCAGAGACTCCGATGCGCTGTCCTGGGCCGAGGCGGCGGGCCACACCAGCGTCCAGCCGACGGCCCACAGGCAGGCCAGGACGCGGCGGCATTCGGACCGGCTCATGGCCCCGCTCCCTCAGGCGCGCGCCAACGCAGCAGCAGGATGGCCAGGGCCAGCACCAGGATGGCGCATGCCAGCCCCACCAGGTCCCAGGCACCCATCCCCTTGGAGGCCAGGATGATGTGCCGGGCCAAGGCGATCATGGCGATGTAGAGGGGAAAGCGCACCGGCAGCTCATGGGCCTCGAAGTAGACCCCGATCATGGCGACGACCTCCAGGTAGATGAACATCAGCAGCAGGTCGGCCAGGCGAACCTCCTCGGCTCGCACCATGTTCCAGATCTCCTGGCCGACCGCCACGACAGTCGCGACCAGTATGAGCGCCAGGCCCACTTTCTCCACGCCATCGAGGATTCGCTGCACGCGCATGTCCACCTCTGCTGCTCGTCAGGGCCCACCGTCCCGCGCGGCTTCGTGCATGGTATCATGCCGCCTGTCTTGCGCCGGTGCCCAAGAGCCTGTCGGTCGCCGACTGGCGCGATCGTGGCGGTGGGGCCACGCCTCGATACGCCTGCCCTCAAGTCACCCGGCCCCCTGAGCTTAGGTCACCTCATCCGTCGAGTGTAAGCCATGAAGACCATTGCGAGCCTGTTCAACTTCCTCATCCTGCTGGCCATTGC
>CAYQDX010000251.1:0-6163 GCA_964416345.1 uncultured Ectothiorhodospiraceae bacterium
CCAATCCTGGTGCACGATCGTCGGCGCTGCCAATGCCAGACGGGCAGGGTACAGGTGGTGGCAGCACCACGCTGGGCGCCCCCGTTCGGCGTCGCCGCAACGGTCAAGGAGGAAGACACTTACCTGGTACTGAGCGCCGAGCCCACGCTCAAGGCGCCCACCGAATCCCTCCCGCACCTGCTGATCCGGGCGCTCAGCACGTTACCAAAGCCAGCCGGGAGCGTCGTCGTCCAACGCGGTAGACCCCTGCGCCTGCTGGCGATCGTCCACAACCTAGACTGCGAGCCCACCTGGCGGGAGGAGTGGGTCGCGGCGGCCCTGGACGGCGTCCTCGCCATAACGGCCGAGCGGCACCTGGAATCCCTGAGACTGCCGGTGCTGGCGGCTCGCCACGGGCACCTTCGACCGCAGCGCTTCATTGCCCTGCTCTCGACTGCCCTGCGTCACGCGGCCCCCGAATATCCCCGGCTGATCTGGCTCGAGCTGCCGGCGGGCGTGAGCTGCGCCCTGCTCGATGGGCTACGGGAGTCGGCCTTGCCTGAGGACCCCGGCATGGCGTGAAACAGCGGCATTGAGGACGGTATCTAGACACTTGGCCCTCGCCGCGACACCCGCTTTCTCATCCTGATTGTCGCGCCACACCCGCCGAGCACTACTGAATCGAACGATTCCCAGCAACGATCTCGAGTCCCGGTCTACGCAATGAGGAACAAGGAGATTACGGACCTTTGCCAGCTGCTCAGCCTTCTGGTGGAGAACGCCGATATGCTCTGCGAGCGTGTGGATATGGAGCACAAGAACGTGCTCCCTCTGCTCCCCTCTTCCGGCTGATCCAGTCCCACGCCTTCGTATTGCACCCGAAGGACCACGTCCCTATAATGCAAATGCAATCGATTCGCGTTGCTCTTTAGGTGACTAACATGGCAATCAGAAGTCTCGCCGGGATGCTCTTCGTGGTCCTCGGACTGGGTGCAAGCTCCCTATGGGCCGGACCGCAGCAGGATCCTCAGGCCGTCGCACAGTCCATGCTGCATGCCTTGGATTACGTGGCCGTGGACTACCCGCGCGTAGTCCAGGGCGGCAAGGTCGGCGACGCCGCGGAGTATGCCGAGCAGCAGGAGTTCGTGGCGCAGGTCCAGGCGCTGGTCGTGCAGCTTCCTTCCAATCCGGCCCGAGCCCCGCTGGAGGCACGGATCGGCGACCTGGTGGCGGCAGTGGCCAGTCGTGCTCCTGGCGAGCGGGTGAGCGCCCTTTGTGCCGAGCTTGCGGCAGGTCTCATCTCCGCCTATCACGTGGCCGTGGTACCGGCACGGGCACCCGAGCCCGAGGCCGCCGCCGCGCTGTATCAAAGCCAGTGCGCCACCTGCCACGGCCTGCACGGTCACGGCGACGGGCCCCTGGCGGCGGGCCTGCAGCCGCGACCGGCGGACTTCCACGATCGGGAGCGCCAGAGTCAGCGCAGCCTCTACGGACTCTTCGGCACCATCAGCCTGGGGGTGGAAGGGACGGCAATGCCGGCATTCACCCAGCTGAGCGAGGATCAGCGCTGGGCGCTGGCCTTCTACGTGGGGAGCTTCTACGCCACTGCGGCCGAGCGCGCCGCAGGCAAAGCCGCATGGGAGGCAGGCAAGGGACGCGAGCTCTTCGGCGGCCTGGCACAGCTTACCCAAGCCACCCCGGCTGCCCTGGGAGCCTCTCATGGGGATCTCGCCGCCGAGGTGCTGGCGTATCTGCGCACTGAGCCGAGCCGGCTCGACCGGGGGCGGCCATCGCCGTTGGCCTTCAGCCGCGACACCCTGCGCCGCAGCCTGGCCGCCTACCGAGACGGCGACCCGCAGCAGGCATACCGGCTCGCCGTCACCGCCTACCTGGAGGGCTTCGAGCTCGCCGAGGCGGGGCTCAGCACCGTGGATCCCGACCTCAAGTCGCTGATTGAGCGCAAGATGGGTGCCTTCCGGCAATCCATCAAGCAAGGCGTGTCAGCCGCAGATTTGGCGCGTGCCGACGCCGAGATCGAGCTGCTACTGAAGCAGGCCGACGAGCGCCTCAGCAGCACCACCCTCTCGCCGCTGATGGGCTTCGCCAGCGCCTTCGTCATCCTCCTGCGGGAAGGCCTGGAGGCTATCCTGGTGCTAGCGGCAATTGCCGCGTTTTTGCTCAAGACTGGGCGGCGGGACGCCATGCGCTACATGCACGCCGGGTGGCTCGCGGCCCTGGGACTGGGGCTGTTGACCTGGCTGGCCGCCAAGCACCTGATCGTCATCAGCGGCGCCAGCCGGGAGCTGACGGAGGGATTCACTGCGCTGTTCGCGGCGGCCATGCTGATCTATGTAGGCTTCTGGCTGCACAACCATACCCACGCCCAGCGCTGGAAGGGCTTCATTCAGGGTAGGCTCAAGGAGACGGTGAGCAAAGGCACGATGTGGAGCCTCATCAGCATCTCGTTCATCGCCGTGTACCGGGAGATGCTGGAGACGGTGCTGTTCTACGAGACCCTATGGCTGCAGACGCGGCCGGGCGGCCACGGCGCGCTGGTCGGCGGCCTGGCGGCGGCGGCCGTGAGCCTGGTTCTGATAGCCTGGGCCATCTTCCGCTTCAGCGTGAAGCTGCCACTCAGGCTCTTCTTCCAGGTCAACGCCGCCCTCATCTTCTCCCTGGCGGTGATATTTGCGGGCAAAGGCATCGCGGCGCTGCAGGAGGCCGGCAAGCTAGCCATCTATCCCATCGGCATCCCCACCATCGACGTCCTGGGCATCTACCCCACCCTGCAGAGCGTCGGCCTGCAGCTCGCCATCGTGGCCGTGACCGTGGGCTGGCTGGGCTGGCGGCGCATGCAGGATCGCGCATCCCTGGCACAGAGCCGTCCGGCCTAGCCCGCCTCGAGCCCTCCCGCGCCGGATGCGGGAGGGCTTGCAGCCTTCCACCGATCCGCTACATTCGATAGCGAGCACCGCCGGCAACATTCTGCTGGCCTGCGGGTCAGACAGACATGACGAGACAGCCCCCGGAGGATGCCGCGATGTCCACTCTAGACTCGGGGAATCCGCGAGAGTCCGCGCCGGAAAAGGCACTGCCCTTCGTGGCACCGTGCCGTGAGCTGGCGCTAGGGGCGCCGCTGCGCTGGGTCGCGCTCGGCTGGCAGGACATCAAGCGGGCCCCTGCTCAGAGCCTGGCCTATGGCTCCTTGATGGTGCTGGTGAGCTATCTGTTGAGCGTACTTGCCTACGAGCTCGGCAGCTACATCCTGGTGCTCAGCCTGCTCTCGGGCTTCGTATTCGTCGGCCCGGTGCTGGCCATCGGCATGTATGACATCAGCTGCCAGCTGGCCCGGGGCAGGGTGCCCAGCTTCGGCCATTGCCTGCTCACTAGCAAGCGCAACCTCGGCAACGAGATGGTGTTCGCCATAGTGCTGCTCATCGTATTCCTGGTGTGGGCGAGAGCGGCCTCCACCCTGCACATCTTCTTCCCCATGGAGTCAGATGCCCAGTGGACCGACTTCCTGGTGTTTCTGGGCGTGGGCTCGGCGGTGGGAGGGATTTTTGCCGGCATCGTCTTCGGCGCCAGCGCCTTCGCCCTTCCCATGATCATGGACCGCAAGGTGGACGTGATCACGGCAATCGTCACCAGCGTCAATGCCGTCCTGCGCAACAAAGGCGCCATGGTCATCTGGGCCTCGATCATCGTGCTGTTCGTGGCGGTGGGCTTTGCCACGGCCTTCCTGGGCTTGGCGGTCCTGCTCCCGCTGATCGGGCATGCCACTTGGCATGCCTATCGGGAGGCCGTCGACAGCAGCGCCTGGCCGCCCCAGAACGACGAGACCACCTAGGAGGGCCGCGATGAAATCCTGTGCTGCCGTGGTGCTGCTGCTCGGGCTCGGTGGGTGTCAGACCCTGCCGACCTCGGGCCCGCAGGCCTACTTGAGCGCGACGCCGCCCGGCGCCAGACTGGTGCTGCACAAGCCTTTGACCGTGCCCGGGGGCACCACCGTGGCGACCCTGGGCAGGGGGCTGAAGCGCTGCGAGCTGGAGGTGCGCACCCTGCGAGCCGAGCGCTCACAGGTGCAGCCTGGCGAGTTCCGGGTCACCCGGGTGGCACAGTACAGCGCACCGGAGGTGGCGGAGCTGCTGATGATTCCGAGCCTGCCGCCCATAGGCTCGAATGACTCTGTGGCCTGGTACAACACTCGGCTGTATCTGGCAGGCGACGCTCAGCCGGATGTCCTGTACCTGACCTGTGGCCAGCGCGCCGATGCCTCCAGGCGGGAGCCCCTCACCCGGGCAGACTTTGCGGAGATCGTCGGCGACTACATGACCCTGACCCCCTAGGAGCGTCTCCGAGCCGGACGCGCAGTCTAGCCCAGCTTCGCGCCGAGGCCCGCCGCAGCGAGAGCGGCGGGCTTAGCGTCTATACTTCAAGCAGAGGCGGCGCGACAACACTCGGTTGGGACGAGAGCGGGGCGGCCGCCGACGGGTGCAGACAAATGAAGAGACAAATTATCGAGGCGCTGACGTTCTCCCGGGCGCTGGTGCGCGACGGCCTGGACACGCCGGAGTGCATCCACGACACCAACTACGACCCCGACGACCGGGAGTGCGTCGAGTGCGACTACGGCCCGGAATGCCGCTGGCTGTTCGAGAACGACGAGTTTGCGGCGCTCGAGCACAAGCCCCTGGAGCATCTGGTGGACGCCCTGGAATTTGCCCTGGGCTGTGTAGGCGCCCGCACCAGTCGGGGTGGTCACAATCACCATACCTGCGGCTGCGACATCTGCCGCTGGCAGCGCCGGGCGCAGAGGCTGCGCGACAGAGTGCCGGAACCCGGCTGAGGGAGCGTGCCAAGCGCCGGTCAGTCCGCCAGCAGACGGCTGATGTCGGCGGGTCCGAAGGGCCAGTCCAGCTCGCGGCCGTCGTCCGCACGCCGCAGCACTGGAATGCGCGTCCCGTAACGGTCCTCCCGGGACGCCTGGGCGCCGACATCGACCTCCTCGACACGGATATCCAAGGTATCCAGCACCCCAAGCGCCTCCTCGCATAGATGGCAGCCAGGCCTGGTGTATAGCGCCAGCCGTGGCCTCATGAGCCGCCCGGTGAGCCCACGGGCTGCGGCACCACCGGATCCAGATGCCAGATTTCGTCGTTGTACTCCCGCATCGTGCGGTCGGTGGAAAAGCGACCGCTGGCCGCGGTGTTGAGGATGCTCATGCGCATCCAGGCATCCTGGTCCAGGAAGGCCAGGGCAGCCCGCCGCTGGGCCTCGACAAAGGCACGGAAGTCCGCCGCCACCATCCACGGATCGTGAGGACTGAGGATCGAGGCCACGATGGGGTCGAAGATGCCGGAGTCCTCGCGGTTGAAATGGCCGCTGCGCAGCAGGCGCATCACTTCGGCGAGATCCGGATCCGCTTCGATGATGCTCCGGGGGTCATAGCTCCCCCGGCGGGCCTCGACCTCCTCGGCTGTCAGTCCGAACAGGAAGAAATTCTCCGCGCCCACCGCATCGCGGATCTCGATGTTCGCCCCGTCCAGGGTGCCGATGGTGATGGCCCCATTCATCATGAACTTCATGTTGCCGGTGCCGGAGGCCTCTTTGCCCGCGGTGGAGATCTGCTCGGACAGGTCGGTGCCGGCGCAGATCACCTCCATCGCCGAGACCCGATAGTTCGGCAGGAAAGCCATTCGTAGCCGCGACGCCACCTGGGGATCCGCATTCACCACCCGCGCGACGCTGCTGATGAGCTTGATGATACGCTTGGCGGCGAGGTATCCAGGGGCCGCCTTGCCGCCGATCAGCACGCAGCGCGGCGTCCAGCCCACCGTGTCTCCCGCCTTGATGCGGGCGTACAGATGAATGACGTGCAGGACGTTCAGCAGCTGGCGCTTGTACTCATGGATGCGCTTGACCTGCACGTCGAGCAGAAACTCATCATCGAAGCTCACGCCGCAGTCCCGCCCCACCATCGCCGCCAGGCGCGACTTGTTCGCCTGCCGGGCCTCGCGCCAGCGGGCGCGAAACGCCGGTTCCTCGGCATGGGGCGCCAGGCGCGCCAGCTGCTCCAGGTCGGTGATCCACTCATCGCCGATAGTCGCCGAGATCAGCTCCGAGAGCCTTGGATTGCTCGCCACCAGCCAGCGGCGCTGGGTCACGCCATTGGTCTTGTTGTTGA
>CAYQDX010000252.1:0-6136 GCA_964416345.1 uncultured Ectothiorhodospiraceae bacterium
CAAAATGTCCAGCCCTTTTAATATTAACGATTATCGTTTGCATTGAGAATTGCTGGCAGATAGCAGCCGTGCTTGCGGCACAACTGCCCGTAGCGTTCGGTGTGCTCATTGGGCACCGGCACTGCAAGGTGCTGGCGCAGGCCCTTGACGGTGTCGTAGATGGGAGGCGTATGGGCGAATTCCGGAAACGCAAGCAGCCGCACGTCGAAGAACGGCTCGTAGCCCAGCACCGTCTGCTCGATGATCTCGCACATCCGCCGCACCCGGTCGGGGATCTCCCTGCGGTCCTGGGCGCATGGGAAATCGGTTTGGCAGGCCGCCGCATAATAAAGTGTGGACATGGCTGGTGCTCCCCTTCCGGATGGCTAGCCGTTGCGCCACGACGGGCCGCCACGGCATGGGTGGCGCTCGCCCGCGGCGTTGCGTCTCTTAACAAGGGCCGGGCCATTCCAGGCGAGACGCGCCTTGCGCTCAACTCCTTTGCGGCCCGCTGCATCCGTAATTATCACCTGGACGGAGTACTAGATCCGCTTCTGCATCACCAGCTGCCTGAAGCTGCGGTTGTGGTAGATCTTGGTCTGGCGGTGCTCGGTCTTGAATCCCAGGCGCGAGAAGAATAGCTCCGCCGCGACGCTCACATCGGCTTCGAGCCGGTGCAGGCCGTGTCCGCGGGCCCGTGCCTCCAGGTGCCGCAGCAAGACCCGCCCCACCCCCCGCCCCTGCCAGGCGTGGTGGACGTAGAAGCAGTCGATGGCCCCCGCCGGGCTTAGCTTCGCAGAGCCCACCACCGCCCCTTCGACCTCGGCGACGTACACCTCATAGCGTCGGCGTCGCCGGTGCCAGAAGCCGTCGTCATAGACTCTAGGCGCCCACGCCGCGAGCCGGTCCGGGTCGCAGTCCCTAGCATCCACCCGTCGAACCGTGTCGAAATAGAGGCGGGCAATCTGGGGCGCGTCCCCCGCGCGGGAAGTCCGCACTCGGACGGACACCGCACGACCGGGCGCCGGCACTAGTCCCTGCGGTGCAACGGTGCCAACATTGCGGCCTACTCCCAGCATCGACTGAGGCGATGGAAGACCCCGAATGAGCTCAGTGCAGTGTCCCGCAAAGCCGGGCGGCCCCCAGCCGCAACTGGCTCCCGCGACCTCGTGGCTGCCATGGCTGGTGCTGCTGTGTCTGTGGATCGTTCTGGCGCCGGCCGCTCGTGCCCAGACCCCGGTCAGCGAGACCGTCACCACGGAGCAGATCCAGGCCAAGCTCAAGGAGCTCGACGGTGCCGCCGGTCTGGACGAGGCGCTCAAGGCCAAACTGGTCGATCGCTATCGCCAAGCGCTGAGCTACCTCGATGCGGCGGCCGCAGACAAGGCGGCAGCGGACAGCTACCAGCAGACTCTGGCCAGCGTCACCAAGGAGGTCAGTGACATTCGCCAGGCGCTTGCCAGGCCGGAGACTTCCCCCGCCGCGCGGGTGTCCACGCGGGCAAGTATTGCCGAGCTGGAGCAGGAGCTCGCGAAGCAACAGGCGGAGCTGACGGCGGCACAGACCCGCCACGCGGATCTGGCACAACAGCTCGAAGACCAGACCAGGCGTCCCGCGGCGGCCCGCACCGAGCTCGCCGCCGCCAAGCAGGTCCGAGACACCGTGGAGGCCGACCTCCAGGCCGGCGCCCCGCCGGACGAGCCGCCCCAGCTCACCCAGGCCCGCCGAGTCCTGCTGGAGGCTCGCCTGCAGCGCCGCAACGTAGAGCTTAGCAAGCTCCAGCAGGAGCTGCTCAGCCAGCCCAGTCGGGTCCAGCTGCTGGGTGCTCAGCGCGATCTGGCGGCGCACCAGGTCGCCTCGCTCACTGCCCTCGTCTCCGCCTTGCAGGGCCAGCTCAATACTCGACGCCAGCAGGAGGCGGAGACCGCCCGTGCCGAGACGATGGCGGCGCGGCAGCTAGCTCTCAACAAGCATCCGGCCGTCCGCCGCGTGGCCGACCAGAATGCCGAGCTTAGCCGCGAGCTGGAGACCCTGGCCTCGAGCATGAGCAAGATCACCTCCGAGCGGGATGTGCTGGACAAGCAAGCCACCCAGCTGGAGCACGATTTTCAGAACGTACGGCTGCGCATCGACATCGCCGGGCTCAGCGAGGCACTGGGCCGGGCCCTGCTGGAGCAGCGTGGCCAGCTGCCGGACGTGCGTCGCTATCGGGCCGGGGCGGCCAAACGTGAGGCCGAGATTGGAGAGATTGGGCTCGCCCGGCTGCGGGTCGAGGAGCAGCAGCGCAATCTGGTCGATTTGGACCAGGCCGTGGACGCCATCATGGCCAAGGAAGTGCAGCCCAGCCTGCCCGAGAGCGAGCAGGACCAAATTCGCAGCGAGCTCCACGAGGTCCTCGCCGACCAACGGGAGTTGCTGGACAAGCTCGCGCCCACCCAGACGGCTTATCTCAGAGCATTGGGCGACCTAGACTTGGCGGAGAAGCGTCTGGTCGACAATGCTCAGGCCTACGCCGAGTTTCTGGACCAGCACCTGCTGTGGATTCCTAGCTCTCCGCCCCTGGGCCTGCATACGGTGCGGGAGGCCTTGAGCGCTGGGGTCTGGCTGCTGTCTCCCGCGAACTGGGCGGACGCCGGTCAGAGCCTGTTCCTGGGCATCCTCGACAGGCCATTCAGAGTGACGGCGGCGGTGCTGCTGGTGGGGGGACTGTTTGCGATCTCCCGCCGCCTGCGCCTCGCCCTGGAGGCGATCGCGCCAGCGGTGGGCAGGCCCACGAGCGATCGTTTCCTGCTCACCGTAAACGGACTCGGGCTCACCCTGCTGCTGGCCCTGCCCTGGCCCCTGCTGCTGTGGGTGGTGGGCTGGCGCCTGCAGGCGGGGGCTGACGCGCCGGTATTTGCCAAGGCCGTGGGGGTCGCCCTGAGCAGCGTCGGACTGCCCCTGCTCTACATTCGGACCCTGCTGGTGCTGTGTCGCCGCCACGGGGTGGCCGAGATCCACTTTCAGTGGCGTGAGGCGGTGCTCAAGCTGCTGCGCCGGGAGCTCTGGCTGCTCAAGGTTCTCGGCATGCCGGCAATGTTCGTAGGCGTGGCGATGCGTGAATCGGGCAGCGAGCTGTTCCGCAGTAGCCTGGGCACCCTGGCCTTCATGTTTGCGATGACCCTGCTGGCGGTGGTCATAGAGCGCCTGCTGCGCCCTGGTGCGGGGGTGGCCGCCATGTATCTCAAGCTGCAGCCGCAGGGCTGGCTGGCGCGGCTGCGATGGATTTGGTATCCCCTGGCCGTGCTGCTGCCGCTGGCGACCGTGGTGCTGGTGGGGCTAGGCTACCGCTACACCGCGGCGGAGCTGGCGATTCGGTTGGCGAGCACCTTCTGGCTGGTGGTGGGCACGGTGATCGTGCACGACCTGGTAATCCGCTGGCTCATGGTGATGCGCCGTCAGGTGGCGCTGCGCATGGCAAGGGAGCGTCGAGAGGCGGCGCGGGCTGCGGCGCAGGGCCCCTCCAAGGAGGGCGCAGTGGAAGGCGGGGCGCCGCCGACGGAGCAGCCTGAGACCGATCTCGCCGCCATCGACAGTCAGACCCGCCACCTGCTGCGGGTGCTGATCAGTGTGTCGGCGGTGGTGGGGCTTTGGGCCATCTGGGCCCAGGTCTTCCCGGCCCTGGAGTTCCTCGACCAGCTTTCCTTGTGGCAGCACACCGTAGTCATCGACGGCCAGGAGCAGCTACGACCGATCACGCTGGCCAATGTGTTTCTCGCCATTGCCTTCGCCATCGTCACCGCCGTGACCGCGCGCAGCAGTCCGGGATTGCTGGAGATCGTCCTGCTGCAGCGCCTGTCCCTGGATGCGGGCAGCCGCTATGCGGTCAGCACCGTGGCACGCTACGCCATCGGCGCCCTGGGTCTGGTGCTGGTGTTCAACACCATCGGCGGCAGCTGGTCCCAAATTCAATGGCTGGTGGCGGCGCTGAGCGTAGGGCTCGGATTTGGCCTGCAGGAGATATTCGCCAACTTCGTCTCGGGCCTGATCATCCTGTTCGAGCGGCCCATCCGAGTGGGGGATACCGTCACCGTCGGCGAGCTCACTGGCAAGGTGTCGCGCATCCGCATCCGTGCCACCACTATCACGGACTGGGACCGCAAGGAGATCATCGTGCCGAACAAGGCCTTCATCACAGAGCGCGTGGTGAACTGGACCCTCACCGACCCCATCACCCGTGTGGTTGTGG
The DNA here is from genome assembly GCA_964416345.1 of uncultured Ectothiorhodospiraceae bacterium. GTDB lineage: Bacteria > Pseudomonadota > Gammaproteobacteria > CAYQDX01 > CAYQDX01 > CAYQDX01. The sequence goes on from CAYQDX010000252.1 coordinate 4,208, forward strand.
ACGTTGGGGTGGCATACGGCTCCGACACCGGCATGAGCCATCGGGTGATTCTGGAGGCCGTGCGCAGCGTGCCCCTGGTGCTTCCCGAGCCGGAGCCGCGGGTCTATTTCCTGGGATTCGGCGACAGTTCACTCAACTTCCGCATCTATGCCTACGTCAACGAGCTGGCGAACCGACTGCCGATGACCCACGAGCTGCACATGGCCGTCGAGCACGGGCTGCGGGCCAACGGCATCGAGATTCCGTACCCGCAGCGCGACATCCACATCCGCAGCACGCCGACCGGGACGCCGCAGGACGGCGGGCTGATGCGGTGAGCCGGCCAGCACGGGCGGCGCTAGACATGCTCAGCGTCGGCCCCGTCCGCGCCCCCGACCCGACCCCGCGCGCTCCTCGTTGACCCGCAGGTGGTTGCCGCGCAGATCCTGGCCGTCCAGTCCGGCCATGGCGGCACGCGCCTCGTGGCCCTCCATCTCCACGAAGCCGAAGCCTCGACATCTGCCGCTGAACACATCGGCGGCCAGGTGGATGGAGCGCACAGTACCGTAGCGCGAGAATAAGCTGCGAACTTCCTCTTCGGTAGCGTCGGCTGGGAGATTGCCGACAAACATCTTTCTCATAATCATATCTCCGCTTCGGGACGGGGCCCCAGCATCCTGGGGCGGCATGAGTCCCCGCCCCCCACACGGCGGGGCGGTCTTCGGACTACGGTGGGCAGACGGGCCAGGCAGCCTCGAGGAAGCAGGCGGAAAGGAATGCAGCGCGGCTCTAGTACCCCTCGGGCTGGCCCGCGAATCCCTCGCGAAGGCCGCCCCGCCGCCGCGAGCAAGCAGTATAGCGCACCGACGCGGCGGATAGCGGCAAGCTAGCGGCTGCCGTCTACCGCAGCGTTTCATGCGACCGTTTGAATATGGGGAGACCCTGAAAAAACAACCGATTGCACGGCTACCGGCGAATCGATACCATAAGCTCCGGTCTGTGACTTTTTTCTACTGCGAACGGCGCATCAGGGACGCGGATTTCCTGTGCCTCGATGAGTTACTGAGCGGGACGACTAGGGAACGACCAAACGACCGGGCCCTTGACCCGGAGGCGATAAGCTCTCAGTCGTGACGAGTCCGCTCTCCGTCAGCCAAGGTCACCTGGTCAGCAAGGCTCCAGACCCCCGGCATTGGTGGTGTGGGTGCTAGATCACTGAACCTGTTGACGAGAGTGGCTGAGGACTATGACATCGATATACGTGGGTAACCTGCCTTTCTCCGCCTCCGAGGACGAGCTGAGCGACCTGTTTTCCCAGCATGGCGCCGTGTCTTCGGTAAAGCTGATCACGGATAGGGAAACCGGTCGGCCACGCGGCTTTGGATTCGTCGAGATGGCGGACAGCGACGCGGCCGCGGCGATCGAGGCCCTAAACGGCAAAGAGCTGGGTGGTCGTACCCTGCGCATCAACGAGGCCCAGCAGCGCCCCCAGCGCCCCCAGAAGCGCTGGTAATACCGCGCCGACACCGCGTCTGAGAGCTCAGACGCGGATGACGCGGACCCCTCTGTGGGCGCGCGCGTGCGCGCACAGAGCTCGTAGGCTCGTGTACCAGCCGGTGGCGTCGCGGTTGCGATGCCGCCGGCTCGTGTGTCACAGACTGAGCCACCTAGTATCTGGTCCTGCATCCTGATGACGGATGTTGGATCTCGCCTTGGACACCGCGGTGTGTCGCCGGAGCGGGGACCTCCCTGCTCGTCGCCGCGACCCCGCAGTCAATCTCCACTTCCTTGCCAACGCCGCGCCCGGCAACCGTCGCGCGAATGTCATGGGCCGGTCGGCCGGGCCGGAGGTCGGTAAGGACGAAGTGGGTGCGGTGCAATGCCGCCGGGTACACCCGGTGACGCGCCATTTCTTTGCAACGTAGCGATCGGAGGAATGCGATGGACCTG
>CAYQDX010000253.1:0-6129 GCA_964416345.1 uncultured Ectothiorhodospiraceae bacterium
GGGGAGGGGGGAACTACAGGAGAAGGGGGGTAGATTCGCGCGGGTTCCGGTGCGAAGGCCGTCGGCAACAAGGAACCGTCGCGGAGCTCGTGACCCTGCATGCGGACCCGCCTCGGTATCGGTACCGGGATCGACAAAATCGACCCCAATCCCGAAAAATGGAGACCGATCGCGACGAACCGGTGGGCGGGGTGGAGCCGAAAGTGTTGGTCAGAACATACCGAATTTCCTGGACAAACCAAAGCCACCCGCGTTACGCAGTGATGCCGAGATCCTTTCGCTGGCTCGAGGGCCGGTGAGCCGAGTGCAGCTCGGCGTACCCGGACGCACCGAAGCGCAGGCACACCGCAGTGCCGCACCCCGAGCAGCTCTCCACGGTGATGTCCCAGCCGTAGCGGTCGCAGATGCGCTTGGTGAGGGACAGGCCGATACCCTCTCCGTGGCTCTCCTCCCCCTTATAATGACGTTGGAAGATGCGGACGAGCTTCTCTTCGGCGATGCCGCGGCCGGTGTCGCCGATGCGCAGCCGATCGGCGTCGAGGCGTATGCGCACCTCGCCCTTCTCTGTGTGCTGGAAGGCGTTGCGGACGATGTTGGCCACGACTATGAAGACCAGTGCGCGGTCCGCCGTGACCGAAGGCCTGGCTTTCTCCTCCAGTACCACCTCGGTGGACTTGCCATCGAGGAGGTGGCGATGTTTATCGAGCGCATCCTGCACCACCTCGGCCACGTCGCAGGTCGAGGTGGTGCCAACCCGCTGCTCCCGAGCCAGCACCAACAGCGCGGTGGTGATCTCGGCCATGTCCTGGGCGGCGCGTTGCAGTCGTAGCGCTCGGCCCCGCTGACGATCCGACAAGGATGGGTCCTCCGCCTGGATCTCCGCTGCCCCCTGGATTATCGCCAAGGGTGTGCGCAGCTCGTGGCTAACATCGGCGGTGAAGGAGCGCTCACGCTCGATGAAGGCGCGCAGACGTGATAGGTAGCGGTCGAAGGCTGCCGCCAACGCACCCAGCTCGTCGTGGGGAAATTCGCTGGCCAGGGGGGCGTGCATCATCTCCGGCTCCAGCGCCTGGACCTCGCTGGCCAGGGCCGATACCGGGGAGATGACACGTCCCGCAAGCCACAGGCCACCGGCGGTGGCCAGCAGCGTCATCGCGATCACGCTGACGCCCAGCAGCCACACGAACCGTTTCTCGCGCGCCAACTGATGGTTCTCGTTGTAGAGCATATAGTAGCGTGCCCCGTCGACATCCTGGACCAGCAGCCGGTAGGGCACGGCGCCGAGACGGACCGATTGCAGCCCCGGCCTCGCGCTGCGCAAGGCCTCGGGGAGCGCCGGCATGTCGGGGGAGGGATTAGAGACGTAGCCCAGGACGCTGACGGTGGCCGGTGGCAACGAGCGTGGATTGCGCTGGCGGCGGGCGAGATAGTCCTCCATTTCCGCCTGCAGGGTCTCGTCTATCAGCCTGATCCCCTGATCGTGGCTGGCAAAGTGCAGCCAGGTGCCGAGCAGCAGGCTCAGGCCGGCGCCGAACAACGCGAAATACAGGGCGACACGAAACCGGAGGCCCAGATTAAAGCGCATCGTCGCCGGCCAACCGGTAGCCTCGGCCGCGCACCGTATGCACCAGCGCCGGCTCGCCGGGGCCGTCGACGGCGCTGCGCAGCACGTGCACGTGGGCCCGCAGGGCGTCGCTGTCCGGGGGAGAATCGCCCCACAGCATGGCCTCGATCTCACGACGCGGCACGACCCGAGGGGAGTTGGACATGAGCAGCTCGAGCACGCGCATGGGTGTGGGGGGCAGCTCGATATCACGATCGCCCCGGGCCACCTTGAGGGTCCCGGTATCGAACACCAGGTCCGCGACCCGAAGCCGGCGCACCCGGTTGTGACCCGTCGCCCGGCGCACCAAGGCGCGTAGCCGTGCCTCCACCTCGCGTAGGGCAAACGGCTTGAGCACGTAATCGTCTGCCCCCGCGTCCAGGCCGTTCACCCGGTCTTCCACCGAATCCCGCGCCGTAAGCATCAGTACCGGCGTATCCTTGCGGGCCTCGTCACGGAGCTTGCGGCACAGGGTGATCCCGCTCATGCCGGGAAGAATCACATCCAACACGATGGCGTTATAGCTGTTGCTCACCGCCAGGTGGAGCCCCGTGAGCCCGTCCTCGGCCGCGTCGACGACATGACCGCGGTCTTCGAGATACTCACAGATGTTGGTTGCCAGGTCGTGATTGTCTTCGATGACGAGGATACGCATGGGGCTGATAAAACGCCGAGATGGAAGCAGCCGGGCCGTCGGCAATGATTGCGCGGGACCGCACCGGCGGGGTAAGGTGCCCCGGATCGGGAACGGGCGATCCAACCGCTCCGGACCCCTTCGCCCTCGCCGGGCACAGAGCCAGCGTGGTGTCTTTGCCCAGTGGGATTAGTGTTTCAGCCGCTAGGGGCGAATGCAATGCGAAAAAAAGACCGGTCAGGAAATTCGACCGCAGTGGCAACAGTCTAGGCGATGGCCACGGTCTGTGCAAGCGGGACATGCACGGTACGTCCCTGTAAGCTCGACGGCGGGCTCCCTCCCGCCGACGGTTCGAACCCATGCAAGGACTTTCACAATGATTGATAGAACGGCTTCGGCATCGTCCGCGTCCAGCGCCGCCACCACGATAAGTGGTCCTCGAGTTTGAAAACTCTGATCAGATTCTCATAATGCGTGATCTTTGTCTGTTCATAGACTGAAATTTCGAGCTCGGTGCAAGTGTAAGTAGAGACTGGCGAGATTGTCGTCCGGCAGCTGTTTCCCAATCTATCCTTTGACGTTAGCGGACAGTCTATGCCTAGGATTGTTGTTTCATCAACAGCCCGAGATTTAACGGGAGGGCAATGTAAAGTCCCTCCTTTGGGGCACGGAGTAAGGGACTTGTCTCAGGCCGGCGTGAGCGCCCCAGTAACGACGCCCTTGACGTTGTAGGGGCTACCTGCGACGCGGCATATGCCGCGCAGGGTGGGCCATGACTACGGCACGACAACGCTCCAGGCGCTGGTATCCCCGGATTCGAAGCCATCCGCGAACAGCTCGCCACAGCGAGTGAACTTGAAGGAAGCAATCTGGGTCGCCCACTGGGAGGTGGGCGAATACATGCTGGTATGCCAGAAGGTGCAGTCGTCGCTGGGATCCACGTTCATGGCGCTGTAGTCACCCCAGCGGTTGCTGGCATTGGCGGCCGTCCCGGCGATGATCACGTTGTCACCGGCGGACATGGTCCCCAGGGGGTCAGCCGCCTCTCGGCCGGTGTAGCGCATGCTGGGGAAGACGGTGTCGCTGGAGACGCTGTAGCCCAGAGCGATGTCACCGCTGCGGTCCATGGCGATGCTGCCCATCCAGCGGTTATCCGCATCCGGCGAGTAGGTGCCTTCCTGGGTCAGGGACCAGGCCGCCATGCCGCTCCTGCGTAGCTCGAACCAGCGCACCCCGCCCAGATCGCTGCCATCCACGTCGGTGACGAAATTGCCCGCCAGGCTCTCGTGGTCACCGAAGTTGCGGTATTGCAGGCGGAACATGATCACCTCACGCACAGGGTCCAGGGTCACCGCGGAGCCCGGCTGGGGGAAGCAGCTGAAGGAGAATTGGCCGCAAAGGGTGGAGTCGAACTCGGCCACGGGGATGTTGGTGACGGCTGACAAGACACTGTTGCCGGGTGTGGCCCAGTCAATGGTGAGGGAGTAAAGCTCCAGGTAGTCCTGCGTCGGGTTGCTGCTGCCGGCGTTGTGTATCTCGTCGTCGCGGTGGCGCATGAAATAGGCCGGGGCCCCGGCCGGCGGTGCGGTGGCGCCGTCGAGGTCCGCGGGCGTGAGGGCCTGAAAGCCGAAGCCCGCCATATCCGCGACGGTGAAGCGCTGGACGGGGCTCGCCGGCGCACCGGTCAGCATGCTGGCTCGGTCCAGGGCATAGATGGGAGATGGACCGGGCTCGTTGGTGGTGACGTAATAGGCGTCGTGCCAGACCGCGTACTTCGGATAGTCCGGAAAGTTGGGCGTCGCGAAATCGTAGGCCCACCATCCCCCCATGATGGGGTTGCTGGACTTGGAGACGTACACGCAGAGATGATTGCCGCTCGAGGCGAACTCGCTCAGCAGCCATCGCTCGGCGGCGCGGTCGTAGAGCACGATGCCGTCGCCATTTCCCGTGGCACAGGCTCCGGCACCTAAGGCGTCGAGCGCCAGCGGCCCTGCCTCCACGCTGCCGTCGGCCTTGCTGTAAACGGTATAGCGAGCCCCATCGCCGGAATTGATCATCTGGATGTAGTATTGAGTGCCCACGTCGCCTACGGTGTCCGGCAGAACGACACCGCTGAAGCCCTGGCCGGCAAAATTGAGGTCGGGCGTGGCAAAGGCGCGGGTGGCGCCATGGCCCGCGGCGGTGCCCCCATCCCGCACGGGATCGATGCCTACCGGCCGCGGATCGGGGGTCACCACGCCGCCGGGCGGCGGATAGCGGCGCTTGGGCACCTCGCGGATGGGATCGCCCGGCTGCCACTGCGGCGCCAGCGGCAGGTCGCGCAGGTCGCCGTCGAACTCGGAGGGCACCACCGGCTCGCCGACTTCTACGCCATGCGCCAGCGACGGGGCCAGGCCAAATCCAAGGATCGTGCACAGAAGCGCAGAGGCTACCGTGCCATTCCAAGACGGATGCGGAGATTCCAGCGTCATAATGCGTGGGCGCCTTTGAGATGACCGCGCCGCGGCGAATTCGGCGTACGGCTCGGTGGATGGTAAGCCTGCGCGCAGTCCGTCTGGCATTTAAAATCAAGATGCTAGCAATGACGCGCCGATCTGGTCAAGCGGGCGCGACTACCGCAGGGGGACCCGGTACAAGGTGAGGGCACCGTTGGCCGAGCGCAGCGTGATCTTGTGCTCCCCGTGCTTGCCGATACGGGCCGTGGCATATTTGGTCCGGCCCTTGGGTGAGTGCTTGATGTCGATGGAGTAGTCGGTAGTGATGGCACCGGAAGTCTCCGCGTAGACCTCGATGTCGGGGTCACCCACGAGCTCCAGCAGGACGTCTCCCGTTACGGTGCTGAGGTAGGAGTCGCCCGTCCAGTCTCTGTTCTTGAAGATGGCCTGAATCTTCCCGCGTTTGGTGCTTGCCTGGACGGTGGCATTGGTGACGACTGTGATGTTCCCGGTGGCACTCTTCAGATCCAGAGCACTGGCGTGACCTTTGGACTCGATGAGCCCCTTCTCGGTGCGTATCCGAAGCGGCAGGCGACCCGGCACGAACACCGCGATGTCGATACGCCGCCGCGGATCGCGCCTGACGGCCGGGCTCACCACCTGCTGCGCCTTGGGGTAGACGGTGAGCACTCGCAGCACATCCCCGTCCAGAGTGATCTCCACCTCGGGTCGATCGGGATCCCGAGGACCGCGCTGCAACACCCCGTGCACGGAGACCCTATCGTCGCCGGCATAGCGGGTGCGCACGTCGCCGAAGGTGTTGACGATCTCCACGACCTTGGCTGCTCCCACGGCCGCGCTCTTGTCCAGGTGCTCGATACGCCAGTCCTCCGCAGGACTCGCGCCCGCCCATGCCTGCCGGCATAGCAAGAGCAAGGCGATGGGCCACAGTGCTCGCAAGATTCTGACCACGGTCTCTGACTCCTACTGGGGCTATCCCGGCGGCCAGCCCAGGTGCCGGCCGCCGAGTAGATGCAGATGGACGTGCCAGACGCTCTGCCCCGCGGCGCGGTTGCAGTTCAGCACCAGCCTGTAGCCATCTTCGGCCAGATCCAGATCGCCGGCCACCTGGCGCGCCGCCATCACCAGGCGCCCGGCGAGGGCGGCGTCCTCCAAATCATTGAGGGTTGTGACGTGCCGCCGCGGAATCACCAGCACATGGGTCGGCGCCTGGGGGTTGATGTCGTGGAAGGCAACGACCTGCTCGTCCTGATAAATCAGGGGCACCGAGGCACGGCCGCCGGCAATGTCACAGAATATGCATTTCATGGCGGGTCTTGGCCAGGGAGCGCGTACGGCTCCCCTACCAACCTCTCCGGTCTATTTGTGCTTGTGCGAATGCCCCTACTTCTTGGAAGCGCGCGACTTTTCGATCATCTCGTCGATGAGGGGGCCGA
>CAYQDX010000254.1:0-6102 GCA_964416345.1 uncultured Ectothiorhodospiraceae bacterium
TGACCGCGACGGCAGGCGACTCCGGAGAGCGATACTGCTCCAGGATCCGGACCGCCTCGAGCAGCGCATAGTGAATCTCCACGGCGCGTGCCACGATGCTTTGGAACATGTTGCGGCTCGGAAACCGCACCCCGCGTCGTGCCACCCCATCCTGCACGGCGGGTGGCAACCGGTCCCAGTTGAGATTGATACGGGCCAGCGGGCCTACCAGGTAAGGCTGGCCGATCTGCTCCGCTGCGGTGCCGGAAGGGAAGTGGAGCGAGTGCAGCGCGGTGGAATGGGGGACGTGCAGCTCCTGGAAGTGGTCATTGTAGCGCTCGATGGGGATCTCAAGGCCGTCGCTGGTGACCAGATGCCCCTCGTTCATGGGGTACTCGTCTGGATGCCGCAACGCCACGCTAGTGAAGGCCTGGTCACTCGCCGGCAACTCCAGCGACGCGGTCCAGGCTACCAGGGCCTCGGCGTCCGGCAGTGCGGTCCGCAGCTCGGCCAGAAGCTCTGTCACCTCAAGGGAGGTGGGCGCGCGGAAGAAGCCGCCGGCACAGACCCCGACGGGGTGCACCGAACGTCCCCCGAGCAGGCGGATAAGCCGGTTGCCCAGCCCCTGCAGGCGCAGCCCCCGGCGCACCTCGTCGGGAAAGCGGGCGGCGAGCTCGATCACGTTCTCGGCTCCCAGAAAATCCGGTGCCGCCAGCAGGTGGATGTGCAGGGCGTGACTCTCGATCCATTCCCCGCAGTACAGCACGCGCCGCAGGGCGCGCACCCACTCTCCGGGCTGGACATCGAAGGCCACCTCGATGGCGTGCACGGCGCTCATCTGATAGGCCACCGGGCAGATGCCGCAGATCCTGGCGACGATGTCAGGCACCTCGCGGTACTCCCGGCCCTCGAGAAACTTCTCGAACAGGCGGGGCGGCTCGAAGATGCGCAGGGCCAACCCCTCCAGGGTCCCGTCACGAACGCGCAGGTCGAGGGCCCCTTCGCCCTCGACACGGGCAAGCACGGGCACCTGGATGCGGACGACCTTCTGCTCGACCATCGTCTCAACCACTCAATGTCCGGCCGACCCGGGAGAGCCGGGTCGCTGGCTCTGCGCGATGCGCTCGGCGGCATCGCGAAACGCGGGTGCGTCGTTGTTGATGAAGCGAAAGCGCCGCACCATCGCCTCCGGAGCGAGTCCAAGGCCCTCAAACCACCGTACCAGGGAGGCGTCGTTGAGGGTCTCTGCCGGCCCGTAGCAGGCATAGCACTCGCGCCCGAAGTGGGGACAGATGGCGCCGCAGCCGGTGCGCGTCACGGGCCCCATGCAGGGCACGCCCCGGGCGACCATGACGCAGACGGTCTGACGGCGCTTGCACTCCATGCAGACCTTGTCATTCTCCACCACCGGCGGCACGCCGAACAGCAACGCGCGCACGGCGGCGAGGACCTGGCGCCCGTTCACGGGGCAGCCCCACAGCTCCAGGTCCACCTTCACATGCTGTGCGATGGACGTGGATGTCGGCAGGCTACTGATGTACTCGGGCGATGCATACACCGACGCGATCCAGTCGCCGGCATCCGCGGTGTTGCGCAAGGCCTGTAGGCCTCCGGCGGTGGCGCAGGCGCCAATGGTGATGAGAAAGCGGCTGTTGTGCCGGACCCGCTTGATGCGCTCGGCATCCTCCGATGTGGTGATGCTGCCCTCCACGAAGGCTACGTCCACCTGCCCGTCGGGGTCCAGCGGTCCGGCCTCGGCAAAATGCGTGATCTCCACCAGCTCGGAGAGCTGCAGCAGCGCTTCGCCGGCGTTGAGGAAAGCGAGCTGACAGCCGTCGCAGGAGGCAAACTTGTGAACGGCAACCCTGGGCTTCACGCTAGAATCCCTCAGTCCCGAACAGCCAGCCGATATCAGAGTAGCGGAACACCGGCCCGTTCTTGCAGACGAAGGCGGGTCCGAACTGGCAGTGGCCGCAGTGCCCCACGGCGCATTGCATGTTACGCTCCATGCTGAACCAGATGTCCGTGTCCGAGACGCCCTGCTCCCGCAGCAGGCGAATGCCTGCGCGCATCATCGCTTCCGGGCCGCACATCATGACAAGGACGCGCTGGCGGTCATAGGCGAGCCGGTCGAAGATCTCGGTCACCAGACCCACGTGCCAGGGCCATAGGGAGGCGCCCTCGTCGGCGGTGAGAAAGACATGGGTGTTCGGCACCGCACGCCATCGGTCATAGCGTTCCCGCCAGATGAGATCCGCCGAATGCTTGACGCCCTGCACGATGTTGAGCCTGCCGAATCTCTCGCGACGCCGGAGGATGTAGTTGATCACCGAGACGACGGGGGCGCAGCCGAGCCCCCCTGTGATGATCACCACGTCGCGCTGCTCCGCCTCACGCAGAGGCCAGCCTCGGCCGTAGGGACCCCGCACGCCGATGCGGTCGCCGATCCCGAGTTTCCCCAGGGCCTTGGTCACGCGGCCGATCTCGCGGATCGTGTGGTCCAGCACGGTCTCGTCGCGGGGATCAGAGACGATGGAGATGGGCACCTCGCCGACCCCGTACAGATAGAGCATGTTGAACTGCCCCGGCTCGAATGAGTAGGCAGCCTGGACGCTCGGCTCTGTGAAGCGCAGGCGCAGCGTGAACATGTTGCGGGACTCCTGAATCCGCTCCAGGACCACTGCCTCCCGGGGCACGTGTGGATTATCGGGCAGCGGTACGGCCACAGATGGTCTGCGCCTCTTCGGTGATGTCGATTCCCACGGGGCACCAGGTGATGCACCGACCGCAGCCGACGCACCCGGAGCGCCCGTACTGGTCGTGCCAGCTCCCGAGCTTGTGAGTCAGCCATTGCCGGTAGCGCTGAGCTGCGCTGGCGCGGATGGTCCAGCCGGTGATGTAGCTGTGTCGCTGCGTGAAGCAGGAGTCCCACTCCCTCAGGTGGTCGGTGCGGACCCCGTCGAGCGCCGGCACCTCGCCCTCGCTGGAGCAGAAACAGGTGGGGCAGACGCAGGTGCAGTTGCCGCAGGCGAGACAGCGCTCCGCGACCTGCTGCCAGCGTCGGTGATGGAGATTGGCGAACAGCGCATGGCGAAGGTCGCGCGACGGCAGACTCCGGCTCTGCTGCGCCGCCGCCGCCTCGAGGGCATCGTCCGCGGCCCGTTGCTCGGCCGCGTCGGCGGGGCGCGCCGGCAGCTCTCCGGCAAGCGTACGGCCTTTCTCGCTCAGGGCCTCAATCTGGTATCCCTCTTCGAGCTCGGTCAGTGCCAGGTCGAAGCCGTAGGCGGCCCGTGGACCGTCCCCCGTGGAGGCACAGAAACAGGTGGCTGCAGGGTGGGTGCAGTGCACCGCGACGAGGAAGAGGTCTTCGCGTGCCGCCCGGTAGCCAGGGTCGACGTAGGCGTCTTGGACGAAGTGCTTGTCCTGAATATACAGCGCCGCCAGGTCGCATGCGCGGACGCCGATGACGGCCATGGGCTCGCTGCGCCGCGTTGCGCTGCTGAAGGCGATGGTGCCGTCGTCATGGCGTGCAGCACTCCAGAGGGTCTCCCGGGGCCTGAACACGAGGGTCTTGAGGGCCTGGGGCCCTGTGGCCCAGGCGAAGCATCGCCTGTCTTCGCTCCGGCCCAGGCGATAGTGGCCCGGCGCCTGCTCGTCGGTGACGCCCCACGGCAGTGCATCGACCTGCTCCAGCGTGTCGTAGACGATGGCACCATCGCGAGCCTGGGGCCCGATGCAACGATAGCCCGCCCTGCGCAGGGCGTTGACGAGCGACTGGAGATCGGTGCGGTGTAGAAATTCAGGCATGGCACGCCCGCGAGGTCATGTGCTCGGGAAGGGTCCGCGTTTAGCGTCGGCCGACAAGATCCTTGTGAACCGGCCCCAAGACTCGAGGAGAAGCCCTGTGGTCCGAAGTCCGCCGTAGCACCTGAAGGTTAACTGCACAGCTGGCGGTGACCCCGTATCAGCACATCGCGCATAGATTATAGTATGCGGACGTTGAACGCCAAGTGAAACGGATAGGAAATTCAACCGCCCCAAAGCAGTTGTTCGGTGGCAGAAGAACGGCTAGTCGTCAACGCCATTGTTGATGGTGTTGAGGACCCCGTGGCTGTCTAAGATCTGCTTGCGCCGGAGCGGGAGCACCGGCGGACTCGACCGCTGCCGAGAGGGGCAGTGCTTGGATCGTCCCCGCCACGTACGCAGAGCTGATGTGAGTGTGCCGGCTCAAAGTGCAGAGCGTTCGCAGCGCGGCCAGATTGAGCACCTTCGCGGATCATGTTTGGCCAGCGCCGGGGCGGCCTGGCAGGCGCCATTGAGGATCTGTTCCATGGCGAGCGCGAATCCGACGCCCTATGCACCACCCTCGACGCCAAGGATACCCTGGTCGTTCTGGCCATCCGCGCGGGCCTAGGCGACCCGGAATCCCTGTAGGAGTTTCTCGCGGCCCGAGGCGGCGGAGAGCCATAAGGACAGCGGAAAGAAATAATCATCCCGTCTTGTTGGTCTCTGGCGCCGGCTTCTGCGTTGCGGCAAGCGTTACATATTCCGGGCTATGCGCCCCTTACCGCGCCTTGAATCCGACCCCATATCCGGCGCAATCTTGGGACGACTATTTCTTTCCGCTGCCCTAACAGCGGCCATGGCCGGCTTGGACGTGTCAGTTGGAATCTGCCACCAGCACGCGCCCCATACCCGGTCCCAGCTCGAACTCGAAGGGGGTGGGGAGGTAGTCCATGGCCCATTCCGGGGAGACGTCCACAGGGGGTTGCGTCTGAACGAGCCGGTTCAGATCGTCGACATGGCAATGCTGTTGGTTGTGGGGGTCCTTGTTCAGGATCAGTAGGGCCTCTCCCTTGCCGGTCCGGGACGCCTTCCAGAGGATCAGAAGGGCGGGGTTCGGGTGGTCCAGCTTCTGGATCAGGCTTTCCTCCAGGAACAGCGGATGGCTGGACTTGAGGCCGTTGACGCGGGCGATGAAGTCGGTGAGGTCCACTCCAGGCTCTTCCCAATCCGCCGGCTTGGTGTTCACGACGTGGAGTCGGCGAGTGAATCCGTACTCATACCCGATGGGCATCATGACCCCGGAGGAGAAGAGGGCAGTGAACAAATAACGCTGCTTGAGGGCATTCACGTTGTGTCCCGACTCGGTGTACAGCCGCTCGGTGTCGTGGCTCTCGGGAAACCCGATGGAGGGGGCGACCTGGCGGGTGAGCTCGTATTGTTCGAGCAGCCAGGGGCTGTTGAAGTCCCACCACTTCGAGCTGTTGAAAACGTAGTCGAAGCCGGCCGAAGCGGTCTCCTTCGTTTGCGGGGGTGAGCAGCCCAGGGTTTCCGCGGCGAAGATGACGTCGGGGTGGGCCTCTCGGGTGCGCTCGATGAGCTGGCGCCAGGAAGCCGTCGGGATCTGATAGGCGGCGTCGCAGCGAAAGCCGCTGAAGCCGAGCTCCGCGAGGTACTCGATCACGTCGCCACAGTAGCGCAGAAGCCCTTCCGGGTCCGGCGAGTGTCGATGGTCGAATTGGGCGAGATCGCCCCAGACGACCTTGTTACCGCCCTCTTCGACGCAGAAGGGATGGGCCACCTGTCCGCCTTCACGGACGAACCATTCGGGATGCTCCCGGACGAGCTCAGAGTCCACTGCGCAATGGTTGATCACCAGGTCGATCATCACGCGCAGCCCGAGTCCCTCCGCCTCCCGGACCATCTCTCTGACCTGGTCCTCCGGTGATTTTCTGGATTCTGGCCGCAGGAAGGTCTTGTTGATCTGAAAGTAGTCGGCTATCGAGTACAGGCTGCCCGAGTGGCCGAGGCGCTGGATTGGGTTCACAAAGACCCAGTCGAATCCCATCGTCGCGGCCCGTTCGAGGTGCGGCCGCCAGTCGGCGAAAGGTCCGGCGAGAAGTGGGAACAGGTTGTATATCTTCATCGCGATTAGTGCCTCGGCCGGCGATGGGGCAAGCCGCCAGCGGCGCCCTGCCGTTGTTGCGGCTCTCTACTTGTTACGGATGTAGTGGTAGATGTTCAGATAATCCTGTCCCGGGATGTTCCAGGAGTAATCGAAACGTATCGCGTTCTTCATCAGCTCCCGGAAGTGCTCCGGATGGTTGAAGTAGCAGGCAA
>CAYQDX010000255.1:0-6096 GCA_964416345.1 uncultured Ectothiorhodospiraceae bacterium
AGGATAAGGAGGAGCCTAAGCAGTTCGCCGGGATAACCACCGAGACCGGCCGATCGACGCACCACGACAACAATGCACAGTTGGAGGAGGTCGCTATGAGTCAAGTTCTAAAAGAAGTATTGGCCGCCAACAGGGCCTATGCCGCGGACTTCGGCGCCAAGGGCGAGCTGCCCATGCCGCCGGGCCGGCGTTTCGCCCTATTGACCTGCATGGACGCACGCCTGGATCCGGCCAAGTATGCCGGCCTTGCCGAAGGCGACGCCCACGTGGTGCGCAATGCCGGCGGTCGCGCCAGCGACGACGCCATCCGCTCCCTGGTGATCTCCTACAAGCTGCTCGGCACCCGCGAGTGGTTCGTAGTGCACCACACCGATTGCGGCATGCTGACCTTCACCGACGACGTCATGCGCAGACTGCTGGCCAGCAGCCTGAAGACTGCCAGCGTGGACGCCAGCGGCTGGCATGACTCGGGCGAGGGCCCGGGCTCGACGGAGGGCAATTACGTGGATTGGCTCACGATCAGCGACCTGGCCCAGAGCGTGGTCGATGACGTGCAGCGCATTCGTAACCACCCCCTGGTGCCCAAGGACATCCCGATCTACGGCTACATCTACGACTGCAAGACCGGCACGCTGAACGAGGTCGGGGAGGCCTCCCAGGTCGGCAGGGCTTCCTAGCGGACCCGGTAGCGGCTCCTCGCCCACCGGGGCGCGGAGTCGCCGGAGCAGCGGCTGACCGGCATCATCGGCTTCCTGCATAGCAACGGCTACCCCGGGGGGCGTGTGCGAGGGCCTGGACGCCCTGCTCCATTGCGAGCTGGGGGACCGCCGGCGCCTCGGCTGGGGTCTGCACTGCTGTACGTTACTGCCGAGGAGTGGTCCCGCTTCGATGAGCTATTCCGGCTCTACTGGCTGCCGTCCAACCGCCACGCCGAGGTGTGGGCCTCGACCGCCCGCAAGTCGACGCAGATGCCGCAGCGAGATCCAGCCGCCGGCGGGAGCGGCGAGACGGCCGGGGTTGAGTGCGGCGGTTCGGACTGCGGTGACTACGCCGTGGGGGCCAGCCCTGCCGACAGCCACTCCCGCACCAGTGCTTTCATGCCGCCGCGCCGACCCAGGAGTGCAGAGTGGTAGCGCCGTCTGGCGTGAGCAGCCAAATGAAGACACCGCAGTTCAGCAATACCGTCATCCAGCAGACCGTGCGGAAGGGCTGCTTCACTGACTTATGGCGCAAGGCTTGCTGGGCAATGAGGGCGCCAGGCCATCCGCCGGCGAGTGCCAACGTGTGCATCCAGCTTTCCGGTACGCGCCGGAAACCGCGCTCGGCTGCGGACTTGTCTACCGCATACACGAGGAAAGTGATCAGGCTGGCGCCTACATATATGTCGAGAACCAAGAGCGGAATCTTAGAACTAGGAGGCAAGCATGCACAGGAGCCCGATCCAGCAGGACCTGCACATACACACCACCTGGTCCAGCGGCGACTCCGCGGTGGTGCCGGAGCAGACCATAGAGCTGGTGGCGGCCATCCGCCATGCCCCGGTCATGGGCATTAGCGACCACTTCGAGCATCTCGCGGACGGTCGCTATGAGGACTATCAGCGGGCGGTGCGGCGGGCGGGGCTGCGACTCGGCATGGAGGTCGATGGACAGGCCTGGGTTCGGGCCGCCATCGATGCCGCCAGCAACGACTATTTCGTGATCCACTGCTACGACACCGACGCCGACTATCATGCCCTCGAAGCTCTGCTCGCGACCAGCAAGCCGGTGATCGTCGCCCACCCCCACATGCTCGATACGAAACTCGACCGCGTGCCCGCCGAAGCTCTGGTAGAGATCAACAACCGCTACATCTGGCGCTGCGACTGGCGCCGATTCTATGCACCATTTCGCGACCGCTTCCGCTTTGTGCTGAGCTCCGACGCCCACCAGCCCAACTGGCTCAACCAGACCGTGGCGCAGTACGTGGCCGCGGAGCTCGGCATCATAGAGTCCGTACTGTACGAGAGGCAATGAGGCGATTCGGACCCTGGCGCAAATGCCATGCGCCCGGCCTCGAGGGAGGCGAGCTCCCGAGACGACCAATCTGCCGCAAATGGTAGCGGTCCCCTGCCCCGCCGCCAGCGGCTCGCGAGCGCCGCCAGGATTCCGTAGACTTGCAGGCAGCGCAACACCACAAGCCCAGAACTGGCGGACCAGCCGTTGAAGCTCAGGACCAAGCTCGTCACCACCCTCAGCGGCACCATGCTCGCGGCCCTGATCGTCATCGGCGCCATCATCTACTTCTCCCTGGCCGACACCCTCGGCTCCGCCCGGCGCGACCTCATACATGTGCAGGCCGAGAGCGTCGCGGCCCTGCTCGACGGCATCGTGGCACGGGAGGCGCTGGATCTGCACCTGGCCGGAATGCACGCACTACGGGCCGAGCGCACATCTGCGGGAGACCAGCCGGTGCCGCTGCCGGTGACGGACGACCCACTGCTCGACGCCGCCTACCTCATCTACGGGCGGGTCTCAGGGCCGAACTGCAGCGCCCTGGGTGAGGCCGCCTGGCGCGATGCCTGCCGTGCCGGCGGCTCCGGAGCGTTGCGCTACCAGGGTGACGAGCTGCTGATGATAGTTCCGGTGGACGCCGGGCATTGGACCGTGGCGCGCATTGTCCCCGCAGTCCTGCGCGCGCGGGTGCGCGCCGCGATGCATGTGGAGCACGCCGAGTTGGCAGTCTGTCATGCCGGACACCTACTGTTTGCAGCGCAGCAGCGAGGGAGCTTCGATCCCGCCCGCCTGGCGGCCCTGGCGCCGGGGCCGCTGCGACTGGGGCACCACTACGCCTTCGGCGCCCGCGTCGGCGCGCTGGACTGGCAGGTGTGGCTTGCCGTGCCGGAGATGGCCTATAACCGGGACCTCGCCGCCCTGAAGGATCGGCTGATTGCGGCCCTGTTGGTGCTCGGCTGGGTCGTGGTGTGGGTGGTGCTGATCATCGCCTACCGCCTTTCCAGCCCTCTCACGGCGCTGGCTCGTTCCAGCGGCGAGATCGTCTCGCTGGATTCTCCAGACATCCCCCAGCCGTCAGGGGAGTACGACGAAGTGGGCGAGCTGGCCCGCAGCCTGCAGAGCCTGCGCCAGCGAGTGCGGGAGCTGGTTACCCGCGATCCGCTCACGGGCACCTACAACCGGCGCTATCTGATGCACGCGCTGGAGGGGGCCGTGGCGCGGGCACAGCGACTGTCGGAGAGCCTGTGCTGCGTCATGCTCGACATCGACCACTTCAAGGCCATCAACGACACCCGCGGCCATCAGGTGGGCGACCTCGTGCTGCAGCGGCTGGGCGCCCTGCTGCGCGCCACGACGCGCAAGTACGACACGGTCGCCCGCTATGGTGGCGAAGAGTTCGTGGTAGTGCTGCCGGGCCTGGCCACCCGCGGGGCCGCTCATTTCGCGGAGCGAATCCGTCGCCTGGTTGAGCAGGAGCATGTGGCCTCGCCCGGCGGGCCGGTGAGCGTCACCGTGAGTCTGGGGGTCGCCAGCCTGGAGGAGGTGGGCGAGCCGGACCCGCATCAGCTATTGGAGCTGGCCGACAAGGCGATGTATCACGCCAAGCAGGAGGGCCGCAATCGCACGTCGGTGTGGGCGGCCGACGCAAGCCCGGCTGCCGTCCCGGAGCCTACTCAGGTCGATTCGTGAGCGTGTCGATGCCCGCCAGGAAGTAGATCGGGCAGAACCGCAGCACTGCGGTCAGCAGTGGGACCACGGCCGCCACCGCCACAACCGCCTTCGCCAACCCGTCGGAAAGCACCGGATTGTCGAGCAGCCCCAGATAGAGCAGCACGCCGCCTACGATGAAGCGTATGTTCATATCGGTGAGCCCGATGTTGCGCGGCATCGCGACCCCTCCTCGTCCAATTCGGCGGACCACCGCCGGACCATGGATCACCATCCGGCTCGCAATCCCCAGGCGACTGCGCTATGCCGCGAAAATTATAGACTGCACATGCTCGCGGATCCATGGCGAGACGGCCCGTCTCGCCTGCGTGGCAGGATCGGCTGCCGGGGGGATGCTCGGGCACCCCAAAGCGGCTAACCCATAGACGGCAGCCGGCCAGGCACCTCATGCGGTCCAGCGTGCGACGCAGTCTCCCAGACCACCATCGCACACTTCCTGGCTGCTCCCCAGCGGTAGACTCCTACGGCGCCAGTCTCCCGGATCACGCGGTGGCAGGGGATGAGATAGGCCACTGGGTTGTGGCCCAGCGCCGTCCCCACCGCCCGGGCGGCATTGGGCCGGCCCAGCAGGGCGGCGAGGCGACCGTAGCTGATGAGCACGCCGGGTGGCACCTGCAGCAACGCCTGCCACACGCGTATCTGAAATGGCGTGCCGCGAACCAGTGCCGGCAGCCGGGGGCTCGGGCCCGGCGGGCGCGCAAATATCGTCTCGGCTATCCGGGAGGCTGCGCTGTCGTCCCGCTGCAGGCCCGCCTCCGGCCATTGGGCCCGAATCGCGGCCAGTCCCGATGCATACTCCGCCGAATCCGCGAACGACAGGTGGCAGATGCCACGCGGGCTCCGCCCGATCAGACAGGGCCCGAAGGGACTGTCCGCCATCCCCACGACGATGGTCCAGCCCGCACCGCCGGACTTGATCTCCCCCGGGGAGGCCGCCTCCAGGCTCACACACAGATCGTGCAGCCGGCCCGGTCCCGAGAGTCCGCTGCCCAGGGCCGCATCGAGCACGCTCTCCCCTTCCCGCAGCAGCGCTCGGGCATGCACCAGCGTGAGACACTGCAGGAAGTCCTTCGGCGTGATGCCTGCCCATGCGGCGAACAGGCGATGGAAATGGAAACGGCTCAGGCCCACATGGCTTGCCAGGGTAGCCAGGCTCGGCTGCTCGCCGTGGTGCTCATCCAGGTACCTGATGACCTGGGCGATGCGCTCATAGTCGCTCATGTGGGCATGATGCCAGCCCGCGGGCGGCGCTCCCACCCGATTCTTGCGGCTTGCCCATTCCCCCCATGACGCCGCGACCAACTGGACAGGAGGGGAGCGGAAGCCTAGAGTATCCGTCCATTCCGCATCCCGTCACACGAAGCCCCTGCCGCCAGCATGAGCCCCGAATCTTCCAGCAGCGCCGAGCGTCGCCTCAGGATTGCCTCGACCGATGATATCCCGCCCGGCAAGATGAGGTGCTTCGAAGTCGCCGGCCGGCGGGTGCTCATCGCCAACGTGGACGGGCAATTCCTCGCCGCAGACGACCTGTGCACCCACGAAGATGCATCGCTCTCGACCGGATCGCTCAAGGGGCGGTACGTGAAGTGCCCGCTGCATGGCAGCCGCTTCGATCTCGAGAGCGGTGCGGCGATGGAAGACCCCGCCGTAGACCCGCTGCGGACCTACGCCGTGCAGGTCGAAGGAGGCGAGATCTTCATTGCTGCTGATCACCAAGACACCGACTATTGAGGAGCACTCATGAGCGCCAATGCAAAGGGAATTCCCGCTGACGGCCAACTGCTGATGCGGTCCATCATTCAGCGCATCGCAACCGGCCCCGAGCTGAGCAAGGACATCAGCCGGGAGGAGGCCAGGGGCGGCATGCAGCTGCTCCTCGATGGCGCGGCCGATCCCGTGCAGGCGGCCGTCTTTCTCATCGCCCTGCGGATGAAGCGGGAGACCGACGAAGAGAGCATCGGCATCCTGGAGGCCATTCGCGACGCCACCCGAACGATCACCGCGGTGGTCGATGAGGTGGTGGTGATCTCCGATCCCTATGACGGCTACAACCGCACTATCCCCGCCTCCCCCTTCCTGCCGCCGGTGCTGGCGGCGCTGGGCGTGCCGACGGTGAGCGAAGGGGTGGAGACTCTGGGACCCAAGTTCGGCGTTACGCACCGCCAAGTCCTGCGTGCCGCGGGCCTCCCGGTGGACCTCACGCCCGCCAAGGCGGCGCAGCGCCTGGCGGACCCCCAGCTCGGCTGGGCCTATGTGGACCAGAGCCGCTTCTGCCCCAAGCTGCACCAGCTGACCGAGCTGCGCACCAAGATCGTCAAGCGCCCGGCGGTCACTACCGTGGAGGTCCTCACCGGTAGTGACCGCCGGGCGCTTG
>CAYQDX010000256.1:0-5986 GCA_964416345.1 uncultured Ectothiorhodospiraceae bacterium
CCTGTACCCTGCCCGTCTGGCATTGGCAGCGCCGACGATCGTGCACCAGGATTGGTTTGGGCATCTGAGCTTCAGCCTCCTAAGGAGGGCGACCGCGCCGAGCGCGCTGGCGGCGCGGGATCGGGAGGAGGCCGCTTGCCTCCTGTGCGACACTTAACGGCGTCTTTACCGGAAAACTAGTCCAAGGGGCCAGGCGGTCGCAAGGCCGTGCTCGCGGCAGGAGAGCCCCAACGGATCTTGCTCAGCCGCAAGACGCCCCCGGGCACCGCAACCGACTGCGCCCTCATCCCGCGCTCTGCTGCAAATGCGGAATGGGCAGATTTGCTTGACTGGAGGACCCATTGGGGTTGCGATCTGCACAGCCAAAACCCACCTTACGGGAGCTGCCGGCTGCCCTGGAGATGCTCTATCGCCATGTTGGCAGCGTCGACTTCGCCGGCGGGCATCCCGACTGGGAGGGATGCGAATGTCCGGATCCGCTGGTGATATGGCCGCTCGGCGGGGTGCTGGAGCAGGCCAGGGATTGGGCATCACGCGGCTCCAGAGCCGGCCCCTGCCTGCTGGCCCTCAGTCCGGACTGTTCGGACAAATCCCGGCAACCTGGAGGCGGACCCCCCTACGGCATCCGCGTGCCCCCGGCCGATCGCGACCCGCCGCTGTTGAACGAGTGGCACGACACCACCCTGCTTGACTACCTGCGCATCGTCTGCAAGTGGGCAGGGTTCCCGGGCCTGGAGCGTGCCGACGCCGGGCACACCTGGCCACTTTCCGCCCTCACCAAGGGCCTGAAGGCCTTTTGAGCGCGGTCCGGTGCCGGCGTCGAGGGATATGCGGGCCCTGTACTCCATCATGGTGATATCAA
The DNA here is from genome assembly GCA_964416345.1 of uncultured Ectothiorhodospiraceae bacterium. GTDB lineage: Bacteria > Pseudomonadota > Gammaproteobacteria > CAYQDX01 > CAYQDX01 > CAYQDX01. Next base: position 863 of record CAYQDX010000256.1, read on the forward strand.
TCGTCCCGAACGTTCTCGCATGGGGCCTCCGCGACACGCTGCAAGTACGTCCCTGTACGCTTGACGGCGGGCTCCCTCCCGCCGACGGTCGCCTCCACCCCATGCAAGGACTTTCGCAAGGATTGATCGTTGCGTAGCTATCACCTTGATGGAGTACTAGTCCTCCAGCAGCAGCTCGCTGCGATAGGGGATGGGCTTGGCGTCATCGTCCGGCCGATTGCCCAGCCCGGGATCCAGCCGCACCGAGATGGGCACCTCCCCGAGCAGCCCGCGCAGCGCCTGGGCCAGCCGATGCCGCAGGCGCGCCCCGGCCCCATCGGCGGGTCGAGCCACCAGCGTGCAGCTCAGGTCGCGCCCTTGATGCAGCTCATGCTGTACCAGAGGCAGCTCGCGCAGGACGCGTGAGACATCCACCGGGTTGACCAGGCTCCCATCGGCGGCGCGGAACAGCACCGGAGGGCGGCCCTCCAGATCGAGCAGCCTCGGCATCTGGTCGCCACAGGCGCAGGGCTCAAGATCCAGCCGTCCCCAGTCTCCGGTGCGATAGCGCAGCAAGGGCAGGTAGGGGTTGCGCCCGCCGCTGACCGTGATCTCACCGCGCTGGCCGGTGGGTGCCGGCTGGCCATCGCGCTCCAGGACCTCCACGTGCAGGTCGTGGGGCAGCAGGTGATAGCCCTCGCCCAGGGGGCAGGCGTAGCCGATGGGTCCGGTCTCGGTGAGGGAATACCAGTCGATGACCGGACAGCCGTAGTGCGCCGACAGCCGCCGCTTGAGCCCATGGCTCATGGCCACCGCCGTGGTGATCATGGCCCGAGGTCGGGCCGGGATGCTAAGGCGCACCATCTCGGCGAAAGAGATGGGGTCTCCGGTCAGGATGGTCGGCTGAAAGCTGGCGAAATAGCCGTGGGGGTCCTCGGGATGCTGCCACTCCGCCGGGTGTAGGTTCAGCTTGGCGAAGCCTGCCCCCCGCCAGGCCGCCAGCACGGTGGGATAAGTGACGGTGCGCACCTGCGCTCCCACCAGAAAGCAGGCGACCGTGCCGGCCTGGGGCTCGAAGGCAACGCCATGGCGTGCCAGGGCGTGCTCGATCAGGGGCTGATAGCAGGCGGCCGCGCGGGGATGATGCGGCACCAGCAGGGCGTGACCCGTGGTGCCCGCGGTGCGGTAGACGATCATCTGCTCCAGCTCGGCATCCTCCGGCACCAGACTTTCCGGGTGCCGGGAGACGTCTTCCCGGCCGAAGGTGGGCAGGCGGCTCCAGTGATCGGCCGGGTCGAGCTGAGCCGGGATGCGCCGGCGCAGCGCCGGAACCTTGGGCCGCATCTCCTGCAGCCAGCTCAGGATCCTTTGTGGCGGCGCGTCGGCCTGGCGGCGGCCGCGCTCCGCGCCCAGTTGTCCGCGATAGGCCTCCAGTGCAGCCAGGTCTTGCCGCTGCAGCCGGTCACCGGCCTGGTGGCGCCAGCGCGGCGCCTGGCGATGCTGCCGCAGGCGGTCCAGGGTGCGCAGACCCTCGGCGTCAATGAGGGGCGAGCACTGCAGAATGTCGGCGGGAATTTCGTCGTGCATGGGAGTCGGTATCAGTGTGCCGTTCGGGCGGGTCCGGCGCAAGAGCGCGAGCCCGCATGGTGCACCCCGGCAGCGCGCGGAGTCATCTGCACGGCGCTACGACCGCGATGTGCGGTAACACCAGTGCCTTAGCTGGCCAGGGATCCGCCGCAGTACTTACAGTAGGCGGCATCGGGATCGTGCCCTTCCCGGCCGCAGCTCGGACAGGCCTGGGTAGAGATCGGGCGCTGGGTGGTCCTGACCATCTCCATGGCGAATATGCCGGTGGGAATAACGATCAGGCTGTAGCCCAGCACCATGGCGCTGGCGGCGACGGCCTGGCCCAGCAGGGTCTTGGGGGCGATGTCGCCGTAGCCGACGGTGGTGATGGTGACGATGGCCCAGTAGAGTCCCCGCGGGATGCTGGTGAAGCCGTTGTCCTCGCCCTCGATAACGTACATGGCCGCCCCCATGATGAGCGCGAGGGTCAGCACCGCGAGCAGGAACACCGTGATCTTGGCGCGGGTGGCCCGTAGGGCGTGGACTAGGGCGGTGACCTCCCCCAAGTAGCGGCCCAGCTTAAACACCCGGAATACCCGCAGCAGCCGCAAGGCCCGGATGACGGCCATGGAGTGAGTTCCGCTCACCATCAGGCTGAGATAGGTCGGCAGGATGGCCAGCAGATCCACGATGCCGTAGAAACTGCGCGCATAGCGCCAGGGCCGGTGCACGCAAACCAGCCGCAGCGCGTACTCGACGGTGAATAGCAGGGTGAACAGCCACTCGGCACCGCGCAGCAGCCCGCCGTAGTCGGCCCGCACCGCGCCGACGCTCTCAAGGACCACGGCGGTCACACTGAGACCGATGAGCGCGAGCAGCACGACGTCGAATGCCTTGCCGGCAGCGGTGTCGGCCTCGAAGATGATCTCGTGCAGGCGCAGGCGCCAGCTCGGAGTCTCCCGCCGGGTCGCGGGCTTAGATGTCTGCGCCATGGGCCGCTCTTACTCTCGCGACACCTTGGCGGCGGCGGCCTGAGCCGCCTTGCGGCGCATCGCCTCGCGCACCTCCCGGGTCCGCCGCTCGGCCGCCAGGGTCTCCCGCACCAGCCGCTGCTGCTCCACGCTGTCCAGGGTGGTGAGCCGGTCCTCGGCCTGGGCCTCGGTCTCGCGGGCGGGCCGCAGGCCCAACGCCTGCAGGCAGCGGCGCACCAGCTCCTCCCGGCGCTCGGGCTCGGTGACGCAGCGCTCGGCCTGCACCAGCTCGGCGAGCTCCGTGAGTCCCGTCGCCAGCAGCGTGAGGGCTGGCTTTGCCAGGGCCCGACGACCGCGAAACCAATTATGGGACAGCAGCCAGCAGGCCACCAGCACTAGTCGTAGCCGGTTGCGGGCATGACGATCCCCGCCGTCGAAGCCCTTCAGGGCGCGCCCGGGCAGCAGGCAGCCCTGGAGCAGGCACAGGAGGTCGCTGACGACGGCGGCCACCTGGATCTTGCCTCCCTTGGCCAGGCGCGGCGGCGCCAGGAACTCCGCCGGACACTGGGCCAGGTGGTGGGTCAGTGCCTCCAGCTCGGGGCCCTCGACACTCATCGCTGATAGGTCCGCCCGCTGAAGGCACGAGCGAAGGCGACGAGCTCCTCACGGTCGTCGACCCGGTGCACCTCACAGCCCACGGCGGTGAATTTGGCCACCTCTTTGTCGCTCCAGCGCTTGGGCATATTGAGCACCATGGTAGCGCCGGCCAGCGCCGTCTGCAGCGCCTCTGCCGCGACGATCCAGCCCCTGCGCTTGCCTTTGCGATCGTCGAGCATGCTGAAGATGTCCTGGTCGGTAATGATGAGAATGGGCACCGGATAATGGCTATGCCGGCGCACTCTGGGCGGTGGTAACAGCGCGGCGATGCGCACCTCGGCGTCCAGGGAGAGACCACCGCCGCGGTCAGGTACCGCAGGGCATCGCCATGGGTACCACTCGGTTCCATCGCGATCTCCAGTCGCGACGCGCCAACGAATTCTTCCTTGGCCGCATCCACCGCGAAGACCACTTTTCCCTCCCCCACTTGCTCAACCTAGGGGCCGCGGAAAGAAGTAATCATCCCGAGATTGCGCCGGATATGGGGTCGGATTCGAGGCGCGGCAGGGGGCGCATAGCCCGGACTATGTAACCTTGCCGCAACGCAGAAGCCGGACCCAGAGACCAGCAAGATGGGATGATTATTTCTTTCGCGGCCCTGCGTCAAGCCACTTGGTACCAGACCGCGAGAGTCCCCCTTATCCTTTCTTGAAGCTGGCTACCGGCCGAGGTAAGACCGCATGCGTGTTTCCCCGCGTAGATAATATTTTGTGCACCAATCAGATTGCTGTGACGGATGAACTGATCACCCGTGGCGGGTCGCTGAAGATCTCATAGGAATCCTCCGCGAATGGTTGCACAGCAGTCGGGTGGGTGGCAGATGCGCCACCACGCGCCCGGATGTGACGTCCACTGGCCTGCGGAAAGCAGGGCGTGCACGGCGCCTGACGGGAAGAAGCCCAGCCATGACGCTCCAGTGCGTAGTAGCCATAGCGTTGGCTTGTCTGGGTGAGCACGACAGTGAGCTTATCCGCGATCTCAGTAAGGTCGCGGTCCTTAAGTGTGCCCATCTTCCCGTTTGTCGGCGTTTAGTTTGAAGTCATGGCGTTATATCAACGGCCACGTAATCCGCATAGAGATGATCAAGGTCCAATGAGCCATTCATTATCGTATCGACGCCGAAATAGGCCAAATAGCTTCCTGGGGGCAAGCCCGAGATCCTCAGAACCTCGTGAGCGTCCACATCGAATAGAGGGCCCTGGTAGGCATAAGAGAGGTTGGTATAGGAGGACGGTATGGCGGGGCTCCAGGAATCAGTTGCGTACTGATAGTAATACCATCCGAAAGGTGTGTCTGCGGCCACCCACCAATCGGCAAGCTCCGAGTGACCGAAAGCATTCAGCTCTACGGTTAGTGAAAGCACATCACTGGTCCGCAAGACAACTGAGCCGTAGGCGCCGTTTGCCTCTATAGCTGGAACGACGGTGGTACTGACTTCGTTAGAATAGGCGCTTTCATTGCCAGCTGAATCGTAAGCGGTTACTGCGAAGTAGTATGTTTCTTCGGCCGCAAGATTGGAGAGCGTGAGGGTGTTATTTGCGCCTACATCCATGCTGGAGGTGTACTGTCGACTTGCGGGGCCGTAATAGACCATGTAGCCGGTTGCTTGAGCGACCGAATCCCACGCGAGCGCTATTTGTGCGGCATCGCTGTTGGCGGTATAGAGTAGTATGGATAGGCCAAGCATCCCTGCCGGACGAAGTGCTGCATGGAGCCTGGTGCAAAGCACACCAACGCCATCTTCCATCGCAACTCCCCTGTTTTAGCAGGCCGTTGAAAAAAGGTCCTTTCAACGGCCGCTTAGGCCATCCCATTAGGCGATAGGAGATCTGACCGTCACCACGGACAGATTAGGCGAAACGCTACCACCGTTGGAGCACGCAAGCAAGGGCGTGTGCGCAGAGGCGAGGTGGTAGGGCGGAGAGAGCACCTTTGTCCCGATGATGGATGG
>CAYQDX010000257.1:0-3824 GCA_964416345.1 uncultured Ectothiorhodospiraceae bacterium
ACGAGCTGCCCAGGATCGGGAGGACGCTAACGAGGAGCAGCGGAAGGAGGCGGCGAAGCTTCATTCTTGCCAGGTAGCGCGCTCGGCTGCGGGTGCGCAAGAGGAAACGTGAGGCACAGGGGTCCGCCGCCGACGAGCTTCGATCGATTTTCCTTGGCATGCGCGAATATCCCACCAATATTGACCGGGCAGCGTCCACCGGAGCGCGGAGGCGCAGCATGGTGGAATTCAGCCGCCTTCAGGAGGCCCTGGAGGGCCGATACGCAGTCGACCGCGAGCTCGGTCGCGGCGGCATGGCCTCGGTCTATCTCGCACAGGACCTGCGGCACGGGCGCCAGGTCGCGCTCAAGGTGGTGCGCCCGGAGCTGCTCGACCTGGTCGGGAGGGAGCGCTTCCTCAGGGAAATCCGCGTCACCGCCGGTTTGGCACACCCCCACATCCGCCCCCTGCTCGACTCGGGCGAGGTCGACGACGCGCTCTTCTACGTCATGCCCCTCGCCGAGGGGGCCACGCTCGCCGACCATCTGCGGGACGAGCCACAGCTCCCGTTGGCGGAAGCGGCCCGCCTGGCGTCGGAGATCGCCGATGCCCTGGCCTACGCCCACGCGCACGGCGTGGTCCACCGCGATGTCAAGCCGTCGAACATCCTGTTGGAGTCCGGGCACGCGGTGCTGTCCGACTTCGGCGTGGCGATCCCCACCGCGCCCCGCGACCGAGAACGCCTGACGACCTCGCGGGTCACGCTGGGCACCCCCGAATACATGAGCCCCGAGCAGTGCAGCGGGGAGTCGGAGGTGGGACCCCGGTCCGACATCTACTCCCTGGGATGCGTCCTGCACCAGATGCTCTCCGGACGGCCTCCCTTCACCGCGCGCACCCCCGCCGCCGTCGTGGCGCAACAGCTGCGCGACCCGCCACCCCCGGTCCGGGCCTTTCGGGCGGACGCGCCTGCCGCGCTGGAGTCCGTCGTTCTCCGTGCCCTCTCCAAGGACCCGGAAGAGCGCTTCCCCGACGCGGCCGCGATGCGGGACGCGCTGCTTCAGCACCTGGAGGAACGTCCCCATCCAGGACCCTCCATGCGGGTGGTGGGGCTGGGGCTGGGCGCGATCGTGCTCATGGCGGCCGTCGTGGGAATCTGGTCATCGCGGCGGGCGCGCCCGGAGCTCGACGAGACGCGTTACGCGGTCCTCCCCTTCCAGCGCCGGGACGTCGCCGGCGATCAGGGACCGGTGGACGGGACTCGCTGTCAGACGCGCCTCCGCGAAGCGCTCATGCGCTGGGATGGCGTGAACCTCGTGGACGCCCAGGTGGTGCACGACCGGGAGCTTCGCCACCGGGGCAGGCCCCTCACGGTAGACGAGGCGTTGGCGGACGCGCGTGACGTGGGCGCGGGTCGACTGGTCTGGGGATCCGTTTGGCAGGAGGAGGACACGACTCGCGCGGAGGGCGTGCTCTACGACGTGGCGAGCGCCACCGTGCTGCGACGTCACCGGGTCTCGGTCGGGCCCGACGCTCCGCTGGGTCCGTACTTCGACGAGATGGCGGACTCCTTGCTCGTCGGCCAGGTGGCCGAAGCAACGGCGAGAGCCGGGGTCGGAGGGACCCGCTCGCTCGAGGCGCTGCGCATGTACGACGAGGGACACCGGTACCTGCGCACGTGGGACCTGAAGGACGCGGCCGACGCGTTCGCGGCGGCTGCGGACCGCGATCCGGGCTACGCCCACGCCTCACTCTGGCGCTCTCTGGTGGGCCTCTTCATGGGAGAGTCGTACGCTGGCTGGCGCGTGTACGCCGCCCAGGCCGCGCGTGAAGCCGAAGAGCTGTCGGCGCGCGAACGACTCCTGGCGCGGGGTCTGAGCGAGCTCACGGACGGGCGTTGGCAGGAGGCGTGCGACGCCTTCGCCCAGGCGGTGGCCCGGGACCCCCTCTCCTTCGACGCCTGGCTCGGCCTCGGCGACTGCCGTGCGCGCGACGGCCGCGTCGTGCCCGACTCCACGAGCTCGTCCGGGTGGTCCTTCCGCTCCTCCTACGAGGACGCCCTCCGGGCCTACGAGCAGGCGCTCGTCCTCGCGCCCTCGTACAACTACGTCCTCCAGGGAAGCTCCGTATCGCAGCTCGGCAGGATCGTTCCCCGACGCGTGGGCAACATGCGCATGGGATGGACGGCGGACTCCGTCCCCTTCGCGGCCCATCCGGAGCTTCAGGCCGACACGTTCGCGTTCGTGCCCTGGCCGACGCAGGACCTTCTGGCCCGGCCCATCGGCGGTGCCACGTTCCAGGCGGTCGAGCGGGGCCGGAGGATCGCCGCCGACCTCATGCGACCATGGGTCGAGGCGTTCCCGGATGATCCGATCGCCCTGCACGCGTATGCGCAGGCGATGGAAGCGCGCGGCGAGATCGCGCAGACCGGCGACCCGCGCACGTCGGCGCTCGACGCGGTCGAGCGCGCGCGGCAGCGTACCCCGCCTGACTCCACCGCCAACCGACTGGTCCTGGCCGTGGATCAGGTCCGCCTCCTGGTGAAGACGGGGGATTTCACGCGGGCCGCCTCTCTGGGCGACTCCGTCCTCGCGATGCCCGCCAGCCAGGACCGGGAGTTGGCCGAGCGGTCCGCCGGAGTCGCTCTCCTCCTGGGTCGCGTCCATCACGCGGCCAGGCTCTTGGAGACCGCCGCTCCCGCCCTGGACTTCTGGCATCCATCCCGTGCCGTGACGGTGCCCGTCCCCTTACGCGAGACGGCGTCCCGACTGGCCGCCTACGCCGCCGCCGGTGGACCGGCCGACAGCCTGGAGGCGCTGCGGAGCCGAGCCCTCGCGGAAGCCGCGGCGCAGGTCCCACGGGCCGACCAGGCCGCGGTCCTGTCCGCAGCCGTCTCGGAGGCGATCAGCATGGCCCACCCCGCCCTACCCTGGCGAGAGGACGACCCGCCGGTGCTGGCCTCCGGGAACCACCTCCCCGGGCTCTACCGCGCGCTCGCCGACGGACGCAACGACGCGGTCCGCCGCGGCCTTCTGCGGGCCGACAGTCTCGCGGCCGGCCTCGCTCCGGGGAGCACCCCGCCTTCCATCGCGCTGGCGGACGCGCAGCTGTGGGCAGCCGTCGGGGACTCGACGCACGCGGCCGACCTCCTCGACCAGGTTCTCGGGTCCCTCCGGATCCAGGATCTACTTCTCCTGACACCTCGCGAAGCCGGGCCCCTGGTGCGTGCGATGGCACTCCGCGCCCGCCTGGCCGCCGCGGCTGGCGATGGCGAGACCACCCGCCACTGGGCGGCGGCCGTGCACACGCTGTGGTCGGACGGCGACGACGTCACCCGCTCCGTCTACGACTCGATGACGGCCCTCCTTTCCGAGAGGGGCTCGTAGCCCCCCTACTCCAACATCAAGGAGCCCTCTCATGAGATCCATGAAACTCCCCCTCCTCGCCGGTGCGCTCCTCCTGGTAGGTGCCGGCGCGGCGTCGGCGCAGCTCCCGATGCCGGACTGCTCGTTCCCCGAGAGGGGCACCATCGATGCACAGGAGTGGCCCGCCATCCAAGGCCACCTCGATACGCTCGACGGCAGGAACGCCTTCGACACGCATCCCCTGGTGGCGGACCGCCAGTCCCTGGTCAAGAAAGGCTTCTTCGGAAAACAGGCCGGCCCCATGGCGCTCATCGCCGCACGAAGGACCATCGAGAACGTCGACCCGGAAACGCTGGCCGGGGGATGCTTCGTCGGGATGATCGAGTCTGCCAAGGCCGACAAAGACGTCGGAGCCTTCGAGGGAAAGACGTTCATCTGGGTGGACCGCCGCGGGCCCGACGACACGTGGCGTGCGATTCA
>CAYQDX010000257.1:3834-5982 GCA_964416345.1 uncultured Ectothiorhodospiraceae bacterium
CCCCTCGACGGAGCGTCGAAGCTGGATGCGGAGGACGAGATCGCCATGCCCTATGCCCTCCCCGAGCCAACGGGAGAGGCCGAGGGCAGATTCGCGCCGGAGGGCCGGCACGCCGTGTACGTGGGAACGCTGTACCGTGGAAGCCTCGAGGGGATGGAGTCCCTGCGTGGTGGCCGATGGATGATCCGTCCGCCCTATCCGCTGACGCCCGTCTTTGGCATGGGGATGCTGCTCGGCGCGACCGATCCCGCCCTGAAGCTCGATACCGAGGTGATGGGGTGCGTGGTGTGCGACCGCACGACCTGCTGTCCCCAGTTCCTCGAGCTCGTGTACATGTACTGACGGCACCCCACGGGCGCGCGCCGCTCGCTCCACCGGGATCCACGAGGGCCCGGGGCGCGCCCCGGGCCCTCGGCTTCGTCGACTCCGCTCGCCCCACGGGGGTGCGGATTCCTACCAGATCACGCCCCAGACGTCGTAGGTGCTCGATCCAGGGTCGCCCTCATTGGTGAACTGTCCCTTCATATGCATGCCCTCGAAGGCCCCCGTTCCGTTGCAGCCTGCCATGTTCCCCGACTGGACGAAGGCATAGGCCGGCGGCAGGTAGCCCTCGATCCGAAACGACGACCCACCACACTCGAACGTGCCCACGCCGGGGGAGGTGAGCTCGAACGTGCCGTGGAGGTTGATGGCACCGCCGCGTCCAGTCTTCGTATCGATGTGGTAGTTGCCGTTGAAGGTGTTCGAACCCTCAAGGTCCCCGATGATGTCGAAGGCGTTGATGGCTCCCGTCACGTGCATGACCCCCGAGGGGGTCATCGACATCTCGCCCGCGGCGATCGGGCCCGTGAAGACCAATTGGGCTTGGAACTTCCACCCCGCTTTCGGAGCAGTGAACCGGCCGTTGATGGTGGTGAGCTGCGGTTCGCCCGGGGTTGCGGCGTCGAGGGCCACCAGCGACTCGGGCTGCGTCACGTTGGCATCCGTACAGGCCATGGCCAACGCGAGGATGGAGAGGACGGCGAGGTCTCTCATGGGAATCTCCTCCCTGCGAAAGTTCGGGGCGTCGTGCCCTCATGGCCGACGCTCGCGCCGGAACCCGCCGCCAGCGAGGAGTGCAGCCGTAGGGCCTGGCCCGAGCGTTGTCGGCCCGGGGCCCTCGCTCTTCTGGCCCGCGGTCTACTCCGCACGTATACTGTGATTCGAGAATCGTCCCGTTCTCGTCCAAGTATCGTGATCCGGGCATTCCGACCTTCGAGGCCGGAACATGTACACACTCCACCTGCTCGGCAGCGTGGCTGTGGAAGGCCCCCGAGGCCTTCTTACCGGATACCCTGCGCAACCGCGACAACTGGCCCTTATCGCGCTGCTCTCGACGGCAGGCGCCTCGGGTTGCACGCGCGACAAGCTGGGGTTCTACCTGTGGCCGGAGGTTGCCCAGCACTCCGCCCGTCACTCGCTGGCAGATGCCATCTACCGACTCCGACAGGCCCTCGGGACGGAGGCGGTTTCGGGTGCCGGCTTCGCGCTGAGGTTGAACCCGGACGTGGTTCGGTCGGACGTCGAGTCCTTCCTGTCCGCCCTGGAGGATGGGGATGACGAAAGGGCGGTAGCCGCCTACCGCGGGCCGTTCCTCGAGGGCTTTCACCTCGGTGGCTCGGCGGAATTCGAACGCTGGAGGGAAACCGAGGCGCACCGACTAGCTGCTCGATTCGAGTTGGCGCTGGAGACGCTGGCAGAGCGAGCCGGAATGGCCCACAACCCGAGAGCGGCTGCGCGATGGTGGGCACGTGCCTCGGCCCACGACCGGTTCAACACCCGGTTCGCGTTGAGCCTCGCCGGGTCCCTGTGCGAGGCCGGAGACCGTGGCAACGCCCTTCTGGCCCTGAGGAAGCATGCCGACTTGTTGCGGAACGAGCTTCGGATGGAGGTGCCCGAGGACGTGGCGCGCCTCATGAGCGACCTGCGTGTCGGTGGACGCCGCGGTCGGCGGCCGCGCAGCCATACCGTCACCTGAGGGGTGACGGGTGAGGGGCGACCGGGGTCCGCGGCGAGGGCCCGAGCCGCAGCCCTATCGCCCTCCCCGCACCTCCTCCACCCACCGCGCCACCGCCTCGCGCAGCATCGGCAGCGTGACCGCGCCGTCGC
>CAYQDX010000258.1:0-5955 GCA_964416345.1 uncultured Ectothiorhodospiraceae bacterium
TTCAGCGCCAAGAGCTGGCTGTGCCATGCGGGGGTGGATCGCCGGGCACCCATCCTGCCCGGGGAGTCCCCCGAGGAGGTGCCACGCATCTCGCCGCTGGAGACCTCCATCCGCTTTCTAAGGCACCTGCGGGCGGCGTGGAACGACGCCCACCCCGAGGCGCCCTTCGAGCAGCAGGAGGTCACGGTCACCATTCCCGCCTCCTTCGACCCCGCCGCCCGCGAGCTGACCGCCGAGGCGGCCACGGCCGCCGCCTACCAGCACATGACTCTGCTGGAGGAGCCCCAGGCGGCGCTGTACAGCTGGATCCAGGCCAGCGCCGGTCGCTGGCGCGAGCAGCTCAAGGTGGGCGACATCATCCTGGTGGTGGACGTAGGCGGCGGCACCACCGACCTCTCGCTCATCGCCGCCGTGGAGCGCGACGGCAGCCTGGAGCCTCACCGCATCGCCGTGGGCGAGCACATCCTGCTAGGCGGTGACAACATGGACCTGACCCTGGCCCATGTGGTGGCGGCCAAGCTCGCGAGCCAAGGCACCAAGCTGGATCCCTGGCAGCTGCGGGCGCTGACCCACGGCTGCCGCGGGGCCAAGGAGACATTGCTCGGCAGTCCCGACACCGAGACCGTGCCCGTGGTGGTGCCCAGCCGCGGCTCCAAGCTCATCGGCGGCTCCGTACGCACTGAGCTGACGCGCGAGGAGGTCACACGCACTATCTTGGACGGCTTCTTTCCCCAGGTGGATAGCGCCGCGCGGCCGCTCAGCCGGGCGCGCACGGCCCTCACCCAGTTGGGCCTGCCCTATGCTCAGGATGTCGCCATCACCCGCCATCTGGCGGCATTCCTGGGACGCCAAGTGGGCGCCACCGAGGCGCTGGAGGGCTTCGCCGGCGCCGTGGCCCCCGGCGCGAGCTTCCTGCACCCCACCGCCGTGCTGTTCAACGGTGGAGTGCTCAAGTCTGGCATTCTGGTCGAGCGCACCATGGAATCGCTGGCGGCCTGGCTCGCCGCCGAAGGCGCCCCTCCCGCCCGCGTGCTGGAGGGCGCCGAGCTGGACCTGGCGGTGGCCCGCGGTGCGGCCTACTACAGCTATGTGCGCCGCGGCGGGGGCGTGCGCATCCGTGGCGGCACTGCCAGCGCCTACTATGTGGGCGTCGAATCCTCGATGCCCGCCGTGCCGGGCCTGGAGCCGCCCGTGCAGGCCCTGTGCCTCGCGCCCTTCGGCATGGAGGAAGGCACCGAGGCGGAGCTGCCGCCCCAGGAATTCGGCCTGGTGGTGGGTGAGCCGGTGCGCTTTCGCTTCTTCGGCTCCTCGGTGCGCCGCCAGGACGAGGTCGGCGTCATGCTGGAATCCTGGGAGCCCGAAGAGCTGCACGAGCTGGGCGAGATCGAGGCCAATCTCCCGGCGGAGAGCCGGGCGCCGGGTGAGATCGTGCCGGTGAGGCTTCGTGCCATGGTGACCGAGACCGGCACCCTGCGTCTGGAGGCCCTGCCCCGCAGCGGAGGCGAGCACTGGAAGGTGGAGCTGGAGGTGCGCGGCAAGACCGGGACCTAAGCCCGATGCAGGACTACATCGTCGGCATCGATCTGGGCACCACCCACACGGTGGTCGCCTACACGGAGGCGGGCCGCGAGGACATCCAGCTGCTCGACATCGAACAGCTGGTCGCACCCGGGGAGCTTGCGCCGCGCCCCCTGTTGCCGTCGGTGCGCTACCACCCCGCCCCAGGCGAGCTCAGAGACGACGATCTGCGCCTGCCCTGGCGGCAGGCCGATGTCGCCGGCCTGGAGCAGGTGGTCATCGGCAGCCTGGCGCGGGGTCTGGGCGCGCAGGTCCCCGGCCGGGTCGTGGCCAGCGCCAAGAGCTGGCTGTCGCACCCCTCGGTCGACCGCCTGGCACCCATCCTGCCCTGGGGCGCGGCCGAAGGGATCGCCCGGGTCTCGCCCGTGGTCGCCAGCGCCAGCTATCTGGCCTATGTGCGCGCCGCCTGGAATTCACGATTCCCGCAGGCGCCCCTCGAGCAGCAGGACCTCGTGCTCACGGTGCCCGCCTCCTTCGACGAGGGCGCCCGTGCCTTGACCGTGGAGGCGGCCCGGCTGGCGGGTCTGGGCCAGGCGCGCCTGGTGGAGGAGCCGCAGGCGGCCTTCTACGACTGGCTTTTTCGTCATCGTGGCAGCCTGAGAACGGAGCTGGCGCAGACGCGTCTGGTGCTGGTGTGCGACGTGGGGGGCGGCACCACCGATCTGACCCTGATCCAGGTGGAGATGCTCGACGGAGAGCCGCGCCTGACCCGCATCGGCGTGGGTGACCACCTGATGCTGGGCGGCGACAACATGGACCTCGCCCTCGCCCACGTCGCCGAGGCACGCATGGCCACGTCGGGCACACGACTGTCCGCCGCACGCCTGTCCCAGCTTATCCAGCAGTGCCGTCTGGCCAAGGAGCGGCTGTTGGCGCCCGAGGCACCGGCGCAGGCGACCGTGACGGTGCTCGGCGCGGGCACCAGGCTGGTCGGCGGCGCCCGCTCGGTGGAGCTGACCCGTGAGGAAGTCCGACAAATGATCGTGGACGGCTTCTTCCCCAGGGTGACGGCGGACGCGCGGCCCACGCGGATGCGCGGCGGCATCGTCGAGTTCGGCCTGCCCTATGTCGCCGATCCGGCCGTGACCCGCCACCTCGCGACCTTTCTGGCCCTGCATGCCGCCGCCTCGCGTCAGGCCCTCGGCGTCGATGACGGGGAGGCGCCGGAGCCGCCGGTGCCCGACACCCTGCTGCTCAACGGCGGTGTGTTCCGGGCCGAGGCCCTGGCCGGCCGCCTGGGAGAGACTTTGGCGGGCTGGCGCGAGGCGCCGCTACGAGTCCTGCACAACGGCGATCCCGACGTGGCCGTCGCCCGCGGTGCCGTCGCCTACGCCCTGGCCCGCCGCGGGCTCGGCCCCAGGATAGGCGGGGGCTCGGCACGCAGCTATTTCCTGGTCATGGAGGAAGGAGACACGCGCTCGCGCCAGGGCATCTGCGTGCTGCCGCGGGGCACGGAAGAAGGCCGGGAGATCCGGCTCGCGGATCGCACCTTTGCTCTGCGCCTGGGCCAGCCGGTGCGCTTTCACCTCGTCTCCTCCAGCGCCGACACGCCCTACCCGCCCGGCGCATTGACCGACATAGGCCGCGGCGACTTCCTGCCCCTGCCCCCGATCGCCACGGTAGTGCCCGCCCAGGGCAGCGCCGCGCGGGAGATGGCGGTGCAGCTCGGCACCTCTCTCACCGACGTGGGCACCCTGGAGATGCACTGCGTGAGCACGCAGGACGCGAGCCGGCGCTGGCGCTTGGAATTCCAGCTGCGCGGGACCGACGCGGTAACGTCGGCGGAAGTCGGTGGCACGGTGCACCCGCGCTTCGCCGATGCGGCGGAGAAGGTAGAGCGGGTCTTCGGCAGCCCCTCCGGGGAGATCGGACCCAAGGAGGTCAAACAGCTGCGCTCGGCGCTGGAGCGCATACTGGGCGGGCGCGAGAGCTGGGATACGCCCCTGCTGCGCGAGCTCTTCACCTCGCTGTGGGAGCGCGCCCGGCGGCGCCGGCGCAGCCCGGAGCACGAGCGCCTGTGGCTCAACCTCACCGGCTACTGCCTTCGGCCCGGCTTCGGCTACCCGCTGGACGACTGGCGCATCGAGCAGCTTTGGTCCCTGTTCGGGCAGGGCATTCAGTACCGCAACCAGAGCCAGAATTGGTCGGAATGGTGGACCCTGTGGCGGCGTGTGGCGGGCGGCCTGGACCAGCAGGCGCAGCTGCGCGTGCTCGATGGCATCGCCTTCGAGCTCCAGCCCGAGGGCAAGGGCAAGCGTCCCCACGGCCCGAAGAAGCAAGGCTACGACGACATGGTGCGCCTGGCGGCCGCCCTGGAGCGCCTCCCGGTGGAGCGCAAGATCGAGGTCGTGGAATGGCTGCTCGCACGCCTGCGCAAGCCCGCCGAGAACCCGCAGAGCTGGTGGGCCGTCGGCCGCATCGCCGCTCGGGTGCCCTTCTCGGGCAGCGCACACAACATCGTGCCAGCGGACATCGCCGCAGGCTGGCTGGAGGCGAACCTGGCGCTGGACTGGAAGAGGGTCGAGCCCGCCGCCTTTGCCGCGGTCCAGATCGCGCGCCTGAGCGGGGACCGTACGCGTGATCTACTGCCTGAGCTGCGCACCCGGGTGCGCGAGCGGCTCATCGCCCTCAAGGCCCCGCCGAGCTGGATCACATTGGTCAGCGAGGTGGTGGAGATGGACGCCGCCGACGAGCGCCGCCTGCTCGGCGACTCGCTGCCACCGGGACTCAAGCTGCTGCGATAGCAGTCATTAACGTGGGGAGCTGGCGAGCTGATTCAGCTCTGCACCGACGGTTTAGGGGGATTGATGGAGCCGCTGCGCTTGTTCCACCCTACTTTGCTTCACATTTCCATCGTAGGGTGGAGCAAGCGAAGCGGCTCCACCGGTGAGCCCGAAATCTATTTCGCCCAGACTCCGCGACAGCCATGATTGGTGGAACCGCTGCGCTTGTTCCACCCTACTCCGTTACTCCGCTTGCCTAGGCTTGCCGCGGTTCACGACTAGGTACGCAAGCAGCGAGCCGAAGGCCGCCCCAGCGCCGTCCACGAGCGCGTCCGCAAGCTCGTAGGCATGGGCGTGGCCAATGATCTCGATCGCCTCATGCCCGAAGCCGAAGACGACGACGCCGAGCAGCACACCCAGCACCGGCGCCCGCGGCAGCCCCCCCACCCAGGCGAACCCGAGGACGGCGAACGACACGAAGTGCGGCAGCCAGTGCGGCGGCCCGGAGGAAAAGACCTCGCTCGCGGACCTGGAAACTCCGGCCCAGAGCAGGATCGCGGTCAGCCCGACGCCGCAGGCGAGATAGACATGCTTCAAAATTTGGGACAGACCTCGGACTTAGTGATGCGCTGCAGAGACCTGATCCTGATATCGAGGTCTGCCCGGAATGGCACTTCCGTAGCGATACGGACCGCAATATTGGGAAGAAATTCTGGCCCGGGTAACAAAATGCTTGAGACCAAGCACGCACTCCCCACCCCAGAGCTCAGCCGGGCGACATCCTATCGAACACGCTCGTGCACGGCAATGCCTTTAGAACCGCCGCTCCAAGGGGCGACTCGAGCAAGTGATTGAACCGAGCATGAAGGTTACCTGAGTCCCGATCGGTTTGCAGAGCTTCCGCTCAGTACCCCCACTCCTCATGCGCCAGGGGCGCCCGACTCAGCGTCTCCCGGCAGAGAGCCCAGGAGGGCATCAGCGTGTCCATCAAGGTGCGGAAGCGCTCGTTGTGGTGGCGCTCCGGATGTAGGTATCGAGCAGGTGCCGCATGGCGGGCTCGTACACCTTCATGTCCACGTAGTCGCCGCTTGCGAGCTTCACTTCCTCGCGCACCTTCTCGTAGTGCTCAACCTCGGCCCTGATCGCTTGCGCCTCGGTCTCCGAATAGCCGGCCTCGCCCATCTCGTTGGCCAGATTCGCGTAGGCGCGCAGCAATGCCCCGGCCAGCTTGTAGAGGGCAACCCGCTTGGGCTCGTTGTCTTTGATCTGCTCGGCGTTGCCGCTCTCGACGGCACAGAAGATGCGCAGGTAGGCCGCGCTGTCGCGTGGCGGCTCCACCGGCTCGCACAGGGCCTTGACAGCCTCGCGTGCTTCTTCCAGCCGCTGGCGGCCCTGCTCCAGCCGATCCTTGAGAAGCCGGCGACGTCTTCCTTGTCGTCGCCCCCGGGGATGGCTTGTAGGAGGTGACGATGGCGCACTTGCCGGCCAGGTCGGTGTGCTGGAGCATCTCGAAGAAGCGGCAGGCCGAGTAGATGCTGCCCGATACGAGAATGGCGTTGCCGTGCCCGCTCTTCAGCCGGTCCCGGGTCTCCATGTCGAGCTGGATGTCAGCGACTATCTTGTGCAGCCGGTCACGAGCGGACAGCGCCTTCTG
>CAYQDX010000259.1:0-5954 GCA_964416345.1 uncultured Ectothiorhodospiraceae bacterium
TCAGCAGGCCCTGGACCACGTCGGTCCAGGACACGGCCAGGAAGCCGCCCACGAAGGTGTAGGCCACTACCGAGAGCACGCCCGCAGCAACCGCCCACACATAGGGCATGCCGAACACTGCGTTGAACAGCTTGCCGGCTGCCACCAGGCCGGAGCTGGTGTAGAACAGGAAGAACAGCAGGACGAAGAAGGCGGAGATCACCCGCAGCAGACGGCTGGGATCGGCGAAGCGGCGCTCGAAATAGTCGGGCAGTGTAAGCGCGTTGTCGGCGAGCTGGGTGTAGACGCGCAGGCGCAGCGCCACCAGGCGCCAGTTGAGGTAGGTGCCCACCAGCAGCACCAGGGCAATCCAGCCGGCCTCCACGCCGGAGGCGTAGGCGTAGCCCGGCAGGCCCAGCAGCAGCCAGCCGCTCATGTCCGAGGCGCCCGCACTCAGCGCGGTCACCCCGCTGCTGAGGCTGCGTCCGCCGAGGATGTAGTCCGAGAGGTCGCGGGTACGCCAGTAGGCGACCAACCCGAGGACCAGCATGGCCGACAGGTAGACGACGAAGGTCCACCCGACGGCGGGATTATCCAGCACGGCTTGCATCGGCGGCACTCAAAGGCTCACGCATGCGTAGGACCACGGATCTCGACGCTCTAGAGGTGGCATTGTCATGATCTCTGGATAGGATTACCGGCTTTCCGCGCACAGGCCGATCATTGCGGCCCCACCATGGCGCCACGCCGGCAACCGAGGCTGGCACAGAGGCGCCATAGGGGCTAGATTGTTCACTCTCCTTCGCGGTGCCCGTCCCATTTCATCCCGGAGAGATTCGCATGACCAGAGTCGCAGTGATCGGCACCGGATTTGCCGGACTGACGGCGGCGCGCACGCTGCGTGTCGCGGACCCGAAGCTAGAGATCACGCTGATCAGCCCGCGTCCGGAATTGGTCTATCTGCCGAGCCTTATATGGATTCCCACCGGCCAGCGCAAGCCGGAGGATTTGGTGATACCACTGGCGGCATTCCTGTCCAGGACGCGTGTCCAGCACTACGCGGGGACCGTCACCGGGCTGCGCGACGGCGGGCGGGTCGTGGTCACCGACGCCGGTGAAGTCGAGAACGACGGACTGATCATCGCCTCGGGCGGACAGTATCTGAAGAAGCTGCCGGGTATCGAGCATGCCGTCGTGCCGTGCGAGGGCGTCGCCGCCGCAGTGGCGATCCGTGATCGAATCGCGGCCCTTGAGGCGGGCACCCTGGCCTTCGGCTTCGCCGGCAATCCCAACGAGCCCACGGCCATGCGCGGCGGCCCCATGTTCGAGCTGCTGCTGGGCACCCATACCCACCTGCAGCGCCAGGGCCGGCGCAAGCGCTTCAAGCTGCTGTTCTTCAGCCCCGCGGCGGAGCCGGGCAAGCGCCTGGGTCCCCGTGCCGTGAACGCCCTCCTGGGCACCCTGGCCCGGCGTGGCATCGACACCCATCTGGGTCACAAGCTGAAGCGCTTTGCCGCGGATCGGATCGTCACGGAAGGCGGGGAAGTCGCCGCGGACCTCATCGTGTTCATGCCGGGCGTGACCGGCAACGCCTGGCTCGACGGCACCGACCTCCCTCGCTCCCCAGGCGGCCTGCTCAAGGCGGATGCCCAATGTCGGGTCGAGGGCACGACGCGAGTCTACGTGGCGGGTGATGCCGGCAGCTTCCCGGGTCCGGAGTGGATGCCCAAGCAGGCCCACATGGCGGACCTGCAGGCCGTGGCAGCCGCCGGCAACCTGCTGACCGAGCTGCGCGGCGGCCAGCCCGCGGAGACCTTCAAGGTGGAGCTGGTGTGCATCGTGGACAGCGCCAACAGCGGCATGCTGGTGGTGCGCACGCCCCGCCGCAGCTTCATGCTGCCACCAAGTCCGCTTCTGCATTGGGCCAAGCGGGCCTTCGAGTGGCAGTACTTGCGCAAGTACCGGTGAGCCGGGAGCGACTGCGTGCTCAGCCGACCGAAGCTTCGCTGTCGGCCTCAATCTTGAGGACCAAAGCGCGGACACTCGGGCGATCCGTGCCTTCAACGAGATGCTGCACCAGGAAAGGCGGGTAACGCTGAGCCTGGCGCCCATCGGCGACGGGCTCACCCTGGCCCGCAAGCAGTAGCTGGAAAGTAGACGGTAGATGGGGAACTGGAAGCCCAGGGGCCAGGGACAACGGACGAGGAACCAGACAAGGCGCTCAACTAGTCGTGCTCGGTAGGCAGGCCGCTGCGCCACCACGCCAGCATGCCGCCGGCGAGCTGATGCACGTCCTGGTAGCCATGGGCCTGGAGCAGGCGCACCGCGGGGACGCTGCGGTGGGCGCTGAGACAGATGGCGATCACCGGGCGCCGTGGGTCGAGGGCGAGCCCGTGCAGGCGGCGTCTGAGCGCGGTGATGGGCAGGTTGTAGGCCCCCGCAATCCGGCTGTGTGCCCACTCGGTATGGGTACGTACGTCCAGGAGCTGAGGTGGCTCGTCGGACACCATCCTCTCCTGCAGCGCGTGTGCGGACAGCTCCGGCACCCGGCCGAAGGGCAGCCACCAGAGCGAACGCCTGATACGGTCCCACGGGCCGGGAGGTGTCTCGGACATCGGGCGTCTCCAGAGGGGTCTGGACCAGCATACCAGAACCCGGCGGGATGCGGTCGGTCTGTGTGTCGGCGTGCGGCATCCGCGATAATGGCGTTTCACTGCAGAGGCTGACGCGGTATGGCGATGAGAAAGATACTTCGCATGGGGGATCCAAGGCTGCGGCAGGTGGCCGAGCCAGTACGCGCCTTCGGCACACCCGAGCTCAGGGGCTTGGTAGCGGACCTGAAAGAATCCATGGACGCGGAGAATGGGGCGGGTCTGGCCGCTACTCAGATCGGCGTCCCGCTGCGCGTGGTGGTGTTCGGGTACGAGCAGAATCCTCGATACCCCGACGCGCCGCCGGTGCCAGAGACCGTATTGGTCAACCCCATGATCGAGGCTTTGACGTCGGAGACGGAAGAGGGCTGGGAGGGTTGTCTGAGCGTGCCGGGGCTGCGCGGCCTCGTGCCGCGCTATGCCCGCATCCGCTATTCGGGTCTCGACCCGGACGGTCGCCCCATCGAGCGGGAGGCCGAGGGTTTTCACGCGCGGGTCGTCCAGCACGAGTGCGATCATCTGGATGGGATCCTGTACCCTCAGCGGATGCGGGACCTGAGCACGCTGGGATTCATCGACGAGCTCTACCAGAGCGGGGCCTTCGGGCCCGGTGCAATGCCTTGCGAGGACGAGCGCGAGGGGGAATCGGCCTCCGGCGTGGCGCAGTGAGGGCGCGGGAGACAAGCTCCGACAGGGTCGTGCTCTTCGGCACGACCAGCCCGTTCTCGGCCGCGGTCTTTCGCCTGCTCGTTGAAGCGGGCATCAGGCCGTCCGGCGCCGCAACATTTGGGCCGAAGCCGGCTGCATGGGCCCTGCCCGTCGCCGTCCCGGGCCTGCCGGATACGCTGACATCCCTCGCCGCCGCCGCGGGGGTCCCCGTCCGCTACGTGACCGGGCCCGATGACCCGGCGCTGCACCGGTGGCTGGCGGACCTAGCGCCCGCTTTCATACTCGTGGCCTGCTTTCCCCATCGGTTGTCCGAGGCCCTGTGCGCGCTGGCCACGCGGGACTGCCTGAACCTGCACCCCTCGCTCCTGCCGCGGTATCGCGGTCCAACACCGCTTTTTTGGCAGCTTCGCAACGGCGAGGCGGACACCGGTGTCACGCTGCACCGGGTGAGGCCGCGTCTGGACGCCGGTGAGATCGTCCTGCAGGCGAGGCTTGCGCTTCCGGACGGGATCGACGCCCCGGAGGCCGCCCGTCGGCTGGCCGAGCAGGGCGGGCGCCTGTTTGTCGAGGCCCTGGCGCTCTATGCTGCGCACGGCGAGCCGCCAACCCGGGCCCAGGACGAGGCGGCGAGCAGCCGTTACGGGCCGCCGGGAGCGGACGACTTCCGGGTGCATGCCGAGTGGAGTGCCCGGCGCGTGTTCAACTTCATGCGGGCCACACGGGACTGGGGCCAGCCGTATCCGATATGGGTAGGCGGCCGCGACTACCCGTTGCTGGAGGCGCTAGCCTACGAGCCCGAGACTCGACCGGGAAGGACCGCGGCACGAGACGGGGACCGGGTGCATATCCAGTGCTCGCCCGGGCTGCTGCACGCCCGGCTCGTAGCTGGCAGGGGAACAGGGTGATGGGCCGACCACTGCCGGCGCCGGCTTGGCTGGCGTGAAGGGACCCACGGGCGCGACGATGGTGCCTGTGTAGGTGCGGGCGCGGTGGAGCAGGACCCGGCGGCCCTTCCGGTACCTGCCGCTGCATGCACGCAGCCAGGTGCGGTGTCGCGGCGTCGAAAAAAGGATAGGAAATACCACCGGCTATGCGGGAGCATCCACTCCCCGCGAGGGTCTGTCAACGGGTGGGCCGCCCCGCCTTGTGGCCGTCGGGCGGTGATCGGCGCGCCCAAGTCGGCCTTCCATAGCGGGCCTTCGAGTGGCAGTACCTGCGCAAGTACCGGTGAGCCGGGAGCGACTGCGTGCTCAGCCGACCGAAGCTTCGGTGTCGGCCTCTTCCTGGTCCGGGGCGACCATGCGGCGGTTGCCCAGGTTCACCAGATTGCCGACTTCCCGCAAGCCCACCGACAGCATGGCCAGGTCGGGGGTCTCGCTGGCTTTGACCTCCGCCAGCCGGTCCAGGGTATGCTCCACGGCCCCCCGATTGTGCTGAAGCCACGCCTCCACCACCGCAGCGGGAACCTGCGGGTGCGGCGTGACGCGTAGCACTTCGGCCGTGAGCAGTCGCTGCTGAGCGTAGAGCTCGTCGCGCAGGGCACTACGGGCAAGGCTCTGCCAATGACTGTCGGCCGGCAGCTCGGCGATCCGCTGGCGCAGCCAGTGCAGCTCCAGGCGTGCCGCAACGCTGAAATAGGTGCCACCGACGACTTCGGCGGGCAACGCCAGCCAGCGCGCCAGCTCGGCGATGTCCAATGCCGCAGCCAGCAGCGGCAGGCCCGCCACCCGGCGTGCCAGCGCGTGCGGCACCCCAGCCACCACGTATCGGCCCGTGGCATCGTCCATGGCATCCTTGTCGGGACCCACCAGCAGTTCCGGGAGCGCCGCGCACAGCCGTGAGAGGCCCTCCCGCAGGGCGGCTACCTCGGCGGTGACGTCCAGCGGCGGCCGGCGGTTCTGCAACAGCCACTTGGCGCTGTGCGCGGTCAGGGCCTGGACTTCGCGCATCATGGCGATCTGGGTCTGCGGAGAGAGGGTGCCGTCCAGATTCTCGATGTCCTTCCACAGCTTGCCCATGCCGAAGATACGGCGCACCACGGTATAGGCACGCACGATCTCGGTCGTCGCCGCGCCCGTGTCCTCGTGCAGCTGGAACGCGAAGCTCGCGCCCGCCCGATTCACCAGATCGTTGGCGATGCGCGTGCTGACGATCTCCCGTGCCAGCGGGTGGGCGGCGAGGCTGGTGCGAAAGCGCTCGCGAATGGGAGCGGGGAAGTAGCGGTCCAGCTCGCCGGCATAGAACGGGTCGTCCGGCAGATCCGAGGCGAGAATCTCGTGGTACAGGTGCAGTTTGCCGTAGGCCAGCAGGACCGCCAGCTCGGGGCGCGTGAGACCCTTGCCGGCGGCCTTGCGGCGCACCAGCTCCTCGTCCTTGGGCAGGAATTCCAGCGCCCGATCCAGAGCCGCCGCGGCCTCCAGCTTGTGGATGAACAACCGGTGGTCCTCCAGTCGGGCGCTGGCCTGGAATTCGGCGAGGCTCAGGGCCTGGGTCTGCAGGTAGTTGTCCTGCAGCACCAGCGCCGCCACCTCGTCGGTCATCTCCACAAGCAGCTTGTTGCGCTGCTTCAGGGTCAGCTCGCCCTCGGTCATGACGGTGCCGAGGAGTATCTTGATGTTCACCTCATGGTCCGAGCAGTCCACGCCGCCGGAGTTG
>CAYQDX010000260.1:0-5952 GCA_964416345.1 uncultured Ectothiorhodospiraceae bacterium
CCGGATAGCTGTACCAGATGCGGCTCTCCAGCGGACTCTTTACGCTCTCCAGCACCCCGGTGGTGGTGCTGCTGACACCCGTCTGATGCAGCCAGTGGCGCAGGCGCGCCTGGGTGTAGTCGCCCGCGGCACGCTTCATGGCCTCCTTGTCCCAGTAGAAGGTGTTGCGATATTGGACATAGTTGGGACTGGTGCTCATGCCCTGTGGCACCGGCTCGCCGGGCACGATACCGGGGGCTTCGTGGCGGAACTCCACCCGCTCCTTCTCCCCCAGCGGGTCGGTGATCTCCACCCACCGGGTGGGCTCGTCCTCAAGATCGGAAGACGTGAACGTGGTGGTGCCGTAGGGGGTGGTCATGGCCTGGATGAAGGTGGCGCTGTCGTACTGGAAGCTGGTGCTGAGCCCGATGGCGTCGGTAATCGTATCCAGCCGTCCGCTGGTGTCGTAGTGGAAGCTGGCACTGCGCCCGAAGGGGTCGCTGACGCCGGTGATGAGCAGCGGGTCCAGCGGATCGTCATAGCTGAAGCTCGTCACCTGGCCCAGGGCATCGGTGACGTCGGTGAGCTTGCCGGCGGCGTAGTGCAAGGTGGCGGCATTGCCGGTGGCATCGACCACCTGGGTCAGGAACACGTGGCGCGGGTAGGCCGCATTGCCATCGGAGGCGGCATACACGTAGGTGCTGCCATTGGGCATGCGCCGCTCATAGCGCACGGGCGAGGCGGACACCAGCACCAGGTGGGCACCGGTGCGCTGCTCCGGGGCGAAGCTGCCGTCGCCGGCGTTGTAGCCGTCGTAGTCACGGCTGCCGCCGCCCGGCAGATAGACCATCACATCGCTGCCCAGGGACTGGGGATCGTCCTTCACATAGGAGAGCCAGTTGAAGGTCCACTTGTGGCCGAGGTTGAAGAAGGTGTAGGTCGGCGGCTGGTTGGCCTCGCGCTGGCTGTAGGTCACCGTCACCGGCACCGCCGGTCCCCGCGGGGGCGTGTGCCCCACCGGGGTGTCGCGGATGTTGAGGCTGACCAGCATGGAGTGGACCCGGTAGTAGGGCATGCCCGACCCCAGCGCGGGCGTATCCGCGGGATCAGGCGTATCCCCGGGATCCTTCGAGCAGCCGTGGTCACACTCGGTCTTGTCGCAATCGGAGGTCTGGTTGGCCTGCTTGTACAGAGTGTTGCCCCCGCCCACGACCCGGGCCGCCTCGGCCGCCGCCAGGGTGCGCCAGGGAGAATGGGGGTCTTCGGCGCCCGGGACCAGAAAATAGCCGCTCGATTCGGCCGCGATCGCCTGCGGACTCATCCACAGCGCTCGGCCCAAGGCGGGGTCCTTCACCCGGTAGCGCCCATTCGCTTGGCCCACGATGGCGGCGAAGTGGCCGACCCGCCAGTGCACCACCGCGGGCACCGGTATCGGCTCGCCCGCGCGACGCTCGACGGCTCGGGCCGCCAGGCCCTCGCGCTTGGCCAGCGTCTGAAGCTGCCCCAGGGTGGTGCCGCGAGGTCCGGCCTTGACCGTCTCCAGCCGGGCGCCATTGGCCGAGCCTTCGGCCTCCAGCAGCGCCTGCAGAGAGACGATTCCGCAGCGCAGCGCCTCCTCGGGGGTGTTGCGCATCTCCCATAGGCCAACGCGGGCCGCCGACACCATCTCGCTGACAGGCGCCGTCGCCGGTGAGGGCTCGACAGCCTGCAGCAACTCCGCCACCGCCTCCGGGTGACCGAAGCGGGTATGCAGCGCGAGCAGCTCACCGAGCGCGCGGGCGGCCACTGTTTTCTCGGCGAGTGTCTTGGC
This sequence comes from uncultured Ectothiorhodospiraceae bacterium, assembly GCA_964416345.1. Taxonomy (GTDB): domain Bacteria; phylum Pseudomonadota; class Gammaproteobacteria; order CAYQDX01; family CAYQDX01; genus CAYQDX01. The sequence continues at coordinate 1,790 of CAYQDX010000260.1, forward strand.
ACCGGCGGCCGCCGCGCGCGTGCGCTCCAGCAGGGATATCGCCTCGGAGAAATAACCGGCCCGCTCCCGGGCCAAGGCCATGTTGAGCAGCAGTGAAACGCGCCAGGGGGATGTTCTCGATTGCGCCAGGTAGCCGGATAAGGCTTCGATGCGGGACGGGTCGCCTGCGGCGGCATACTGGGTAATGACCGCGTTCAGGGCCTCACGCTCGGCCGCGGTGGGCGTCTCGAAGGCCACCAGCGGCTCGACAAACACCCCTTAGCGCTGCGGCACGGGCTCGGGGGCCTGCACCGCGGAGAGTGCCGCCGCAGCAAAACAGGGGAGAATGCTGAGTACCAGTCCGAGCAACAAATCCCTAGATTTCCGTGTCACAGCTGTTTCCCCCGACAATGAATCCCTAAAATCCCTGCGCTTGCATCCCCACGGGCCGAAGCGGCCAATTGGAAAATTCAGGTCCCGGAATTTCCGCATGCTGCCGCAGCTATCCGATCAGCCGATGCCCACGCGAAATTACCCGATGTCGTGCGGGCTCAAGCGTGCTAGATCGCCCGCAAAAAATATTGATCCCGTCAAACTCCCGGTGCTCTATCAGCCGCCCGATCTCTTGCGACCCATTACTACCCAGAGTCTCAACAGATATCACCTTAGCGGCGCAGACGCGCTGCCTTAAATCCTCGAGCATCGGTGCTTCCGCCCCCTTTGGCTTCGAAGGCACACGCGTGTGTGCTTCGCTTCCTCAGCAAGCCTCTTGGCCCGGGAAAAATGTCACTACCGTCTGTCCCCGGAGCCATAATCCGGGTACGCAGGCGCTCGACGAGGGAGTCTCCAAGGATGGGTCTAGCGAAAAGGCATCATCGTCGACTGGTCGTTCCGCTGACTGCTGTCTTCCGCTGGCTGACATCCGTTTCGCTACTCCATATTATTGTTGCATGTGGATTGTTTTCATCCCAGCGGAGATTGTCAAGCAGAAATTGCTGACTCGTAACAAGATCCAAAAAGAAAACGCGCTTGCATCCCCATGCGGCAGGAATCGCTGTGCCTGGCATCGTGATATTCACGCAAGATTCACGCAGCTGACTTCCAACGGTCCTTCGTCGCTCTTCTGCCAATCGCCCCAATGGTCCAATGTCCCTCCTGTAGGGGGCACCTGTCCGTCCTCGGCTAGCTCGGAGATGCGACTTCCAATTCCCTGCTAAAAATACGGGTACATACATCCCCTCGCCGTTCGATGCCGTGATGCAAGGCCGGATCTCCAGCAGGCAACCGCATTATGTCTAGCTCCCCAAGTACACCGGGAGCCTGGGAGCCCTTTCAGCTGAGAGTGACTGCTGCGCATTGCCCGCTCGTGGAATGCAGCCGACATGCCGGCGGGCCATAGCGAAACAACGCGCACTTCGCTTCGATTGTCCATAGAGTCAACTGAGGAAGACGTTGACATCAATCAACTCAAACCAGCTACTGGCCACTGAATCCAGAGGCAAGACGTTCTCTTTTGCTCCGCTACATCGGTACGACGAGCTCTCGGCGATGCCGCCACCGGGACCTCCCTGTTTCGGATGCCTCCGGCATTTACAGCGGACAAAACGGGTAGTGTTTGACGAATGCTCCCTGCTGGTAAACACTCGATTCGTCCCCCCCATGGTTAGGCCACAAGGTTGAGGCCCATGAGCAGTCTAGACCCCAAGCGAGGGCTGCCCGCCTATGACGGCGACTGCGGCTTCTGCGCCTACTGGGTGCGCCACTGGCGGCGGGTCACCGGCGATCGAGTGCGTTACGCGCCCTATCAGGACATCCTGGCCCAGCACCCGGAAGTGCAGGCCGAGGCCTTCGCCCGTGCGATCCAGCTCTTCGAGGCAGACGGCGCCCGCTACAGCGCCGCGAAGGCGGCATTCAGGGTGCTGGCTCGGGCGCCCGGCAGAGGTGCCGGCCTGTGGCTGTATCGGCGGCTGCCCGGATTCGCCCGGCTGGCGGAGCAGGTCTATGCGCTGGTCGCCGGCCACCGCGGCGCAGCCTACCGTGCCTCGCGGCCGTTGTGGGGCGCGGAGCGATACCCGCCGAGCTACCACCTGGTGAGCTGGCTGCTCCTGCGTCTGCTCGGCCTGGTGTATCTGGCGGGATTCGTCTCGCTAGCCAGCCAGATCCCAGCCGGGTCCTAGGGCTCGTCGGTACTGACGGCATCCTGCCGTTGCGGCGATATCTCAGCGTGATGGCCACCCAGTATGGCCCGGATAGCTTTTGGATCGTGCCGGCGCTGTTCTAAATCAACGATTCAGACGCGGCGCTGATGGGCGCCTACGTCGCGGGTGTCGGCGCCACCGCGCTCATCCTGCTCGACCCGCTGACGCGGCCGATGCTGGTGCTTGCCCTGGTGCAGTATCTTTCGCTGTGGTCTGCTCTGCCTGTTTTCGGGGGTATTCAGTCCGATGCCCTGCTGGTGGAGGTGGGATTCCTCGCCATCTCGCTAACCGGCAACTACCACCTCCTCAACCTGCTCACCATGTTCGTCTGCCTGTTCCTGCTCGACGACCGGCCGTTCGCCAAGGCAATGCCACGCTGGAGCATCCCGCACCAGCCGCGCCTGAACTGGGAGCTGTGGCTCGCCGCCAGCGAGTCTCCGGCGCAGGATCCCTGGGTCGTGGATTTTCTGCACAAGCTGCTGGAGGGCTCGCCGCCGGCGCTGGAGCTGCTCGCCAACAATCCGTTTCCGGATCATCCTCCGACCTACGTCCGCGCCATGTTGTATCGCTACTGCTTCACCACCGCCAAGGAGAGGGCCGCGACGGGAGACTGCTGGGCGCGCAAGCTGCTGTTCACCTACATTCCGCCGCTGCGACTCGACGACTGGGCGGCCCAATGAGCAGCAAGACATGATAGGTGCATCGCCGAAGAGGTCGCCGAGAGGGCTCCGCTCCTACGGGTGGGATGTTGCCCTCGGAGAGGTCGCCGAGAGGGCTCGGCTCCTACGGGTGGGATGTTGCCCTCGGAGAGGTCGCCGAGAGGGCTCGGCTCCTACGGGTGGAATGTCTGGCTCTCGGTAGGCGGCCGGCCCGCTGGTCGAATGGTCATTGGCTGTGGGCCAGCGCGATGAACACCTGCTGTGCGCCACGGCAGGGCTCGCCCTCGGCCGGTTGCCGCCGGAGGTAGCTGCCGTCGGGCTGCATGTCCCATACGGTGCCGTTGTCGGCCTCGTAGACTTCGAGAATGCTCTCGAGCTCGGCCTTGATTGCAGGGTCGGCAATGGTCGCGATGGCCTCCACCCGGCGGTCTAGGTTGCGTTGCATCCAGTCCGCCGAGCCGATGAAGAGCTCCGGGGATCCGCCGTTCTCGAAGCGGTAAATCCGACCGTGCTCAAGGAAGCGACCCAGGGTGCTGAAGATCCGGATGTTGTCGGAAAGCCCCGGCAGCCCCACCCGCAGGCAGCACAGCCCACGCACGTTGAGGCTTACGGGCACGCCAGCCTGACCCGCGCGGTAGAGCTCTTGGATGATGTCGGCATCCTGCAGCTGGTTGGTCTTGGCGCGGATGCCGCAAGGCCGACCGGCACGGGCGTGCTCCGCCTCGCGCTGGATCAGGGCGGTGAAGCGCTCGCGCATGCTGTGCGGCGCCACCATGAGCTTGCCGTAGCCGGGCGAGGGCACGCCGCCCGTCAGCTCGTTGAACACGGCCGCCGCATTGGCGCCGAGCTCGGGATCGCATGTGAGCACGCCCAGGTCCTCGTACAGCCTGGCGGTTCCCGTATGGTAGTTGCCGGTGCCGATGTGGACGTAGCGGCGCAGGCCGTCATGCTCTTCGCGCACCACCAGGGCCAGCTTGACGTGGGTCTTGAGCCGCTCGACCCCATAGGCGACATGGGCACCGGCGGCTTCCAGCTGCTGTCCCCAGGCGATGTTGGGGGCCTCATCGAAACGCGCGGTGATCTCCACCACCACCTGCTTGCCGCGGTGCGCCGCCTCCGTCAGGGCCTGAATGATTGGGGGACTGGCTGCTGGTTCGGTAGATGGTCGGCTTGATCGCGAGCACGCTCGGGTCGGCGGCGGCGCTCTGAAGGAATCGCAGGATGGTGGTGTCGAAGCTGTGGTAGGGCAGGTGAACCAGGATGTCTGCCCGGCAAATATCGGCGAAGATGGCGAACGTGTCACTGGAATCCAGGTACCGCAGGCGAG
>CAYQDX010000261.1:0-5939 GCA_964416345.1 uncultured Ectothiorhodospiraceae bacterium
GCATGATGGAGGAGCCGGTGCAGAACGCCTCGCCGATGTCGATGAAGCCGAACTGAGGCGAGGCCCACAGGATCAGCTCCTCCGAGCAGCGGGACAAGTGGGTCATGAGGATGGCGGCGGAGGCGGCGAATTCCAGGGCGAAGTCGCGGTCGCTCACCGCGTCCAGGGAATTCTCCGCAGGCGCGTCGAAGCCCAGCAGCTCGGCCGTGTAATGACGGTCGATGGGGAAGCTGGTGCCGGCGAGTGCGGCCGCCCCCAGGGGCATGACATTGAGCCGTGTGCGGCAGTCGCCGAGCCGGGCGCGATCCCGGCGCAGCATCTCAAACCAGGCCATCATGTGGTGGCCGAATGTCACCGGCTGGGCCGGCTGCAGATGGGTGTAGCCCGGCATGATGGTCTCGGCGTGGCGCTCGGCCTGCTCCAGCAGGGCACCCAGCAGCCGGTCCAGCTGGGCGCTGATCGCGTCCAGCTCGGCGCGCAGATAGAGGCGCACATCGGTGGCCACCTGGTCGTTGCGAGAGCGCCCGGTATGCAGCTTCTTGCCGGCAATGCCGATGCGCTCGGTGAGCCGGGCCTCGATGTTCATGTGCACGTCTTCGAGCGCGGTGGACCACTCGAAGGCGCCGGCGTCGATCTCGGCGCGAATCTGCACTAGCCCCTGGACGATGGCGTCACGCTCGGTCTCGCTCAGGATGCCTGCGCGGGCCAGCATGCGGGCGTGGGCGATCGAGCCCTCGACGTCGTGGCGATACAGCCTGTGGTCGAAGCCCACAGAGGCGGTGAGCTCCTCGACGAAGGCGTCGGTCGGCTGGTCGAAGCGGCCGCCCCACGGCTTCGGCGGGGTCTTGTGGTGAGTGGGCATGGGCACAGCGGATTCGGCTATCGGGCGGCTGCAGTATAGCCCGTCCGGGCGGGCCCGCATATCTCACCGCCTTCTTGCGCGGGTCTCGTGCGCGGTGGAGACTGTAGCCATGGGCACACCGGCGGCCGTGGCGCGCGAATTGGTCCGGGAAGACAGTTTCTTCCTCCCGGATTTTTGTGGCATGCGCACCGTGTTCCTGGTGGTGCTGGTGGCCGAGCTGCTCGCCTTCGTGCTGGTGCTGGCCGGCGACGTGTCCGGCCCCCAGATCTGGGACAGCCTCGCACTGCTGTCGCTGTTCGTGCAGTGGTCGGCGCTGCTCTCGGCGGCCGTGCTGTGCGGTCTCCGGCCGTGGCTGCGGCGTCTCAGTCTTTGGCTGGCGGCCGGCGTGAGCTACCTTGCCATCCTGGTGGTCGTGGCCGGGGTGGGGGAGGTGGCCTATATGCTCTTGTACTCCGGCTTCGCCCAGCCAGGCATCGTGCTCAACGCCCACGGTGAGTTCTTGCTGCGCAACATGGCCATCGGGGCCATCATCGGTGCCGTGGTGCTGCGCTATTTCTATGTTCAGCAGCAGTGGCGCCAGCGCTTGGAGTCCGAGACCCGGGTGCGTATCGAGGCGCTGCAGGCGCGCATCAGGCCCCATTTTCTGTTCAACAGCATGAACACCATCGCCAGCCTCATTCGCGTTCGGCCCGAGCTGGCGGAGGAGGCGGTGCTGGACCTCGCGGAGCTCTATCGGGCAACGCTGACGCTCGGCGACGGACTGGTGCCGCTGGCCGCCGAGCTGGGGCTGGCGCGTCGCTACCTGGGGGTCGAGCGGCTGCGTCTGGGGGAGCGGCTGGCCGTGGAATGGGAGCTGGACGATGCCCCCCAGGACGTGCTGCTGCCGGTGCTCAGCATCCAACCGCTGGTGGAGAACGCGGTGTATCACGGTGTGGAGCGCCTGGAGCGTGGCGGCACCGTGCGCATTGCGGTCCAGCGCGACCGCGGCCGCATCTGCGTGAAGGTCAGCAACCCGGTGGCCCCGGGCGGCGCCCAGCAGCGCGCACACGGCAGTCATATGGCCATCGAGAACATCACCGAGCGGCTGCACGCCTATTTCGGTCGTCGCGGCTCGCTGCGGGGCATCCCCCAGGATGCGCGGTTTTGTGTCGAGATGTGCTTCCCGGAGGTGCGCAGCATGGCGGAGCTGCAATAGGAGAGTTGTGTGAGAGTGCTGGTCGTCGATGACGAGCCGCCGGCCCGGGAGCGGCTCCGCAGCCTGCTGGCGGAGATTCCCGGATGTGCGGTGGTCGGCGAGGCGGCCACCGGCGCCGAGGCTCTGGCCGCCGTGGCGCAAGCAAGTCCCGATGTCGTGCTGCTCGATATTCGCATGCCGGGCATGGACGGGCTGGAGGCGGCCCGGCACCTAGCACATCTGGATTCGCCGCCGGCGGTGGTGTTCACCACCGCCTATGATCAGCACGCTTTGGCTGCCTTCGAGGCGCAGGCGCGGGACTACCTGCTCAAGCCGGTACGCCGCGAGCGCCTGGAGCAGGCCCTGGCGGCGGCCCGCAGCCTGAACCGCGCCCAGCTCGAAGCCCTGCAGCGCGCGGGCGCCGAGGCTGCCCGCAGCCACGTGAGCGCCAACGTGCGGGGCAGGCTGCAGCTGGTGGCGGTGCGCGAGGTCGCGGCCTTCAAGGCGGACCAGAAGTACGTCAGTGTGCTCCATGCCGGCGGGGAGCTGCTCATCGAGGACAGCCTGGTGTCCCTGGAGCAGGAGTTTGGAGTGCGCTTCCTGCGCATCCATCGCAACGCCCTAGTGTGTCCGGACTTTCTGGAGGCGCTGGAGAAGACCCCCAGCGGCCAGTGCCGGGTGCGTCTGCGAGGCGTCCGGGAGACCCTGGAGGTTAGTCGACGCCACCTCCCCGAGCTGCGGCGGCTGTTGAAAGGGCTGTGAGGGATGCCGGGGACGACGCCTCGAGTTGCGGGGCCAGGAGGCTGCCCTTAGCATTGACGGCCTCACGCCCGACCGAGTCATTGCATGCAGCACAGCATCCGCATCGCCACCCGCAAGAGTCCCCTGGCCATGTGGCAGGCCGAGTATGTGCGGGATCGCCTGCTCGCGCTGCATCCGGGCCTGCGCGTCCAGCTGCTGCCCATGACGACGCGCGGCGACAAGATCCTGGACACGCCGTTGGCCAAAGTCGGCGGGAAGGGGCTGTTCGTCAAGGAGCTGGAGCAAGGGCTGCTTTCGTGCGGGGCGGACCTGGCGGTGCACTCCATGAAGGACGTGCCGGTGGAGTTTCCGGACGGGCTGGCGCTGCCCGTGATTTGCGAGCGCGAGGATCCGCGCGACGCCCTGGTCTCCAATCGCTACGCCGAGCTCGCCGCGCTGCCGCCGGGGGCCAAGGTAGGCACCTCCAGCCTGCGCCGCCAGTGCCAGCTGCGGGCTCGTTTTCCCGGGCTGGTGGTGCTGGATCTGCGCGGCAACGTCAATACCCGCCTGCGCAAACTGGACGAAGGCGCATACGATGCCATTCTGCTGGCTTGCGCCGGTCTGCAGCGACTCGGGCTCGGTGGGCGCATCACCCGTGCGCTGACTCCCCGGGAAAGCCTGCCGGCCGTGGGACAAGGCGCCGTGGGCATCGAGTGCCGGGCGGCAGACACCCGCACCCTGGACCTCATCATGGCGCTGGACCACGCCGATACGCACTGTCGGGTGGCCGCCGAGCGGGCTTTCAGCACGCGGCTGGCCGGTGGCTGCCAGGTCCCCATCGCCGGCCATGCGGTGCTCGAAGGTGACGCCCTCACTTTGGAGGGTCTGGTCGGGCGCCCGGACGGCGGCGAGATCGTGCGGCGCACGGTGCACGGCATCCGGCAGGCAGCCGAGGCGCTGGGCCGGCGGCTCGCCGAAGAGCTGCTCGCCCGCGGAGCCGGCGCCATCCTCAAGGATGCCTACGATCAGTCCTGAGCCGCAGGGCGCCGGGCCCCTGGCCGGACTCACGGTGGCGGTCACTCGGCCTGTCCAACAGGCCCGGGGGATGGTGGAGCGCATAGAGGCTCTGGGCGGCACCGCCCTGGTGTACCCGGTGCTGGAGATCCTGGAGCCGGCAGATCCGGCGCCGGTGGATGCCGTGCTCGCGCGTCTGGACCTGCTCGATCTCGCGATCTTCATCAGCGCCAATGCCGTGGACCACGGTCTGCGACGGGTGAGCGAGTGCTGCGGCGGCTGGCCGAAACGCTTGGCGGTGGCCGCGGTCGGACAGGCGACCCTCGAGGCCCTGGAGCGCCAAGGGCTGACCGTGACCATCCGTCCGAGCCCTCCCTACAACTCCGAGATGCTGCTGGCCGCACCCGCCCTGCAACGGCTGGCGGGCAGGCGGGTGCTCATCGTCCGCGGCGTCGGCGGCCGCGAGCTGCTGCGCGACGCCCTGGTTGCCCGCGGCGCCAGCGTGGAGTATGCCGAGGTCTATCGCCGGGGCCGGCCGGCCGCCGACCCCGAGGCCTTGATGCGCCGGCGCCTCGCCGGCCAGCTGGATCTCATCGCCGTGACCAGCAATGAGGGACTTTCCAATCTATTGGACATGGTGGGGCCGCGGTGGCGGGACACCCTGCTGGAGGTGCCTCTGGTGGTGATCGGTGCGCGCACCGCCGAGCAGGCGCAGCGGCTGGGATTCACCCGGCCGCCGGTGGTGGCGGAAACGGCCGGCGACGCCGCCATGGTGGCGGCCATGGTGCGCTGGTGGCAGGCGCGACCGGCTTAGCTCGCCGGCTTCTTGACGGCCTTGTCGTTGGCGAACTCGAAGGCATCGGAGTAGAAATGCGCCTCGGGCAGGCCCTGGGCAGTGAACAGCCGATGTCCGGCCTGCACCATCACGGGTGGGCCGCCGGTGTAGATGTCGTAGCCGCTGAGGTCGGGAAAATCTGCTCCTACGGCCTCGTGCACCAAACCCACCCGACCCTGCCAGTCGTCGCCGGGCAGGGGCTCGGAGAGCACCGGGGTGTAGCTCAGATTGGGATACTGCTGCGCCCAGCTCTGGGCCAGATCATGCAGGTACAGGTCACTGCGGGCCCGGGCGCCCCAGTACAGATGCATGGGCCGGCGCGTCCCTTGGCCCAGGGCGTGCTCGATGATCCCCTTGATGGGCGCGAAGCCGGTGCCGCCGGCCATCAGCACCATGGGCCGATCCGAGTCCTCCCGCAGGAAGAAGCTGCCCAGTGGCCCGCGGATGCGCAGCAGGGACTTGGGCTTCATGCGCTCGAAAACATAATGGGTGAAGTCGCCGTGCTCGACGTGGCGGATGTGCAGCTCCAGGAATTCGTCGTCGTGTGGGGCGTTGGCGATGGAGAAGGCCCGCCGGCGGCCGTCGCTCAGGAGAATGTCCACATACTGTCCGGCGAGAAACTGTAGCCGCTGGGTGCTGGGCAGGGTGAGCCTGACCCGCATGACGTCCGGTGCCAGCAGCGTCGTTGCCGCCACCCGCACGGGCATGATCTTGATCTGGATCTGGCCAAGCTCGCTCACCTCCTGTGTGTCCAGGCTGAGATCGCTGCGCGCCCGGGCCTGACAGAGCAGGGCCATGCCCTGGGCACTTTCCTCGCTGCCGATACCCGGTGGCAGTCCGTTCGGATAGTCGATCTCGCCGGTCAGCACGTGCGTCTTGCATGAGCCGCAGGCGCCGTCCCGGCAGCCATACGGCAGGCCCACGCGCTGGCGCAGGGCGGCCTCGAGCACCGCCTCCTCCGCCTCGACGGTGAACTGATGGCCGCTGGGCCTGAGCGTGACTGTGAATGCCATGGAGTCGTCCTGTCCGGGTCTGCAGATCTGAACCGTGCATTCTCTACTATCCGTAACGGGAGTAAAACCTTCTGCCGGTACGTATTAGTCGATGCCCAGGCGGTCCCACAGGGCGTCGATTCTGGCGCGGACCTCGGCCGACATGGTGATGGGGCGTCCCCACTCGCGCTGAGTCTCGCCCGGCCACTTGTGAGTGGCGTCGAAGCCAATCTTGGAGCCCAGGCCGCTGACCGGGGAGGCGAAGTCCAGGTAATCGATGGGGGTATTCTGGATGATCACGGAGTCCCGGGCCGGGTCCAT
>CAYQDX010000262.1:0-5932 GCA_964416345.1 uncultured Ectothiorhodospiraceae bacterium
GGCCGAGGAGCACGAAGCAGGGCGCTGTCCGTATTGCTCCCTGCGCTCCCAGGTGTCGGACTTTGCCGACAAGGACAACGCCGCGACCACCGTCGAGGAAACTCTGGCGACCCGGAAGACCGGTTCTGCCGGCGCCCGCAATGACTGGCAGACAGAGCCGGTCCATTGCTTGATCATACCGCGAATCGAGCCCCTATTCACATTCAATGTGCTGATTTTATTGCAAAATGCATTCATTTCACCTGCCACCCGGGGACCGTGGAAATATAGTTTAGAAAATGCTAATATGGCTGCATATCTGTAGTCGCTAATGTGCTAATGCACTAATGCACTAGAAACCGGAAAACTTCAGTCTGCCGAAATCTTTTCGGCGGACTCCTGCCCAGGAGGCGGAAATGACCGCATCACTGCTGCCTATGGAAGGTAGCTTGCAAGTGCACCTCTACCGGGAAGCGGACCGGGTCAGTCGGGTGCGCATACTCTCCAATCGGCCCGTGCATGCCGCCCGGATGTTTCAGGGCGGCTCCGTGGACCGAACCCTGGCTTTTCTTCCCATGCTGTATCAGGTCTGCGCCGTGGCTCAGGTCTGCACGGCGGTTCGGGCCATGGAGTCGGCGGCCGGCATCGCGGTGGGTCCGGTGGTGCAAGAGGCGCGGGACCAGCTGGTCGCAATGGAGACCATGCGCGAGCACCTGTGGCGCATCCTCGTCAAATGGCCACTGGCACTGGGGGAGGCATCCCTGCGCACGCCGGCGGTCCAGGTCTGGGTCCTGGCGCGGCGTTTCACCGAGGCCGTGACCCGCGGGAACAACCTGCTGGCACCCGGCGGCGGACACTACAGGCCCCGCTGTGAGGACATGGCCGAAGTCTTGGACCAGCTGGAGGCCTTGCTGAAAGTCCACGTGCTCGGCATGCCGGTGACGGAGCGGCGTTGCATCGCCGATGTCGATGCGCTTGCGGCCTGGGCCGAGGAGGGACGGACTTCCGCCGCCCGCCTGGTGGCTTGGGTGCCGGCGCTGGGCTGGCACGACCCGGGGCGGGAGCAGGTCGCGGCCCTGCCTGAGCTGCCCTTCGGGGAGCTGGAGCAGCGCCTGGCCGGGCCCGACGCGCCTGATTTCGTGGCCCGGCCCACCTGGCAGGGCGTGGCCTGTGAGACCTCCGCTCTGACCCGCCGCCGGGGCGACCCGCTGGTGGCCGAGTTGCTGCAGGCTCACGGCAATGGCCTGCTGCCGCGGCTGGCGGCATGCCTGGTAGAGCTGGCCGACCTCTGCCTCGCACTGCGCGCCGGCGTGAACCACGGCGGCGGTCGCGGGGGTGGGATCATGCGGCATGCCGCGGGGGTCACGGGGACCGGCCTCGCCCAAGTGGAGGCGGCGCGCGGACGGCTGGTGCACCGAGTGGATCTGGAGAAGGGGCGAGTGCGCCAGTACCAGATCCTGGCGCCCACGGAATGGAACTTTCACCCTCAGGGCGCACTGATGCGCAGCCTCACCGGTCTGCCGGGGCGGGACGAGCCCCAGCTGCGGCAACAGGTGGGCTTGCTGATCGAGGCCGTGGACCCATGCGTCAGCTATCGAGTGGAGGTCCACTGAGCCTCTCCGATGCCGGCTTCTACCTATACGTCACCGAGCCCGAGCACCCAGAGCAGCTGCAGCTCACCCTGAAGGGCCCCACCGCTCAGAGCCGCCGGATCCGGCGGCTGGCGTCCCAGGCTTCCCAATCACGGTACGCCTCGACGATATCGGCGATCGACTCAAGCACGAGAATCTGAGCGCCTTCTGGAAACCTCCCGGACTGTCGAAGCTCGTCCACCGGACGGGCCGTCATGGCGCGATCTCGGCAGTGCTCCCGGTGATAGTTGGTGACTGCGAGGCGAATGCCAACGGGGCCCAGCCAAAGGCGCGCGGGGCTGGGGGAGGGAAGGTGTGGTCACGGCAACACGAGAGTATGAAGCAGGGGGGACGAAAGGGTAGCCTGAGAGAATCGGCGAGAGGGCTCGCCTCCCACGGTGATGAAGCGGGCGCGTCCCAGGTGGCTCGCCTGCAGGCCGGTGGCCGACTCCGAATGCGCGATGCCGTGGCAGCGCTCGTGGTCCGATACTGTGCGGCGAATCTCACCCCTGCTCGTCCTCACTGGCCGGTGACCGCCGCAGAATCTCGCGGTAGGCCCGCACGCCCTCGTCATAGGTGGAGAAGACCCAATCGTTGCCGTCGCGGGTCTGGACGTAATTGGGGCCGAGCGGGATCTTGCCGTCGCCCCCCGGCAGGTCGAGCACGTAGGTGGGCACGCATACGCCGGAGAGATGGCCGCGCAGGGCGCGCATGATCTCCAGCCCGCGGTCGATGCTGGTGCGGAAGTGGGAAATGCCGCGGGTGAGGTCGCAGTGATGCAGGTAATAGGGCTTGGCCCCGAGGGCATAGACCAGCTCCTGACACAGCTCCTTCATGATCTCCACGGAGTCGTTGACCCCGGCAAGCAGGACGGTTTGGTTGAGCAGCATGAAGCCTGCGGTGCGTAGCAGCCGGCAGGCTTCCCGGGCCTCGGCCGTGATCTCGCGGGGATGGTTGAACTGGGTCACCACGCAGGTCATGAGCCGCCCCCGGAGGGCATCCACCAGCTCGGGGGTCACGCGGGTCGGCAGGGTGACGGGAACCCGGGTGTGGATGCGGATCATGCGCAGGTGCGGGATGTCCTCCAAGTGCCGGCGCAGCTCGCGCAGCTGGTCGTCGGCCAGGGTCAGGGGATCGCCGCCGGTGAGGATGATCTCCCGCAGGGCCGGCGCGCGAGCGAAGTAGTCCAGCGCCGGCCGCAGCGCCGCCAGGCTGTAGCCGGCCTCCTCGTCGTTGACAGATTCCTTGCGAAAGCAGTGCCTGCAGTACATGGAGCAGACGTAGGTGGGATAGAGCAGGGCCCGGTCGGGGTAGCGATGGGTGACGCGGGGCACCGGGCTGTGGAGCGCATCGCCGATGGGATCCTCCAGCTCGCCGTCCAGGAATTCCAGCTCCCGGGCGCTCGGCAGTGCCTGGCGGCCAATGGGGTCCTCGGGGTTTTGCCAGTCGATCAGGCTCAGGTGCGAGGCCGGCACCCGGACCTTGAAGGTCGCGGCGACCGCCTGGTCCGCCTCGGCCACCGGCAGCCGCCGGAGGTCCGCGGCGCGCCGGACGCCATCCTGCAGATCGCGCTGCCAGCGACCGTTCGCGCCGCTCATGTCATGTCCTCCTCGTTGCGGAGAGCGGCGGACGGACGCGGCGGTCGGCGGAACGGAAACGGCATCATTTCCTCCAGATTGGCGGCGTCGAGCAGCGCAATCGGTCCGGGTCCACCGCGACACCACCGGTGGGGGAGCAGACCGTACCCCAGCGTGCACAGATATTCCATATCGCCGGCCGCTGGCAGTGCAAGGCATCAGTCCGGTGCAACGCACTCGATGTAGCCCGCCTTCTCCTCGCCGGAGGGGCACCAGGTGCGCAAGTTGACGAGGTAGGGGCCCGCACGGGCTTCTTGAGCATCTGCGGAACTTCTTCATCCGCGAGGCCGGCCGCGGCAGCGTGGAGCTGAAATGACGCGCAGGCCAGGGCGTGGCCCGCGGGTGGCTAGTACTCCATCCAGGTGATCATTGCGTAATCATCACCTGGATGGAGTACTAGGTCCCAAATGATCCGCGCTCGCCCGACAGACGCCCGGTGTCCAGGAAGCGACGCGTGACCGCCGCCCGTTTGTCCGAGTCCGTCATCGGCGAACTGCCGAAGTTGCGGCGGATCACCAGGTAGGCGTCCAGCAGGCGGGTCTCCTCGGCCGTGGTCCAGAGTCCGGGGTCGCCGAGCGCGAGTTGATTCAGTGCCTGGCCCAGGCAGCCCTTCACGTGGGCGGGTCGGTTGACGTGTTGGTCCAGCAGCAGCGCGACGCCGTACTGGGAGCTCACCAGCTCGGAGACCCGGTAGCGGCGCGCGACACGGTAGCTGTCGGTATCGTAGAAGCGCTCCAGCCGTGCCAGGGCATGGCGCACCTCCATAGACTGCACGGCGGTGTCCTGACCCGCCAGCCAGAATCTGAAGGCCCAGGCCGGACTGCGCAGCTGCTCCTTGGCGGCCGCGGACTGGAGCCGAGTGCCATCCAGGGTCAGCCAGCCGTTGGTTGCATTGCTCCCGGAAGTGCCGATGCCGTGCTGACCGAAACATGCATCGAAGTCCTGCGGGGCGTCCGCGCGGACCCGCTCCAGCAGGGCGGCGAGCTCCCCGCGCCCCCCGCCGGTGCCGGCCGTCCACTGGAACATGCCGAAAGATAGGAAGGCGTTGTCGTAGGAGTTGATGGCGTCCAGATTGCCTTCGTTCTCGGCGGTGGCCAGCAGCATGGTGAGCGCTGCCTCCGAGACTCCAGATTGGCGCAGGGCATCGTGGCTCTGCACCAGAAACTCGGCCGGCGGGCAGTTTCCGAGGGTCGCCAGCCCCTTGCGCAGTCGGGCGAAGGTCTTCTCGCGCTGGCCGTCGGAAACGGAGACTCTGGGCTTGCTGTTGCGCACGAGCTCCCGCACCAGCAGCCCGGAGACGGAGACCGGGGCCGGCTGGGCCTCACGCCAGGCCTCGCCATACCAGGCCCCCGCACGCGCGACCAGCCGCTGGGCCATTGCTGTCGTCAGAACCGTGCCGTCGCCGGGCAGCCCCTCGCTGCTGGCAAAGGCCTCCACGGCCTTGGTGGTACCGCCGCCGTAGTCGCCGTCCGCGCCGAAGGTGGACCACTTGAGCTGCTCGCCAAAGCCCAAGGCGTTCAGCAGGTGCTGCAGGGATTGCACCGCCGCGACATGAGGTGATTTGCGGCGGTATACGGGCTCGACCGAGCCACTGTCAACGTCGCGCCTGAGGCGCTCGAGGTGGGGCAGCAGCGCATCGCGAGACAGCAGGGCTTCAGCCACGCTCTCGGAGACGCTCTCGCCGTCCGAGCCCAGGCCGTTGCGTCCCGCGAATGCGCCCACGGCCGCCGCCGTGGCGGAGCCGTATTGGCCGTCGTCGCCGCGCTCCTCCCAGCGCAGCTCATGTGCGAATCCAAGGACGTGGAGCATCCGCTGCAGTGCCCGGACCGCGTCCGCCTGAGGCGATTCGCGCCGGAGCACCTGGCTCACGGTGCCGGTGTCGATCAGGTCCTGGATAATGGTGACGTCGGACACATTGACTCTCCGTAAGGTGGGCCGTCGGCCCAGGGCCTACCAATCCGAAGCCTCCCCCGCGCGGACGCGGCGCAAGGCAGGCTTGCCTCGAATTCTCCTGTGCCCGCCACGGCGTTCCGGGCCGAATATCCAACGCATGCGCGCAGATTACTCGGATGGACTCCTCGGCCGCAATTCCGCCTCATGCCACCTGCTCCAGCACCGGGCCGCAGCCGCCGGGGCGGCCAGACTTCAGGGTCACCAGCTCCTCGGCGCTGGTGGGGTGAATGGCGACGGTGCGATCCAGCTCGGCCTTGGTGATGCCGCTGTTCAGCGCCACGGCGAAGCCCTGCAGCATCTCGTCCACGCCTTCGCCCACCATATGGATGCCCACCACCCGCTGCTCGGACCCCCCAAACACGAGGCTTCATGGCCGTGGTGCTGGGATGGGCACTGAAGGCCTGTCCCAGGGGGCTGAACTGGGTTTCATAGACCTGCACCTTGGCGTGGCGCGCGCAGGCCTCGGCCTCGGTGAGTCCCACAGCGCCCACCGGCGGGTGGGCGAACACCACCGTGGGCACATGGGCATGGGGCGCGACATAGGCCAACATGGTGTCGGCGTCGGAGACCTCGAAGGGGTCCCCCGGCACCTCCGGCTCGATGAACATTTTCTCGATCACCCCATCGCGCACCAGCATGGAGTAGCGCCAGGAGCGCTTGCCGAAGCCGAGGTCGTCCTTGCTCACCAGCATGCCCATGCCGCGGCTGAAGTCGCCGTTGCCGTCGGGCAGG
>CAYQDX010000263.1:0-5928 GCA_964416345.1 uncultured Ectothiorhodospiraceae bacterium
ACCAAGCCCGTCCTCATCGGCGAGATCCAGCCCAATGGACAGTTCGCCGTGGTCTGGCAGACGCGCGGCGAGGTGCCGGGCGATGCCTGGTCTGACTTCCTCCCGGGAAGCAAGGATTTGATCTCGGACTGGCGCGCACCGCTGTCCTGCGGCAACTACAACGTCAAGACAGGCAAGTGCTCCGGCCAGTCCTACAAGTGACGAGGCGGCTTCGGGCAACAGCCTGACCGCCGGGCCCGTCCGGTCTCCGGGCGGACGGGCCCGGCCCCCCTACTCCACTACCAGAAAGACGGGAGCGGCGAGCCGAAGTGACTGCCACACGTAGATTCTGGGGTACCCTCTCTGCCGCTCTGGTGCTTCTGCTCGTGGCGACGAGGCCGGCCGTCGCGGAAGATTTCAGCCATCTGCTACTGCGCTTGAATACGGATAGCTTTCCCGCCAAGACCACGGCGGTGGAAGCGATCGCGGCCTCCGGCGATCCCCGCGCCGCGGTCGTGCTCAAGGCGCTGCTCAACGACGCTCTGCAGATTCGCACGGACGACCCCTTGGTGGTCTTGGTCCAGGGCAGCGGAGACCAACAGACGCTGGTGGACGCCGCGACCGGCAAGACTCTGGGCCCCGCCCAGGGCGTGGAGCTAAATTTGGTCGTGGTCAACAACCGGATGCGAGTCATGATTCAGGATGATATCGCCAGGCTGAATTTGCAGAGTGCCGACCCTGCAAGTCGTCTGGATGCGGTACGGCAGCTCACGGGAGACCTCAGCGACAAGCAGCTCGAGCAGCTGCGCGGCTATCGCGAGAAGGAGCGTAGCCAAAAGGTCCGTCACGCGATGGACATCGCCATCGGTCTCGAGGAGCTCAAGAGCAGCGACAGCAAGATCCAGCTGCAGGCACTGCAAGTCCTCTCAGGCAGCTTGGAAGATATCGTGCGTAACCGGGTGCGCGACGTGGCGGAAGGCGAAGACGTCGACCCATCGGTGCGCCAAGCCGCGGTGCGAGCCTTGGCGGGTATTCAGGACTGGCTGGACTTCTACGACCTCGTCGAGCGGGTGTTCTTCGGGCTCTCCCTGGGCTCGGTGCTGGTGCTGGCCGGCATCGGGCTGGCCATCACCTTCGGCGTGATGGGGGTGATCAATATGGCGCACGGGGAGATGATGATGCTCGGGGCCTACACCACCTATGTCGTTCAGCAGATGATGCCGCAGAGCATCGACGCCTCGTTGTTCGTGGCGATCCCGGCGGCGTTCCTGGTCGCGGGCCTTGCGGGCGTCTTGATCGAGCGCGGTGTAATTCGCTTTCTATACGGGCGCCCGCTGGAGACGCTGCTTGCGACCTTTGGCATCAGCCTCTTCCTGCAGCAGCTGGTGCGCAGTGTCTTCTCCCCGCTCAACCGCAGCGTAATCACGCCCTCGTGGATGAGCGGCTCGCTCGACATAAACAGCGCGCTTTCGTTCACCTACAACCGGCTCTACATTCTCCTCTTCGCCTTCATGGTCTTCGGCGCGCTGCTGGTCGTGTTCAAGCGCACGCGGCTTGGACTGGAAGTGAGGGCCGTGGCGCAGAATCGGGCCATGGCCCGCGCGATGGGGGTGCGTACGGAGTGGGTCGACGCCCTGACTTTCGGCCTTGGGTCCGGCATTGCGGGAGTCGCCGGCGTGGCACTCAGCCAGCTCACCAACGTGGGGCCGAATCTGGGCCAGGGCTATATCGTCGACTCATTCATGGTGGTGGTCTTCGGCGGCGTGGGCAACCTCTGGGGCACGCTCGTCAGTGGCTTGTCGCTCGGAGTGCTCAACAAGATCCTGGAGCCTTGGGCGGGCGCGGTACTGGGCAAGATCATCGTGCTCGTGCTGCTCATCTTGTTCATTCAGAAGCGGCCGCGGGGGTTGTTCCCGCAAAAAGGCCGCGCGGCGGAGGCGTGAGCCGATGCAACGGCGCCCGACTCTGTTGACGGCCCTCGCCGGGGATCGCGGGGGCATGATTATGCTCGCCCTGCTGGCGATCGCGGCGGTGGTGGTCCCGGTGGCGACGCTGCTGGTGCCGGCCGGATCCGCCCTGCACATGTCGACGTACACGGTCACATTGCTGGGCAAGTACCTGACCTACGCCCTCCTGGCGCTGGCGCTGGATCTGATATGGGGCTACTGCGGCATCCTGAGTCTGGGCCATGGGGCCTTCTTTGCACTCGGCGGCTATGCCATGGGCATGTACCTGATGCGGGAGATCGGCGCGCGCGGGGTCTACGGCAATCCGGTGCTGCCGGACTTCATGGTGTTCCTGAACTGGAAGTCTCTGCCGTGGTACTGGTACGGCTTCGATCACTTCTGGTTTGCTGCGGCGATGGTCGTCCTGGCGCCCGGGCTGCTGGCTCTGGTATTCGGCTGGCTGACGTTCCGCTCGCGCGTATCCGGCGTTTACCTTTCGATCATCACCCAGGCATTGACCTACGCGTTGATGCTGGCCTTCTTCCGCAACGAGATGGGTTTCGGCGGCAACAATGGGCTTACCGATTTCAAGGATATTCTCGGCTTCAACATCCAGTCCGATGCCACCCGAGTCGGCCTGTTCCTGGCCAGCGCCGCCGCACTCGCGGCCGGCTATTGGATCGCACGCTTCATCTTGCGCTCCCGGCTCGGGGCCGTGGTGACCGCCGTACGGGACGCAGAGCCGCGTGCACGGTTCCTCGGCTACCAGACCGAGCACTACAAGCTCTGGGTATTCGTGCTGTCCGCGGTTCTCGCCGGGGTGGCCGGTGCTCTTTACGTGCCGCAGGTCGGCATCATCAATCCCAGTGAATTTTCACCCTTGAATTCCATCGAGATGGTGGTATGGGTTGCCGTGGGTGGCCGGGGCACGCTTTTCGGTGCGGCGCTGGGCGCCGTCCTGGTGAATTACGCCAAGACCTATCTCACCGGGGCGCTGCCGGAGGTGTGGCTGTTCGCTCTCGGTGCGCTCTTCATCCTGGTGACGCTATTCCTCCCACGCGGTGTCATCGGACTGGCCGCGCGGATGCGCCGCCGGCCCAAAGGAGATGCCGCATTCGCGGCGCCGGAGCCGCCCGAGTGAGCGCGGACCGCGATCCACACGGAGCCGCTCACCCGGCGCACGACGGTGATGCGGGTGCGCACCCATTCGTTCCCGGCGAGGTCGACGCCAGCCATCGCGCCCTGCTTTACGTGGAGAGCGTGACGGTCAGCTTCGATGGCTTCAAGGCCCTCAATGACCTCACCCTGTACGTCGACGACGGGGAGCTGCGCTGCTTGATCGGACCCAACGGCGCCGGCAAGACCACGCTGATGGACGTGATCACCGGCAAGACGCGCCCCGACAGCGGGCAGGCGTTCTTCGGGCAGACCCTCGACCTGACCCGCATGCGTGAGTATGAGATTGCCGCCTCGGGAATCGGGCGCAAGTTCCAGAAGCCCAGTGTGTTTCCGCAGCACTCCGTGTTTGAGAATCTGGAGCTGGCCATGAGCGGCGACAAGCGCGTGTGGTCGGCGCTATTCGCGCGCCTGAGCGGCGAGCAGGTGGACCGCATCGATGAGGTGCTCGAGATCATCGGCCTGGTGAGCGAGCGCAATCGCCGAGCAGGTCTGCTCTCTCACGGGCAGACCCAGTGGCTGGAGATCGGCATGCTGCTGATGCAGTCGCCGCGGCTATTGCTGGTGGACGAGCCGGTGGCTGGCATGACCGCTCAGGAGACCGAGCGCACGGCGGAGCTGCTGACCTCGCTGGCCGGGCAGCATTCGGTCATCGTGGTGGAGCACGACATGGATTTCGTGCGCTCCATTGCGCGCAAGGTGACGGTGCTGCACGAAGGCCACGTGCTTGCAGAAGGCAGCATGAGCGAGATGCAGAGTGACCCGCGGGTGGTCGAGGTGTATCTGGGAGAATAGGCGTGCTGGAGATCGAAGGGATCAATCAGTCCTATGGCGAGAGCCGTACGCTGTGGGATGTCAGCCTGGCCCTGCCCGCCGGCTCGTGCACCTGTCTCATGGGACGCAACGGCGTCGGTAAGACCACCCTGCTCAACTGCATCATGGGATTGCTGCCCATCAGGTCTGGTCGGCTGAGCTTCGACGGGGAGCGCCTGGATTCCCGCCCGGCGGAGCGACGCGCCCGAGTCGGGATCGGCTATGTGCCGCAGGGCCGGGAGATCTTCTCCCAGCTCACGGTGGAGGAAAACCTGCGCATCGGACTGGCGGCGCGGTCAGACAAGCTGCGCAACATTCCGGAGCGAATCTTCACGTTGTTTCCGGTGCTGCAAAATATGCTCCGCCGCCGCGGGGGTGATCTCTCCGGCGGGCAGCAGCAGCAGCTGGCCATCGGCCGGGCGCTCGTCATCGAGCCACGCCTGTTGATCCTCGACGAGCCGACCGAAGGGATTCAGCCCAACATCGTGCATGAGATCGGGGAGGTGATTCTGCGTCTGAATCGGGAGGAAGGCGTCACCGTCCTGTTGGTAGAGCAAAAGCTGCCTTTCGCCCGCCGCATCGCGGACCGCTTCCATATCATGGACAAGGGTCGTATGGTAGCGGCGGGTGTAATGAGCGAGCTGGACGATGCCCTGGTCCGAAGGTACCTGACGGTGTAGGCATGCACCAGCCGGTGAGGGACATGCGACGGCAGCACCGGTGTATTCTGACCCGCCGTGGTCCGTCCGGGCGGTGCGCCCGCTGACGTGTTATTGGGCGGACACCCCGGGGCAGCACCGGAGGAAGACGGTGGTGGCGACGGCTGGAACGCGACCCTGCACCTGGCGCTTGCGAAACGACGGACCCGCACCGTCATCGCACGCTGCGCGCATCGCGGGCCGCTTGCAGTCCAGCGGCCTTTCTATCCGGAGGGTGCGGAGTCTTGTCACGTCTATCTACTGCATCCGCCTGGCGGTGTGGTAGCGGGCGACCGCCTGCACATCGATCTGCAGGTCGACGCCGGGGCGCACGCACTCGTGACGACCCCCGCGGCGACCAAATTCTACCGCAGCGGGGGGCACCGCGCGTCGCAATGGCAGACGCTGCGGGTGGCCTCGGGCGCGACTCTGGAATGGCTGCCGCAGGAGGCGATCGTCTTCGACGGTGCGCGGGTGCGTGCCGGCACGCGGATTCTCGCGAGTCCAGGTGCGCGGATTCTCGCCTGGGAGCTGGCATGCTTCGGCCGCCCCGCGGCGGGCGAGCGGTTTCGGCGGGGATTGTGGGATCAGTCGCTGGAGCTTTACCTCGACGACGAGACCCCCGCGCTGCTGGAGCGCCACCGCATTGCCGGTACCGACGTGCATGCCCGGGCGGCACTGCGCGGGGCGGGTGTGATCGGCACGCTGCTCGCCTGGCCCGGCGATCAATGGCTCGTCGATATCGCCCGCCACGCCGGCGAGGCGGCGCAAGGCACAGAAGTGCTCTGGGCCGTGACCGACTGCGACGGCGTGTTGGTCGGTCGCGCTCTGGGCCGGGCCGCCGAGACGGTGCGGGCGTCGCTGCAGGCCGTGTGGGCCGAGCTGCGACCGTGTATGCTTGGGCGGGCGCCCTGTGTGCCACGCATCTGGTCCACGTGAGGCGGCGAGCTCGGGCGCCGCTGGCTTCGCCACGAGAGGAGTGTGACGATGGATCTCTCGCCGCGAGAGAAAGACAAGCTGCTGCTGTTCACCGCGGCACTGCTCGCCGAGCGCCGCCGAGCGCGCGGCCTGAAGCTGAACTACCCGGAGGCCGTCGCGCTGATCAGTGCCGCCGTGCTGGAGGGCGCGCGCGATGGTCGCAGCGTCGCGGAGCTGATGGATTACGGGCGCACGATACTCACGGCAGACGATGTCATGGAGGGAGTGGCAGAGATGATCCCCGACGTCCAGGTCGAGGCGACCTTCCCCGACGGTACCAAGCTCGTCCCCGTCGACAATCCTATCATCTGAGATGCTGTGCTTGAAGCCCGGAGAGA
>CAYQDX010000264.1:0-5894 GCA_964416345.1 uncultured Ectothiorhodospiraceae bacterium
GATGGAGCAGAACCGCGAGATGCTGAGCTTCGTGCAGCAGATGATCCACCTGCGCAAGCGCCACCCCTGCCTCATGCGCCGGCACTTCCTCACCGGCGCGGTGCACCCCGGCCAGCGCCTGCCGGAGGTGAGCTGGCACGGCGTGAAGCTGGGTGAGCCGGTCTGGGACGACCCCAATTCCAGGCTGCTGGCCTACACCGTTGCGGGACTCGACCCTGGCGAGGAGGACGTGCACGTCATCCTCAACATGTCCGACGCGGCGCTGCCGATGCCCCTGCCCGAAATGGCCGGACGGACCTGGTACCAGGCCGTGGACACTGCGCTCGAGCCGCCCTGCGACGCGGCGCCACCCGCCGAGCAGGCCCCGGTGCACGGGTCAGAGTATGGGGTGCAGCCGCGCAGCGTGGTGGTGCTAGAGAGCAGGCCCGTCTGAGCGGCGAGGGTTCGGCCTGGGGCGGGCCCCCGCGGCGGGCACGACACGGCCATCCCCCGCCTGTAGCAGGCGAGCCCCTTCGGCGATCGCCCCTCGCGCGTGGTACTGGGAGCTCGGCCAGGGGGCTGGCCTCCTACCGGCGCAAAGACGATTCCGGGGTAGGAGGCGAGCCCTCTCGGCGATCGCCCCGCCATCTGGGCCAGAGAATGCGCCCCGCACGCTACCTAGGCGGCTCGGCGGGAGCGGCCTGGAACACCCGCAGGTAGGAATCCAGGCTGGTGCCGGTGCCGCACACGAACAGCACGTCGTCGGGGCCGACGCGGAAATCGTCGTCGAATTCCACGTAGACATTCTTGTCGCGCTCCACCGCGACCACGGCCGCCCCCGTGCGCTCCCGCACCTGGGCCCGCCAGGGATGCAGGCCGGCCATGGTGCCGGCCCCCATGCGGGCGCACTTGAGCCGCTGCTCGACCGCCACCGCGTGCTCGCCCAGCAGGTGATAGGCCAGGATCTGGCCCGCCACCTGTCCCACCGATAGGGCGAAGTCCGCCCCCGCCTGATACAGACGGGCGACGTTCGGCGCCCGGTTGACCCGGGCGATGAGCGGCATCTCGGGGGCGTAGTCCCGCACGACCGCCGTGGCGAACACCCCGGCGCTGTCGTTGCTGAGCGCCAGCACCACGGCGCTGGCCTCGCGCACCCGCGCCCGCTCCAGGGTGTCGTGCTCCAGCACGTTGCCGACCACGTCCACTCCGGACTCGGGCCGCTCGTCGATGACGATAGTGGTCTCGCCGGCGTCGCGCAGCATCTCCGCCACCTTGCGACCCACCGTGCCGTAGCCCGCCACGATGATGGGACCGGCGCGGTGGATGGGGGCGGCCAGACGCTCCACCTTGGTGAGATTGTCGTGGGCACCGACCGTCACCAGGATGCCGCCGGCCTCGATGCGCGTCTCCGGACCGGCGGCGGTTTCGAAGTGTCCGCCGTGCCACTGGCCGATGACGGTCACGCCGTGATTCCGGCGCATGCCCAGCTCGCCGAGCCTGCGCCCCGCCAGAGGACTGTCCCGGTAGACGCGGAAATCCGCCATGCCCACCCGTTCGCCGAGCTGCTGCAGTCCTTCCACCCTGGGGCTGATGCGCGCGCTCGCCCGCGCGGCCAGGGCCGCCCCCAGGATGTGGCTGGGCGTGTACACCGCGGTCGCACCCACCCTCATCATCGGTGCCCGATGCAGGGGATTTTCCGCCAGGGCGTAGATCTCGCCGGGGTAGCCCTGCTCGCGGGCCATCATGATGAAGCTCGCATCGGCGTGGTCGTCCGCATTGGTGACCAGCGCCCGGGCCGACTCGACTCCCGCAAGCACCGCCGGATCCTCACCGATGCACCCGTACACCACCTCGTAGCCCCTCTCGCGGAGGCTGCGGGCCAGGGCCTCCTCTTCCTCGAGAACTACGAATGGAACGCGCACCCGCTGCAGCTCCTCGATGAGGGAGTCCACCGCCGGACCGTAGCGGTAGAACAGCACCCGCCCGCCCATCTCCGGCAGCGCCCGCGGCAGCCGCGATTCGAAGCGCTCCTCGAAGTAGGGCAGCACATACACGGGGAAGATCATGAACACCAGGAACAGGCCCAGGAACTGGGCCACGATGACGAACAGCGTCATCAAGGAGCTATGCCAGCGGGCGTCCGCCCCGTAGCCGGTGGTGGTCAGGGTCTCTGCCGCCCACTCCATGCCTTGCCACAGACCCCGCGGACTGTGCTCCAGGTAGGTCGAGCCCAGCATGTATAGGGTGCCGAGCAGCAGCACGGCGGCGGGCAGACTCGCCAGCAGCACCAGGAGGCGCCGAGAGGAGCGGCTAATGTGGGCAGGCAACGGTCATCTCCTGCGGCCGGCTCGTGTCCACCTGCGCTGGAGAGGCCAGGGAGCCGGATGGACCCACAAAGCATACCGCACCACGGCCGCGCAATACGTACCGCAATCGCCCTAGAGCCCACGCGGGGCGAGAGCGGCCTACCCGGCGCCGAGAACCCAGCGGTCGCGCCAAGGTCGAACGGGGTAACGCGCGGAGCGCATGGGGCGGTATCCTGTCGGCGCATCCGTATGAGGAGCAGCAGCATGATCATCAAGCGACCGAGCGATATCCCGCCTTCCGAGATCACCAGCGAGGCGGTCTACCGCCAGCGGCGGCGCTTCCTGCAGGGCACGGCGGGCCTGGCGGCCGGGCTGATCCTGGGCGGCTGCGAGGCGGCCGAGTCCACCGCGCCCGCGCCCGGCACACCGTTGCCGAACGTGAAGCCCGGACCCTACGGCACTGACGAAGAGCGCACCCCCTACGACGACGTCACCAGCTACAACAACTTCTACGAGTTTGGCTTCGATAAGGAGGATCCCAAGCAGAATGCCGGGTCGCTCAAGACTCGGCCGTGGTCGATCGCGGTGGAGGGCGAGGTGGAGCAGCCCGGACACATCGACATCGACGACCTGCTCAAGATGTTCCCCCTGGAGGAGCG
Source organism: uncultured Ectothiorhodospiraceae bacterium (assembly GCA_964416345.1). GTDB lineage: Bacteria > Pseudomonadota > Gammaproteobacteria > CAYQDX01 > CAYQDX01 > CAYQDX01. The sequence goes on from CAYQDX010000264.1 coordinate 2,945, forward strand.
GGTCTACCGGCTGCGCTGCGTGGAGGCGTGGTCCATGGTGGTGCCTTGGGTGGGCTTTCCCCTGGCCCGCCTGATCCAGCATGTCAAACCCACCTCCAAAGCCAGATTCGTGGAATTCACGACGCTCTACGACCCCAAGCAGATGCCCGGACAGCGGGTGCCGGCCCTGGACTGGCCCTACCGGGAAGGGCTGCGCATGGACGAGGCCACCCATCCGCTCGCCCTGCTGGTGGTCGGGCTGTACGGCAAGGTGCTACCCAACCAGAACGGGGCCCCCCTGCGCCTCATCGTGCCGTGGAAATACGGCTTCAAGAGCATCAAGTCCATCGTGCGCCTGCGCCTGATCGAGCAGCAGCCGGTCACTACCTGGAATCAGCGGGCGCCGACGGAATATGGCTTCTACGCCAACGTCAATCCGAAAGTCGACCACCCCCGCTGGAGCCAGAAGCGGGAGCGGCGCATCGGTGATTTCTTCAAGCGCGACACCCTGATGTTCAACGGCTACGCCGAGCAGGTGGCGTCCCTCTATACCGGCATGGACCTGAAGAAGAATTTCTGACCGATGCGCCCCCGTAGCAAAGTCGGCGGCCAGCCCAACCGCTGGCTGAAGCCTGCCGTGCTCATCGCCTGCCTGCTGCCCCTGGCCTGGCTGGGATGGCGCGCGGTCAGCGGCGGCCTGGGTGCCAACCCCATCGAAGCGATCATTCGCTACAACGGCGACTGGGCCCTGCGCATGCTGCTGATCACCCTGGCGGTCACCCCCCTGCGGGAGCGGCTGGGCTGGGTCTGGCTCATACGGGTGCGGCGGATGCTGGGGCTCTACGCCTTCTTCTACGCCACCCTGCACCTGTTGAGCTACGTCGTGCTGGACCAGTTCTTCGCCTGGGGCGAGATCCTGGCGGACATCCTCAAGCGCCCCTACATCACCATCGGCATGACCTGCTTCGCCCTGCTGATTCCCCTGGCCGTGACCTCCACCAACGCCATGGTGCGGCGCCTGGGCGGCCGCCGCTGGAAGCGCCTGCACCGCCTGGTGTACCTCATCGGCATCGGCGCCGTGGTGCACTACTACATGCTGGTGAAGGCCGACGTGCGCGAGCCCCTGCTCTACGGCGCCATCCTGGCCCTGCTGCTCGGCTACCGCGTGGTCATGGGCCTGTGGCGCGAGCGGCAGCGCACCGCATCAGCCGGCCTGACCGCCTCGCCCTCCGGGAGAGGGCGCTGAGACCGCTGCCGCAGAGGCGCGGAAATCAGACGCGCCGTCGCATTTCCCTGGCTTGCCATTTGAGGATCAGCCTCAGGCACCGACCGCCATCGCCACCCCAGCCGAAGCGTCCCCTCTCCCGGCCGGGAGGGGCAGGGTGAGGGGATCGAGCCAAAGGATCTCAACTTCACCCCATCACCGCCCTACCCCGGCGCTCGGAACACGAAAGGGTCGAAGGACGCTCGCACTGAAAAATCAGAACAGCAGCCAGGTGTACAGATATACCGTGTCGTTGTCGGAGGCGCTGCGGCCGAAGCCATCGTAGTTGCTGTCGCCGCCGTTGAACTTGGCGTAGTGGGTGTATTGCACGCCGATGCGGGCCTTCTCCCAGGGCAGGTAGTCCAGCTCCAGGGTGTAGCCGCGGCTGTCGGGCTTGCCGCTCAGGCTGCCCTCCACCGGGTCCGGGGCGTAGAGGCCGGTGTCGGTGCTGCCGTTGGTGGCGAAATAGCCGAGCGTGCCGCCCCATTTGCGCTGGTAGAAGTAGCTCAGCGTTCCGTGGAAGCTGTTCAGGTGATCGGAGCCGTTGGCGGCGTCACCGGCAGGATGGCTCGCATCCCAGTTCTGGCGCTCGTGGATCCAGGAGGCCTCGGCGCTGACGATATGCGGATCGGTGATGTGCTGGTACTGGGCGTCGATACCATAGTCGGTGAATTTGTCCTTGGGTCCGCTGGTCGCGCCGCCCGGAAACACATCCGCCTGCAGGCCGAAGGTGCCGGCCGAGAGGTAGTTGCTGCCCCACTCGTGCTGCGCCGTCAGGCGCCAGTAGGGCGCCACCCCATCGATCACCGTGTCGATGGTGTCGCCTATGGTCAGCAGCTTGCCGAGTCCGTTGCGACCGGTGTGATACAAGCTGATCTCGCCGTAGAGCCAGTCGTTCAGCATGCCGTAGAGCCCGACACCGCCCACCTGCTGCTCCAGTCCCCCCTCGATGAGTGTCCCGGCGGCGGGAGTGGGTGCACCGGGAGAGTCGGCGAATGGGAAGCCCCAGGCTGGCGTGGAGTTCCACAGATCCTGCACCGTGGGGTTGTTGTTCACGCTGACGCCCCAGGCCATTTCGCTATTCTTGCCTAAACTCAAATTGGAGGCATAGCGCAGATCGGTCTGGTCCAGACCACCGGTCTTCTCGATGGCGTCGTAGGTGGCCTGGACGAAGGCTCCCGCGTGCTCCGTGATCTTGCCGCCAGTGAATAGGCTGAGCTCCTGGGCGGTGACCTTACCATCCTTGTCGAAGCTCACGGTGCCGGTGGAATCCGAGTGTCGTGTGTCGCTGCGGGAGAGCAGGATCATCCCGGCCAGCGGAATCTTGCCGGGCTTGTTGTCGCTGAGCGTGTAGCCGCCGAGCTTGAACTCCCGTCCGAAGGGCGTGAGCTCCGGGAACACCGTGTGACACTGGGAGCAGGGCAGACCCGTCTGGCGTGCATAGAGCGGAACTGCCTGCGCTGCGTTGGAAACAGCGAGCCCCGCCAGTGGAAGGCTTGCCAGCCACGACGACCAGAATGCTTGTCGACGGAGATTCATTTCGCGCTTCATCCTGGTTTGCGGGCTGGGCTTGAGCCCCGGGATCGCCGGATTGCCAATCTAGGCCAGTAGCGCGATTGCATCAAATTACGAATGTTTAAGGTTTGTAGACAATTGTCACCGCGTGGCGCCACCTCCCAGTGGATGGAAGCCCTCGTCGCGCAGCCC
>CAYQDX010000265.1:0-4669 GCA_964416345.1 uncultured Ectothiorhodospiraceae bacterium
AGGAAGTTGCGGCCGATGATCATCGGCTCCAGCTCGGGGTGATTGATGTTGGCCGGTATGATGGCGCGCCCTCTGGCCACCTCGGCCCGCACAAACTCGGGGCTAATCTCGCCGGGCAGTGCAGCGCCCCAGGCCTGGCCTGGATGCTGGCGCAGCAGCGCCTGCTCCAGGCGCATGCTCTCGCGCAGGGCGACGAACTCCATCTCGGGTGTCACGATCCCACGCCGGGCGTAGTGCATCTGGGTTACGTTGTGCTCCGCCTTCGCCCGCCGGGGGCGGCGCAGGTGGGGGAAGCGCTGCGCGGCCAGCGCCGGATCTGTCTGACGCTTGCGACCGTACTCCGAGCTCACCGCCGGCAGGCGCTCGGTGTCGCCGCGCTCCACGACCCAGTCCTCACGCAGAGGCAGCAGACCTCGACGCAGATCAATGACCACATCGGGGTCGGTGTAGGGACCGGAGGAATCGTATACGGTGACGGGATGATTCGACTCCACGCCCGTCGCCACGTGGGTGTCTGCCAGCAGGATCTCGCGCATGGGCACCCGCAGGCCTACCCTGCTACCGCTCGAATAGATCTTACGGGAGCTGGGAAAGGGCTGGACGCCAGCGCTCGATGCGGGGGGTGGGCTGCTCGTGGACTGCTTGGGAATTGCACTCATGCTCGCTCCTCTCTAATCCGGCCTGTCCGTCCGCAGGCGCAAGCGCATATGATTGCACAGTTCTCCGCCGCCCTGTGAATAACCGCTGAGCTTGGCGGACACTGCGTCGGACGGCACTCGGGGCGGGGCAGCCCTTCCCTTCAGGCAGCTTGCCACTCCCGCACAAACCCCTTAACCTTCCCGGTCTCGGGACTCTATGTAGAGGTGCCACGCATGGTGGAGTTCGACGTCGAGCAGGCTCGATTCAATATGATCGAGCAGCAAATCCGCACTTGGGAGGTGCTCGATCAACGGGTCCTCGACCTCGTGGCCCGCACGCCGCGGGAGGACTATGTCCCGGCGCGATATCGCAACTTGGCCTTTGCCGACACCAGCATACCGCTTGATTACGGGCAAGTCATGATGCCGCCGCGCGTGGAAGCGCGCCTGCTGCAGGCCCTCGATATCCGACCCGCCGACAGCGCCCTGGAGGTCGGCACCGGAAGCGGCTACCTAGCGGCCCTGCTCGCAGCCCGTGCCAAGCAGGTCTATTCGGTAGAGATCTACGAAGACCTCTTGGAAGCCGCCCGCCAGCGCCTGGCAGCCCACGGCATCGACAATGTCAGCCTGCAGTCCGGTGATGCCTCCGCGGGCTGGCCCCAGCAAGGTCCCTACGACGTGATTGCGGTGACCGGATCCCTGCCGCTCCTGCCCGCCGAGTTTCAGAACAGTCTTCGGGTAGGCGGTCGCATGTTCGTGGTGGTCGGTGAGGCTCCGGTCATGGAGGCGCGGCTGGTCACCCGGGTCGGGGAGCGCGATTGGACCGTGGAGTCTCTATTCGAGACCGACATCCCGGCCCTGGTCAATGCCCGCCAGCCACAGAGGTTTCTGTTCTAGCGCGGCGGGCTTCTCCGGGAGCCAGAACCCTACACCCATAGGGACGAGCTCTGCCATGATCAAGTTGCGCAATTTGTTGCTGGCCGTCGCCACGGTCGCGGTGAGCCCGGTACTGGCGGCTGACGCCCCAACATCCGCCACGGATCTCCTTGCGATCTACCGTCTTGCGCTGACCAGCGATCCCCAGCTCGGCGCCGCCGAGGCTGCGCGCCGGGCCGCCTATGAATCCCTGCCACAGAGCCGGGCCGCGCTGCGTCCGCGCGTGAGCCTGAGCGCGGATGTGACCGGCAACCGGCTGGACACGGAAGAATCTGGATTCACCAGCACCGGCGTCAACTACTTCAACAGCCGGGGCTACACACTGAGCCTCACCCAGCCCGTATACCGCCGGGATCTACTGGTGCAGCGCCGACAGGCCGATCTCAGCGTGAAGCAGGCCGACGCCCAATACACCTCGGCGGAGCAGGACCTCATCGTGCGCGTCGCGACGCGCTACTTCGACGTGCTGGGCGCCAAGGACAGCTTGGAGTTCGCTCGCGCGGAGAAGACGGCCATCGCCCGCCAGCTCGAGCAGACTCAGCAGCGCTTCAATGTCGGACTCATTGCAATCACCGACGTCCACGACGCGCAGGCCCGCTACGACCTGGCCGTTTCCCAGGAGATTGAGGCCACGAATGGCCTGGACACGGCCCGTGAGACCCTGCGAGAGATTACCGGCCAATACTTCGCCGAGATTGCGGCGCTGGGCGACGAGCTGCCGCTGGTGGTGCCTCAGCCCAGCGACATCGCCCAATGGGTCAATACCGGCCTGGAGCACAACTGGCAGCTGGTGGCGGCCAAGCTCGGGGCCGAGATTGCCCGGGAAGACATCGATCGTAGCCGCTCCGGGCATTATCCCACCCTGGATCTGGTGGCCAGCAACACGCGCTCCATCACCGGCGGAGGCACCTTCGGCACGTCCGACACCGACACCACCGCCCTCAGTCTGGAGCTCAACGTGCCCATCTACGAGGGTGGGCTGGTGGACTCCCAGGTGCGCCAGAGTCGCTATCTGATGGATCGGGCCGTCCAGAGCCTGGAGCAGGTCCGCCGCTCCACCGAGAGTCAAACTCGCCAGGCGTACCTAGGGGTGCAGGCCGGCATCAGCCAGGTCAAGGCCCTGAAGCAGGCTCTGGTCTCGACCCAGACGGCGCTGAAGGCAAGCGAGGCCGGCTACGACGTGGGCACCCGCACCATCGTCGAGGTGCTGGACTCCCAGCAAGAGGTGTTTCGCGCCCGGCGCGACTATGCCGCGGCCCGCTACAGCTACATCCTGAACATCCTGCAGCTCAAGCAGGCCGCCGGGACTCTGAGCCCCGACGACCTGACCGAGGTGAATGGCTGGCTGCAGAAGCCCTGAGCTCAGGATCTTCGCTCTGGGGTAGGGCCACTGCCCTGCAGTAGCGGCCCGACCAGCGTGATCAAGGTCTCCAGCGCTCCGCGATTGCTTTCCACCACGGAGCGAGCGCGCTCACCCGCCGCGTAGCGCAGGTTGGCGTCCTTGAGCCAGATCTCCACGGCGTGGGCCAACCCCAGGGAGCCGGTGACCTGGCGCGCGGCGTCTGCCTCCAAGAGGAGGTCGGCGCTGCTCTCGGCGTTGAACATGTGCGGCCCGAACACCGCCGGAACCCCCAGCGCTGCAGGCTCCAGGGGATTGTGGCCGCCCGCCGGCACCAGACTGCCGCCGACGAAGGCGACATCGGAGGCGGCGTAGAACAGCGACAGCTCTCCTATGGTGTCACCCAAATAGATCTCGGTGTCGCCGGCACAGGCCTGGTGCTGGCTGCGTTGCACCACCCGGTAGCCGGCTCGACGGCACAGCGCTGCCACCTTGGCAAAGCGCTCGGGGTGTCGCGGCACCAATACCAGCAGCGTGTCCGGCAGCACCTGGCGCAGCCAATCGAAGGCTTCCAGCACCATCTCGTCCTCGCCCTCATGGGTGCTGGCGGCAATCCAGATCGGGCGTGCCACACCCCAATCGCGACGCAGCACCTGGGCCTCTTCCTGCAGGCTGGCGGGTAGGCGCACGTCGAACTTGGTGCTGCCCACGACCCGTACCCGCTCCTCTGGCGCGCCCAGGGCGATGAGGCGCCGGGCGTCCTGGGCCGTCTGTGCCGCCACCGCAGCCACGCCCTGAAGGGCCTCGGCAATGAGGGGACGGACCCGGGCATAGCGCAATGCCGAGCGCTCCGATAGCCTGGCGTTGGCCAGCAGCAACGGAATCCCGGCCTGGCGGCAGGCGGCAAACAGGTTCGGCCACAGCTCGGTCTCCATGATCACCGCCAGCCTGGGGCGCACCCCCTCCAGGAAGCGTCGCACGGAGGCGGGTAGATCGTAGGGGGCGTAGACGTGGAACACCTTGGCCCCGAAGCAGTCGCGCACCCGATGGGACCCCGTCGGCGTAGTCGTCGTGACCACGAGCGGTGCTTCCGGATAGGACTCCCGCAGCGCCTTGATGAACGGCACCGACGCCTGGGCCTCCCCCATGGACACGGCGTGGATCCAGATGGCACTGGCGTCCCCGCGCCGGGCATCGAAATAGCCGAAACGCTCCTGCCAGCGCTCGAGATAGCCGGGGTCGTGCAGGCCCCGCCACAATAGGCGCAGGCCGACCAGTGGCAGCAGGAGGTGAAGAACGGCCGTGTAGATTTTTCGCAAGGCTCATGCTCCCGGTCGAAGCCCGGCCGCGACCGACCAGTGCGGCCTCGGTATGGTAGCATTCGCCGGACGCGCCTCGGCGACACCGGTGCGCCCACGATCTCCATTCATCAGCCCAGGGAGATTCGTATGCTCGACCTACAGCGCCTGCTGGGCACCCTGCTTTCCGGTACCGTGAGCGAGGGCCGCGGCAGCAGCCTCGGCGTCACCGCCGGCTTAGGACTGCTGGGCGTGGCCATCGCGGCCTACGAGCATTTCACCCAAGCCTCTGCGCGGGCACCCGCCACCGGCGCTGCGCCCGCGCGCACCATGCCGCCGGCGGCACCCGGTGCCGATCCGCCGCCGCCTCCGGTCGCCCCACCTCCCGTGGACCCGGTGCTGGTGCTGATGCTGATGCTGATGCTGATGCTGATGCGCGCCATGATTGCGGCCGCCAA